>NZ_JBWKZB010000042.1:0-50854 GCF_059424105.1 Pseudomonas sp. GW456-E7 | reverse complement strand
CGCGAAGGCGGTGGTTCAGCCGACATTGATAGTGGCTGACACACCGCCTTCGCGAGCAAGCCCGCTCCCACAGGGATCTATTTTTCAAGGCACAAAAAAGGGGACGCACTTGGCGTCCCCTGTTTCGTTTCCGCAGTTCAATCAGAACGCCGGCACTACCGCGCCTTTGTACTTCTCGAGGATGAAGGACTTCACTTCCGGGCTGTGCAAAGCTGCAACCAGCTTCTTCATCGCGTCGCTGTCCTTGTCATCCGGGCGAGCTACCAGGATGTTCACGTACGGCGAGTCGTTGCCTTCGATGACCAGCGCGTCCTTGGCCGGATCGAGCTTGGCTTCCAGCGCGTAGTTGGTGTTGATCAGCGCCAGGTCGACCTGGGTCAGCACGCGCGGGATGGTCGCGGCTTCCAGTTCGCGGATTTTCAGGTCCTTGGTGTTCTCGGTGATGTCCTTCACGGTCGACAGGATGTTGTTCGAATCCTTCAACTTGATCAGCCCGGCCTTGGCCATCAGCAACAGTGCACGGCCGCCGTTGGTGGCGTCGTTCGGGATCACCACGTTGGCGCCGCCAGGCAATTCAGCAAGGGTCTTGTACTTGCTCGAGTAAGCGCCCAGGGGTTCCAGGTGCACACCGGCGACAGATACCAGGTTTGTACCCTTGGCCTTGTTGAACTCATCCAGGTACGGCTGGTGCTGGAAGAAGTTGGCGTCCAGGCGCTTTTCCGCGACCTGCACGTTCGGCTGGATGTAGTCGGTGAAGACCTTGACCTTCAGGTCCACGCCTTCTTTGGCCAGAGTCGGCTTCACGAATTCGAGGATCTCGGCGTGGGGCACTGGGGTGGCCGCGACGGTCAGGGTGTCAGCCGCGTGGGCCGAGAATGCGGCAACGGCAGCGAAGGCGACGAGTAGTTTTTTCATTCAGCTAACTCCTTGTGAGGCGCCCGTTTGGCGCCTGCCAGCGAATGGCCGGCTCATGTATTACTTACGGGAAAAGTGGACGACCAACTTGTCGCCAACGGTTTGTAGTACCTGGACCAGGACCAGCAGCAACACCACCGTCACGACCATCACATCGGTCTGGAAGCGCTGGTAACCGAAGCGGATCGCCAGGTCACCCAAACCACCGGCACCCACGACACCCGCCATCGCGGTGTAGGACACCAGTGTAATGGCGGTCACCGTAATCGCCGCGAAGATGCCCGGACGCGCCTCCGGCAGCAAGGCATTGGTGATGATCTGCCGTGTGGTTGCACCCATGGCCTGGGTCGCTTCGATGATGCCGCGATCCACTTCACGCAGGGCGGTTTCCACCAGACGCGCGAAGAACGGCGTGGCACCCACCACCAGCGGCGGGATCGCCCCTGCGACACCGAGGGATGTGCCGGTGATCAACACGGTGAACGGAATCATCACGATCAACAGGATGATGAACGGCAGCGAACGCAGAATGTTCACCACCAGCGACAACATCGCGTAGACGCCTTTGGCTTCCAGCAACTGGCGTGGGCTGCAGAGGAACAGCAGCACGCCCAGCGGCAAGCCGAGCAGTACGGTGAACAACAGCGAACCGCCGAGCATCAGCAGGGTGTCGCCAGTGGCCAGCCAGATTTCGAGCCAGTCGATATTGGCGAAAAAACTTGTCAGGGCTTCCATTAGCGCAGCACCTCCATGTGGACGTCGGCTGCGATGAAGCGGGCGAACGCCGCTTCCATGTCACCGCCGGTCACGGCCAGGGTCAGTTGCCCGTAAGGGATGTCTTTGATGCGGTCGATACGGCCGGCCAGGATGCTGTAGTCCACCCCGGTTTCCCTGGCGACGGTGCCCAGCAACGGCGCGTAGGTCGCTTCGCCCTGGAAGGTCAGACGCACGATGCGACCCGGTACGTGAGCGAAGTCGTCACGCTGTTCGCTTTCGTCGATCTGCTCGTCTTCCTGCACAAAACGTTTGGTGGTCGGGTGCTTCGGATGCAGGAACACCTCGGCCACCGAGCCTTGCTCGACGATCACACCGGCGTCCATCACGGCCACCTGGTCGCAGACCCGGCGGATTACGTCCATTTCGTGGGTGATCAACACGATGGTCAGTTTCAGTTCGCGATTGATCTCGGCCAGCAATTGCAGGACCGATGCAGTGGTTTGCGGGTCGAGGGCGCTGGTGGCTTCATCGCACAGCAGGATTTTTGGCTTGGTCGCCAGGGCGCGGGCAATGCCCACACGCTGCTTTTGCCCGCCGGACAATTGCGCCGGGTATTTTTTCGCGTGGTCGGACAAACCGACCCGCGCCAGCAACTCGGCCACGCGCGAATCGATTTCGCTGCGCGACAGTTCGCCGGCCAGGGTCAGTGGTAGTGCGACGTTGTCGGCGACGGTCTTGGAGGCCAGCAGGTTGAAGTGCTGGAAAATCATCCCGACCTGCTGACGGAAGCGGCGCAGGCCGTTGGCGTCGAGCGCGGTGACTTCTTCACCGTCGACGGTGATCTTGCCGCCGCTGGCGTTTTCCAGGCGATTGATCAGACGCAGCAGGGTACTTTTTCCTGCGCCGGAATGACCAATCAAGCCGAAAACCTGTCCGTTCTCAATCGTCAGACTGGTCGGATGCAGCGCGGGGATTTCCTTACCGGCGACGCGGTAGGTTTTATGGACGTTTTGAAACTCGATCACGTAGCGAACCTTGTGGGGCGCGTTAGAAAAGGGTCAGCGGTTAGCCGGGCGCGCATTTTAGCCTGTCCGTATAGAGGTTCTTAGCATTTATTTCGCATTTGTCCTGTCATTTGGCAATAACGCGATCAAAGGTCAGAAAAAAGGAACGGCTGAATAAGCTCGTCAGTCACTACTTAGGCCACTGGAATATGCCTGAGGAGTTCACGCCTGATGAGTACCAAGAAGCCTGCCGCCACCAAGAGCGTCCTGGCCGGGACCGATACCCCGGATCGCCACAACACCAATGCCAAGCTCGACAGCCTGGAAACATTTCGCTCCGATGCCACTGAGCAGGCCTTGCGCACCAACCAGGGCGTGAAGGTGGCGGACAACCAGAACACCCTGAAGGCCGGGGCCCGCGGGCCGTCGCTGCTGGAAGATTTCATCATGCGTGAAAAGATCACGCATTTTGATCACGAGCGCATTCCCGAGCGCATCGTTCACGCTCGCGGCACCGGCGCCCATGGTCATTTCCAGAGCTATGAAAACCACTCGGTGCTGACCAAGGCCGGTTTCCTGCAGGACCCCGCGAAGAAAACCCCGGTGTTCGTGCGCTTTTCCACGGTACAGGGGCCGCGAGGGTCAGGCGACACCGTGCGTGATGTGCGGGGTTTTGCCGTGAAGTTCTTCACCGACGAAGGCAACTTCGACCTGGTGGGCAATAACATGCCGGTGTTCTTCATACAGGATGCGATCAAGTTTCCCGACTTCGTGCACGCGGTCAAACCCGAGCCGCATAACGAGATCCCTACCGGCGGCTCGGCCCACGACACCTTCTGGGACTTTGTTTCGCTGGTGCCGGAGTCGGCGCACATGGTGATGTGGGCGATGTCCGACCGGGCGATCCCGAAAAGCCTGCGCAGCATGCAGGGCTTCGGCGTGCACACCTTTCGCCTGATCAATGCCGAGGGCAAGTCGCGCTTCGTCAAATTCCACTGGCGCCCTACGGCCGGCACTTGCTCCCTGGTGTGGGACGAAGCGCAGAAGCTTGCGGGAAAGGACGCCGACTACCATCGGCGGGATCTGTGGGAGTCGATTGAGATCGGCGACTATCCGGAATGGGAGTTGGGGGTGCAGGTCATCGAAGAAGAAAATGAACACGCCTTCGATTTCGACATCCTTGACCCGACCAAGCTGATCCCCGAAGAACTCGTGCCCATCACGCCGTTGGGCAAGATGGTGCTGAATCGCAACCCGGACAACTTCTTCGCCGAAACCGAGCAGGTTGCCTTCTGCCCCGGGCATATCGTTCCGGGGATCGATTTCTCCAACGACCCTCTGCTGCAAGGCCGATTGTTTTCCTACACCGACACGCAAATCAGCCGACTCGGCGGGCCGAACTTTCACGAGATTCCGATCAACCGTCCGGTGTCGCCGTTCCACAACGGTCAGCGGGATGCGCAGCACCGCACCACCATCGACAAGGGACGTGCGTCTTATGAGCCGAACTCCATCGATGGTGGCTGGCCAAAGGAAACGCCTGTTTCGGCGCAGGATGGAGGATTCGAGAGCTATCCGGAGCGCATCGACGCCAACAAAATTCGCCAGCGCAGCGAATCGTTCGCTGACCACTTCTCCCAGGCTCGTTTGTTTTTCCACAGCATGAGTGAGCACGAACAGGAGCACATCATCTCGGCCTACAGCTTTGAGTTGGGCAAGGTTGAGCGTGAGGCGATCCGCGTCCGGGAAGTGAACGAAATTCTCGCCAATATCGATCTGGAGTTGGCCAAGCGCGTGGCGCAGAACCTTGGATTGCCTGCGCCGGCTCGAGGAACCGTCGAGGTGCGCAAAACCGCACCGGATCGCTCTCCGGCATTGAGCCAGGCCAATCTGTTGCCGGAGAACATCAAGACGCGAAAAGTCGCGATTCTGGCGGCCAATGGCGTTGATAGCGCTGCGATTGATGCGATGAAGAAAGCGCTTGCGGCAGAGGGGGCTCACGCGAAATTACTGGGGCCGACCTCTGCACCCGTGAAAACCGCCGATGGCAAAACTCTGCCTGTCGATGCTTCGATGGAGGGTTCACCGTCGGTGGCATTTGACGCGGTGTTCGTGCCGGGCGGAGCCGCGTCGATCAAGGCGCTGAGTACGGATGGCGTGGCGTTGCATTACCTGTTGGAGGCATACAAACATCTCAAGGCTATCGCCTTGCAGGGTGAAGCGAAGCAGTTGCTGGATGTATTGAAGCTGGAGGCTGATGCGGGATTGATCCTGGGGGCGGATGCGAAGTTGATCAAAGCGTTTTTCGCCGCGATCGGGCAGCATCGGGTTTGGGGCAGGGAGGCGAAGGCCAAGGCGATTCCGGCCTGATGATCTTCGGAGCCAGATAGATCATCGCGAGCAGGCTCGCTCCCACATTGGATCTGTATAACGACGCAGAACCATTGTGGGAGCGAGCCTGCTCGCGAAGCTTTTAAGGTTTACGCGGACTCAGAACCATCTGCGCCGGAACACTGCGCAAAATCTGCCGCTCCAGCTTCAGGTCAAACTCAGGGTCGAGCTTGTTCACCCGTTTTGTCAGCAGTGTCGCCAGCCAAGGGTAATCATTGGTGCGTGGAGCCTGGATGCTCACGTCGCACTGAAAATTCACCACATCGGCGGCGATGGCATCCAGTTGGCGACGCAGTTTGCCCATATCGTTGATATTCAGCGAGACCGTAGTGCTTTCAGCCGTGAGATCGATGACCTTGGCTTTTGGCTTGGCTTCGGCAGCCTTCAGGGCCGCTTCGGCTTTTTCCAGCTCGGCCTTGCGCGCCTGGGCAATCGAGCCGTTGACTCCGCCGGTCAGTGCCGGAGCCTTGGGCATCAACGAGCGGGCACGGCTCAGGGCGGTCGCAGCGGCATCCACATCACCCTTTTGCAGCACGATCTGGCTGCGGCGCAGATAGGCTTCGGCCAGCTGCCGTTGGTACTGCTCAAGGGAAGCATCGTTGGGCGATTCGGCCTGCAAGGCCGCCAATTGGTCTTCGGCGGTGGCCAGTTCATCGCTGGCGATGTTTTGTTCCAGCTGTACGATGGCCGTGGCTCGCGCATTGGCGGCCTCGGTGGCCGCCGGTGGCGTGCTTTGGCAGGCGCCCAGCAGCAAAGAAAATGCGACAAGGAGCAGATAACGGGAGGCGAACGACTTCATTCCTGCGACTCTCTATTTGCGCAAAAAACGAGCAAGTCTACACCCCTCGACGGGGCAGAACAAAACTCAGCAGAAACAGCGCGGCGGCTGCCACCACAATCGACGGGCCGGCCGGGGTGTCCTTGAACCAGGACAACGCCAATCCGCCACACACGGCGAGTATGCCCAGCAGGCTCGCGCCCAGTGCCATCTGTTCCGGCGAGCGGGCGTGACGTTGTGCCGCCGCCGCCGGGATGATCAGCAACGAAGTGATCAGTAACACGCCAACGATTTTCATCGCCACGGCAATCACCACGGCGATCAGCAACATCAGCGCCAGGCGCAATCCGGCTACCGGAAGGCCTTCGACCCTGGCCAGTTCTTCATGCACCGTGATCGCCAGCAATGGCCGCCACAATGCAACCAGCAAGGCCAGCACGGCCGCACTGCCGCCAAGAATCCAGGCCAGATCGGTTGGACTGATTGCCAGCAGGTCGCCGAACAGATAAGCCATCAGGTCGATCCGCACTTCGTGCATGAAGCTTAGTACCACCAGGCCCAGTGAGAGCGTGCTGGGTGCGAGAATTCCCAAAAGCGTGTCGGATGCCAATGGCTGGCGTTGTTGCAAGGTCACCAGTAACACCGCCAACAGCAAGCAGCCGACGGTCACGGCAACCGTCGGGCTGACGTCCAGCAGGAAGCCCAGGGCTACGCCGAGCAATGCCGCGTGGGACAGGGTGTCGCCAAAATAAGCCATGCGCCGCCAGACCACGAAAGACCCCAAAGGGCCTGCGACAACGGCCAGGGCCAGGCCTGCAAGCAGGGCGTAGAGCAGAAAATCAGCCATGCTTGCAGCCATCTCCGTGAACATGGGGTTGGCCCGATGCGGGCGCCTTGACCACCGAGCCATGCAAGTCGTGGGCGTGGTCGTGATGGTGGTGATAAATCGCCAGGCTTTGTGCGTTTTTTCCGAACAGCTCAACGAACGCCGGATCGCCGCTGACCTGCTCGGGATGGCCGGAGCAGCAGACGTGACGATTGAGGCAAACCACTTGATCCGTGGTGCTCATCACCAGATGCAAATCGTGGGAGACCATCAGCACACCGCAACCGTGACGGTCGCGCAGGCGGGTGATCAGGCTGTACAACTCAGCCTGGCCGGCCACGTCGACACCCTGTACCGGTTCGTCGAGTACCAGCAGTTCCGGTTCGCGCAACAAGGCCCGGGCCAGCAGCACGCGTTGCATTTCGCCACCGGAAACGCTTTGCACCGGGCTGTCGATGACCTGTTCGGCGCCGACTTCCTTGAGTGCCGCCAAGGCCATCGCACGGTCTACGCCTGGCACCAGGCGCAGGAAGCGCAATACCGACAGCGGCAGGGTCGGGTCGACATGGAGTTTTTGCGGCATGTAGCCGACTCGCAGTTTCGGCTTGCGCCAGACGTTGCCGCTGTCCGGTTTCAACAGCCCGAGCACGGCACGCACCAGTGTGGTTTTGCCGGCGCCGTTGGGGCCGATCAGGGTCACGATCTGCCCCGGCTCGACACTCAGCTCAATGTTGTCCAGCACCGGTTGCCCGGCGAACGTGACGGCAACCTGCTCTAGACGGATCAGCGCGTTGCTCATCAAGCCCCCTGGCAACCCGAGCACAGACCGACCACTTCGACGGTCTGGCCTTCGACGATAAACCCGACATCCCTGGCGCTGGCGATGATCGCGTCGCTGATGGACTTTTGCTCGAGCTCGATGGCGGCGTGGCACACACGGCAGATCAGGAACTGGCCCTGGTGTGCATGTTCCGGGTGATTGCAGCCGATAAAGGCGTTGAGCGAGGAAATGCGATGGACCAGGCCGTTTTCCAGCAGGAAGTCCAGCGCGCGGTACACCGTCGGCGGCGCGGCGCGGCGACCGTCCTGCTCGCTGAGGACCGCGAGAATGTCGTAGGCACCCAGCGGCTTGTGGCTTTGCCACACCAGTTCCAGCACCCGCCGGCGCAATGCGGTCAGGCGCAGGCCTTGACGAGCGCACAGGGCATCGGCCTCGGACAAAGCGCTGTGAACGCAATGCGAGTGGTCGTGGGGGCGGCTGGCAATCGGTGTTTTTAGCATGAGCGGCGACGAGTTTTGTGAGAGACGTTATTATGTTACCCGTTCTCGCCTCTTCGAGTGGTCATCGTGTCCCGTCTTTTTTCTATCTTTGTCGCATTTTTCGCAAGTTTTCTGCTGATCGGTCCGGCGCAGGCCGAGGTCAAGGTCCTTACCAGCATCAAGCCACTGCAGTTGATTGCCGCTGCGGTGCAGGACGGCGTGGCGATCCCTGAGGTCTTGCTGCCACCGGGTGCCTCGCCGCACAACTATGCGCTGCGCCCCTCCGACGTACGCAAGGTGCAATCGGTGGACCTGCTGTACTGGATCGGCCCGGACATGGAAGGTTTCCTGCCTCGCGTGCTCAATGGTCGTACGCTGCCCAGCGTCGCCGTGCAGGATTTGCCAGGCATGAAACTGCGCCGTTTTGCCGAAGATAGCCACTCCCACGCCGAAGAAGCCGACGACCACGACCACGATCATCGCCCAGGCAGCCTGGATGCGCATTTGTGGCTGTCGCCGGTCAACGCCCGGGTCATCGCCACGAAAATGGCGGCAGACCTGAGTGCCGTCGATCCTGACAACGCCGTGCGCTATCAGAGCAACCTTAAAGCCTTCGACGAGCGTCTCGATGCGTTGGATGTGCGCCTGAAGAAACGCCTGGCCGATGTTCAGGGCAAGCCTTACTTCGTGTTCCACGAAGCGTTCGATTACTTCGAAGACGCCTACGGCCTCAAGCACGTGGGTGTGTTCAGCGTCGCGGCCGAAGTGCAACCCGGTGCCCAGCATGTCGCGGCGATGCGCGCGCGCTTGCAGGAAGTCGGCAAGACCTGCGTGTTCAGCGAACCACCGCTGCGTCCGCGCCTGGCGGAAACCCTGGTGGCGGGTTTGCCGGTGAAGCTGGCGGAACTGGATGCGTTGGGCGGGTACACGCCGGCGACGGCCCAGGGCTATGAGCAGGTGCTGGAGAAATTGGGGAATGATCTGGCGGGGTGTCTGGAGTCGTTGTAACCGCTGAAACAAAAGATCGCAGCCTTCGGCAGCTCCTACAGAGATCGGTGTAGGAGCTGCCGAAGGCTGCGATCTTTTGCTTTTTAAAGGGCGAAAGGCAACGGCGTATTGACCGTCTGCCGCTGCGCCAGGCGCAACTGGAACTCCATCGGATCGTGAATCAACACATCCTGCCCGGCGAACGACTCTGCCGCGATCAAGCGTGACAACCAGAAGCGTACGCAAGCCACCCGCAGCATGGTCGGCCACAACTCGGCTTCGGCAGCGGTGAACGGTCGCAGGGCCGCATAAGCGCCCAGCAAGGCCCGTGCTCGCGGTCCATCGATCACGCCCTCGTCGTCCGAGCACCAGTCGTTCAAGGCAATCGCCACGTCGTAGAGCATCGGCCCGGAGCAGGCGTTGTAGAAGTCGATCAGTCCGGTCAGGTGGGTGCCTTCGAACATCGCGTTGTCGCGGAACAGGTCGGCGTGAATGTTCGCCCGCGGCAGAGCGAGGATTTTTTCTTTCTGTCGGGTGATTTCTTCCAGCGCCCGTTGCAGCAGGTCCTTCTGTTCGGCACCGAGGTGCGAGAGGAACTGCGTGCCCTCTTCCAGCATCCAGTCCAGGCCGCGATCGGTTTTGCGCTTGATCATGTTGGCCTGGGTCGCCAGGTGCAGATGGCCGAGCAACTCACCGACCTGTGCGCAATGTTGCGCATTGGCTTGCTTGATGTGCTTGCCGGCCAGGCGCGGTTGCAGCAACGCAGGTTTGCCCGCCAGTTCGCGCAAGGCCACGCCGTCGGTGGTGCGCAGGGCGTAAGGCACCGGCAGGTCGGCGCCGTGCAGTACGTCGAGCAGTTCGATGAAGAACGGCATTTCCTGAACCGGGCCGCGCTCTACCAGGGTCAGGACAAATTCGCCCTGCTCCAGGCTGACAAAGAAATTGGTGTTTTCGCTACCGGCGGCAATCCCCTGGAAATCAAGCAGGCGGCCGAGGCCATAAGGGGCGAGAAAAGCTTCCAGCTCGGGCCGAGCCAGGGGGGTGAACACAGACATGTTTAAACTGCCAGTACGGGCGCCGCTGTTGAGCCAGCGCCGATTAAAGTTAAGGACGACTTACCACTTAAAAATTTCCCACGCCGGAATCAGCATATCCGGGTAATCAGAGCGGATGAAGTTACCTTCTGATCCGTCGGCGCGTACCAGGAAATACGGCTTGCCGCCTTTGGGCGTGACTTTGATCGCATACAGAAAACCGTTTTGGCGGTATTCCTGGATGACCTTGTCCCCTTCCGTGCGGATCGTGACATCTGGCTCCGGTGTCGGCGCATCGTCCGCTGCCATGACGGCCAGGGGTGTGATTGCAAACAAGCCAGCCAGCAACAGGCGATTTAGTGTGCGCATGATAACCTTGTCCCTTTGTCGTCAACGGTCCCGCTATTCTAGCGCCGGACCCGCCGAAAAGGTTGATCCTGCACATGAGCCAAGCCCCCCTCGTCCTGGTGGACGGTTCTTCTTACCTGTACCGCGCCTTTCACGCGCTGCCACCGCTGACCACGTCCAAAGGCCTGCCGACCGGTGCGGTCAAGGGCGTGTTGAACATGCTCAAGAGCCTGCGCAAGCAATATCCGAACAGTCCGTTCGCCGTGGTGTTCGACGCCAAGGGTGGGACTTTTCGCGATGACATGTACGCCGAGTACAAGGCCAACCGTCCGAGTATGCCTGACGACATGCGCGTGCAGATCGAGCCTCTGCACCAGAGCGTGATTGCCCTGGGCTTCCCGCTGCTGTGCGTCGAAGGCGTCGAGGCCGATGACGTGATCGGCACCCTGGCACGCAGCAGCGCGGCGGCGGATCGTCCGGTGATCATCTCCACGGGCGACAAGGACATGGCGCAACTGGTCGATGGTCACATTACCTTGGTCAACACCATGACCGGTAGCAGCATGGACGTGGAGGGCGTGAAGGAGAAATTCGGCGTCGCTCCGGAGCAGATCATCGATTATCTGGCGCTCATGGGCGATTCTTCCGACAACATTCCGGGCGTTCCGGGGATTGGCCCGAAGACCGCTTCCGGTCTGCTGGTCGGTGTGAACGGCGGCCTTACCGAGCTCTATGCACAGCTCGACATCGTGCCGACCCTGCCGATTCGCGGTGCCAAGACCCTGCCGGCCAAGCTCGAAGAGCACAAGGAAATGGCCTTCCTGTCCTATCAGTTGGCGACCATCAAGGTCGATGTGCCGCTGGACATTGGCCTCGACGACTTGCAAATGGGCGCGGAAGATCCGGCGAAACTCTACGAGTTGTACAGCCTGCTGGAGTTCAAGAGCTGGCTGAACGACCTTGATCGTGACGCCAAGCGCCTGGAACTGAGCGCAGCCGCCGAGCCTGCACTGGCCGCCGATCTGTTCAGCGAACCAGAGGCCGAAGCACCGGCCGCCGCTGCTGAAGCCGCCTATGAAACCATCCTCGATCAGGCGCGTTTCGATGCCTGGCTGGAAAAGCTGAACAACGCCAAGCTGTTCGCCTTCGACACCGAAACCACCGGCATCGACGCGCAGCAGGCGCAACTGGTGGGGCTGTCGTTCGCGGTTCAGGCTAACGAAGCGGCCTACATCCCGTTGACCCATTCCTACATCGGCGTGCCGCAGCAGCTGGACCGCGACACGGTCCTGCGCGCGCTCAAGCCGATTCTGGAAGACCCGAACAAGCTCAAGGTCGGGCAGCACGCCAAGTTCGACATGAACATCCTGGCCAACTGCGCCATCGGTGGCGTACAGGACAACGGCATCACCGTTCGCGGCATCGCCTTCGATACCATGCTCGAGTCCTACGTGCTCAACTCCACGGCCACGCGCCATGACATGGACAGCCTGGCGCAGAAGTATCTGGACCACACCACGGTGAGTTTCCAGGACATCGCCGGCAAAGGCGTGAAACAGCTGACGTTCGATCAGATCGCCCTTGAGCAGGCCGGGCCTTATGCCGCCGAAGATGCGGACATCACCCTGCGTTTGCACCAGGCCTTGTTCGAAAAACTCTCGGCGATTCCGAGCCTGGCCAGTGTGCTGACTGACATTGAAATCCCGTTGGTGCCGGTGCTGGCGCGTATCGAGCGCCAGGGCGCATTCGTCGACGCCGCCTTGCTGGGTGTGCAAAGCATCGAGCTGGGCGACAAGATGGTTGCACTTGAGCGCGAAGCCTTCGAGATCGCCGGCGAGGAATTCAACCTCGGTTCACCCAAGCAACTCGGCGTGATCCTGTACGAGAAGCTCGGCCTGCCGGTGCTGAAAAAGACTGCCAAGGGCCAGCCGTCCACGGCCGAAGAGGTGTTGGCCAAACTGGCGGAAGACGACTATCGACTACCGAAAGTGCTCATGGAATATCGCTCCATGAGCAAGCTGAAAAGCACCTACACCGATCGTTTGCCGGAACAGATCAACCCGCGCACCGGGCGGATCCATACGTCGTACCACCAGGCTGTCGCCTCCACCGGGCGCCTGTCCTCCAGCGATCCGAACCTGCAGAACATCCCGGTGCGCACCGCCGAAGGGCGTCGTATCCGCCAGGCCTTCGTGGCCCCGACCGGTTACAAGCTGCTGGCGGCGGACTACTCGCAGATCGAATTGCGGATCATGGCGCACCTGTCACGGGATGAAGGGCTGATGAACGCCTTCCGCCACAATCTGGACGTGCACACCGCGACCGCCGCCGAAGTGTTCAAGGTCGAACTGGCCGAGGTGACCTCCGACCAGCGCCGCAGCGCCAAGGCGATCAACTTCGGCCTGATCTACGGCATGGGGGCGCAGAAGCTCGGCAAGGACATTGGCGTCGACACCAAGACCGCCAAGGCCTACATCGATACCTACTTCGCCCGATACCCCGGCGTACGCCAGTACATGGACCGCACGCGGGCCCAGGCCGCCGAGCAAGGTTATGTCGAGACGTTCTTCGGTCGTCGCCTGTACCTGCCGGACATCAACTCCAACAAACCGCAAGAGCGCGCCGCCGCCGAACGCACGGCGATCAACGCACCGATGCAAGGCACCGCTGCGGACATCATCAAGAAAGCCATGGTCGCTGTGGATAACTGGCTGACCGCGTCCGGCCTCGACGCCAAAGTCATTTTGCAGGTGCACGATGAACTGGTGCTGGAGGTACGTGAGGACCTGGTCGAACAGGTTCGCGATGAAATTCGCGTACACATGAGCGAAGCCGCGAAACTGGATGTGCCGCTGCTGGTCGAAGTGGGTGTTGGAAATAACTGGGATGAGGCTCACTGAGCCTTCCTGTAGGAGCTCGCTCGCTCCTACAGAAAAGAGTCGTGTTTTGCTGCGGCATGGTGCCGCGGCAGAAGGGCGCAAACAGCTTAGTCCGCAAGGCTATCGAAGTTATTTCAAAGCTATTTGAAAAAAATCTGAACTAATCTTGCGAAGCACCACTCAGAGGTACTGAATGGCTGGTGAAGCCCTTCGATGCTCCTATGTTGTGTTAAGTGTTGGCAGATATCTGGACCCCGCCCTAGCGGTCTAGAGCTTGAACCCCGGAACTTCTCCCTCCCCATATGAAGTCCGGGGTTTTTTTTGCCTGCAGAAAGCTGTCCGGGGCGTCCCAGACAGCTTTCGCAGCCTTACTGGGCTTCTACCTCGACACCCTTGTCCGCCAGCTCCATCCAGCCTGCCAGTACGGTATAGGCTTCTTCCAGGCCCATGCGTTTCGGGGCCGAGAACAGCTGAATCGTCACCAGATCGCCCCAGCCCTTGCGGATTTCCGCCTGGACCTTGAGCAGCGTGTTCTTGGCCGCGCCATAGGTCAGCTTGTCCGCTTTGGTCAGCAGAATGTGCATCGGCATGCCAGCAGCGACGGCCCAATCGAGCATCAGCAGGTCGAAATCGGTCATCGGATGGCGGATGTCCATCATCAGGATCAGGCCTTTCAAACTCTCGCGACCACCCAAGTAGGCTTCCAGGTGACGCTGCCAGTGTTGCTTGAGCGGGATCGGTACTTTTGCATAACCGTAGCCCGGCAGGTCGACCAGACGGCGTTCATCGTCTAGCTTGAAGAAATTCAACAGTTGCGTGCGCCCCGGGGTTTTCGAGGTGCGCGCCAGGCTGGCGTGGGTCAGGGTGTTCAATGCACTCGACTTGCCGGCGTTGGAACGCCCGGCGAAGGCGACTTCGAAGCCCTCGTCATCCGGACATTGGTCGACTTTGGCGGCGCTGAGCATGAAGGTGGACTGTTGGCACAGACCGAGGATGGGATTCTTGAGTTGCATGGGATTTCCGATGTGGGCGGCGCCAGGAATGGGTGCGGCAAGCAGTGTCGCTTCCGTTTCAGTGACGCCAGTATATAATGCCGCAGATTTTGTGTGCGCTTTGTCCCAGCGTAGGATGAAGTTCACGAGAGCGACAGACCTTGATTGCGCACTAGAACGCAGCACGCTCTCAACCCTGAAAAGGTCGTTTTATGACGAAATGGCTGCTAGCTGCCGGTGTCTTGATACCGCTTTACAGCGCTCAGGCTACACAGGATCCGGAAGCTGTGTACAACCGTGTTTGTGGTGCCTGTCATTCCGGCCAATTACCCATGGCGCCGAAAAAAGGCGATCAGGATGCTTGGACGCCGAGGTTGGCGAAAGGTATGGAGACGCTGGTGCAACACGTGACCCAGGGTTTCAAGGCGATGCCGCCGCGTGGTTTGTGCATGGACTGCAGTGCCGAGGATTACCAAGCCATCATCCTTTGGATGAGCGAGTAAGCCCGGTCCATAACTCTTAACCCTTAGCCGTAGTTGGATTAGCTGATGAAGAAATTGATCGTGAGTCTGCTGTTGACCGTGGGCATCTCCGGCATGGCCCATGCTGCAGGTGAGGCAGTACAACCGGGTGATGCAAAAGCCGGTCAGGCCAAAGCCGCCGTCTGTGGCGCCTGCCACGGCCCGGATGGCAACAGCATGGCACCAAACTTTCCAAAACTGGCCGGTCAGGGTGAACGCTACCTGACCAAGCAATTGCACGACATCAAGTCGGGCAAGCGCACGGTTCTGGAAATGACCGGCCTGCTGACCAACCTGAGCGATCAGGACCTGGCGGACATCGCCGCCTACTTCGCCAGCCAGAAAGGCAGCGTCGGTGCCGCCGATCCTAAAGTCGTCGCTCGCGGTGAAGCCCTGTTCCGCGGTGGTGACCTGGCCAAGGGCCTGCCATCCTGCACCGGCTGCCACTCGCCAAATGGCGCAGGTAACGCCCCGGCGGGCTTCCCGCACCTGGGTGGCCAGCACGCTCAATACATCGCCAAGCAACTGACCGATTTCCGCAAGGAAGACGGCGGCCGTACCAACGACGGCGATACCAAACCCATGCAGAGTATTGCCAAGAAGCTGAGCGACGAAGACATCGCCGCGGTGTCCAGCTACATCCAGGGCCTGCATTAAGGCCGGCGGGTCGGGCGTTGAACGGGGTACATATCGCCCGCAACGTTAACGCTCGATTAATCCGTTGCAACGAGTATAAAAAGGGTGGCCTTGGCCGCCCTTTTTTGTGGCCGCTGCCGTTACACTACAGAACTCAAGCCCGCCAGGACCTGTCTGAAAACACGTCGCGCGAGGCGAAAAATTTGTCCAGGAGTAAAGCATGCGTAATCTGATCATCAGCGCCGTTTTTGCCGCTGCCAGCCTGTTCGGCATGACTGCCCAGGCTGCTGAAGCCCCCGCCGCACCTTATGTCGAACTGAGCAATCCGGTTCCGGTCGCCGTGCCTGGCAAGATCGAAGTGGTGGAGCTGTTCTGGTATGGCTGCCCGCACTGCTATCACTTTGAGCCGACAATCAATCCCTGGGCCGAAAAACTGCCATCGGATGTGAACTTCAAGCGTATTCCAGCGATGTTCGGCGGTCCTTGGGATGCTCATGGCCAAATGTTCCTGACTCTTGAATCCATGGGGGTTGAGCATAAGGTTCATGCTGCGGTGTTCGACGCGATCCAGAACAAAAAAATGAAGCTGACCGATAAGAATGATATGGCCGACTTCCTGGCTACCCAGGGCGTAGACAAGGAAAAGTTCCTGGCCACTTTCGACTCCTTTGCAATCAAGGGACAGGTCGTTCAAGCCCGTGAACTGGCCAAGAAATATGAGATCTCTGGCGTTCCAACCCTGATTGTGAATGGCAAATATCGCTTCGACGTGGGCTCCGCCGGCGGTGCCGAACAGGCCCTGCAACTGGCCGACAAACTGATCGACAAAGAGCGAGCGGCTAACAAGGCTGCCGCCAACTAAGGGCAGTCACTGCCATGCGCCGATGGGGTACTGAACGCATCGTTGGCCTGCATGATCCGCGGGTCAACGAGCATCATCTGGAGTCCACGGGCCTGCCCGCAGACAGTCGTCTGCGCTTGCTCAGTTTCAATATCCAGGTCGGCATCAGCACCGAGCGCTACCGGCATTACCTGACCCGGGGCTGGCAGCATCTGCTGCCGCACACCGGGCGTGCCGACAATCTGCAGAAAATCGGCAATCTGCTGGGCGACTTCGATCTGGTCGCCTTGCAGGAGGCCGATGGTGGCAGCCTGCGTTCAGGCTACGTCAATCAGGTTGAGCATCTGGCCCATCTCGGCGCCTTCCCCTACTGGTATCAACAACTCAATCGCAATCTCGGTCGCCTGGCCCAGCACAGCAATGGCGTGCTCAGCCGATTGCGTCCGTGGGCCATTGAAGATCATCCGTTGCCGGGCCCAAAGGGGCGCGGAGCCATCCTGGTACGGTTCGGCGAAGGCCCGGAAGCACTGGTGGTCGTCATGATGCACCTGGCACTGGGCGCCCGGGCGCGCAGCCTGCAACTGGCCTACATCCGCGATCTGATTGGCGACTACAAACACCAGGTACTGATGGGCGACATGAACACCCATGCCAGTGACCTGCTGCAAAATTCCGCGTTGCGCGATCTCGGCCTGCTCGCGCCGCAACTGGAAGCAACGTTCCCCAGCTGGCGCCCCCAGCGCTGCCTGGATCATATCCTGCTGAGCCCGAGCCTGACCCTGGAAAAGGTCGAGGTGCTGGCACAGCCCATTTCCGATCACCTGCCGGTCGCGGTAGAGATTCGTCTGCCGGGTTCGCTCACGGTCGATGCATTGCCCGCGTTGAGTCCTGCCCCACGCGGAACCCATGAATGAGCGACGAAACACAGCGCTGGAAAGAGAAATACCTCCAAAGCATCGAACAACAGGAAAAGCTCGAACGTCGCTGGGACGCGCGGCTCGACTTGCTGCGTCGCGGGCTGGTGCGCAGCACCCTGGCGGCGGAAGGTACTGACCGCGCGGTTGACCAATGCATGAAGGAAATGCGCGAGGTCGTGCGCACCGACGACATGGACGCTGGCCTGGCCGCGCTGATTCCACGCCTGGAAAAAGCCGTGCTCGACTCCGAACAGCGTCGGGAAACCCGGATCAACCAGACCAGTGCCGCCCTGACTGCACTGGTCACTCAACTGCAAACATTGCCGCTGCCACGGGATGTGAGCCGGCCACTCAAGAGTTTCGCCAAGCAACTGGATGCGCGGGTCAGTCAGGCGCGTGAGATACCCTTGTTGCTCAGCGAGCTGAGTGGCTTGCAAGGCAAGGCCCTGAGCCAACTGGAAACCCCGACGGAGCCTGGTCGGCCGGGCTTGCTGCAGCGATTGTTCGGCGGTCGTGAGACAGAAGAGACGGTGGCATCAACGCCTGCTTCTCCTGCGCCGGCGGCCCCCGTAGCCGGGAGCCCTGCGGCGGTTATTGAGTCGGCCCCGGACGCGATTGAGACGGCAAACTGCGAAGTACCCACGGCTGAGCGAGTGGAAGAGGAGTCCGCGCCGACCGAGCCAGTCGAGGCTTCCCCTGCTCCGGCAGTCGTGGACTTGGCACCTTCGGCTGCCCAGCCTCAACCCGCCATGGCAGGCGCGGCAGAAACCAGGTCGGCCGAGAAGCCGACGCCGGAAACACCTCTTGAGTCGCAAGTGAACCCCGACGAGCTGACCGTGCCAGCATCGCCGGATAGCCAGGCCTTGCTTGCGACTCCGACAGAGGAGGTGGTCGCCGTAGATCAGCTTCTATCCGGGCACGACACTTTCTACGCACTCCCGGATTCCCCCGAGCCCTCCTACAGCTCGGTGGCCAGCCACATCGAACACACGCTACTGGGGCTGCTCGAAGACCTGACATTGCCCGAGCGCCATCGCCCGCAAGCCGAATCCATGCGCGATCGTCTGAAAAACGGTTTGAACTGGTACGAATTACTACCGATTCTCGACGACTTTGCCACGTTGATGCTGGCTATTACCGACAGCGGCCAGCATGAGTTCGAAGCCTACCTGCAACGACTGAACGAGCGACTCGAATCGTTCCAGAGCAACTTGCAGGCCGCCACCGCTGGGCACGCCGACAACCGTTCGGCTGCGAGGCAGATGGACACGCAGATCCGCGAACAGGTTGATGGCTTGCAAAGCAGCATGCAGGAAGCCGCGGACCTGGAAGATCTCAAGCACGTTCTGGAAAACCATCTCGAAGGCTTGCTGGGCACCATGGACCAGCACCAGAAACAACGTGATGAGCGCGAGCAAGAGGTCGCTGCGCGCCTGCACAGCCTGGCCGAGCGCGTCGCCCATATGGAACAGGAGGCCCAGGGTTACCGCGAGCATCTTGAAGAGCAACGGCAGAAGGCGTTGGTTGACCCGTTGACCGGCCTGCCCAACCGCGCGGCCTGGAGCGAGCGCCTGGATCATGAAGTCAAACAATGGCAGCAACATGGCAATACGCTGTTGCTGGCCATGCTCGACCTCGATCATTTCAAGCGCATCAACGATAACTACGGGCACCTGGCCGGTGACAAGGTGCTGAAGATCATTGCCAGCGTGTTGCGCAAGCGTCTTCGCGGAACGGACTTCATTGCCCGGTTCGGCGGCGAAGAGTTTGTGCTGTTAATGCCATCCACGGTGCCGGCGGCGGGGCTGAAGTTGCTGGAAAGCCTGCGTGCCGCCATCGAGGCCTGTCCGTTCCACTTCAAGGGGGAGCCGGTAACCATTACCGTGTCTGTCGGAATGTCGGCGTTCAGGCCGGGTGAGCACAGCGATCAAGTGCTTAAAAGAGCCGATCAGGCGTTGTACCGTGCAAAAAATGCCGGACGCAACCGCGTGGAGCCGGGCTGAGCATTTGTTCCATTTTGTTTAATTCGCGGCGATTGCCGTCAGCCCGCAAGGCATTACGTTACACTGTTGCATTATTGTCTTGTGTGTACTGCCTTTCGCCATGAAATATCTTGCTCTGATCGTGTCACTTGTTTTGCTGGCCGGCTGCGCCAGCGGTCCCCGTTATGACACCAGTCACCCTTCAGCCAATTACGACAGCCGTGTGCAGTTCGTGGTGGTGCATTACACCAACGCCTCGCTGGAGCGTTCGCTGCAACTGCTGACCCACGGCGAGGTCAGCAGTCATTACCTGATCGGTGACGACAAGGGCGCCACCATCTACAAGCTGATGGATGAAAACGTTCGCGCCTGGCACGCCGGGGAGAGCGAATGGGATGGCCGGACCTGGCTGAATTCCAGTTCCATTGGTATCGAAATCGTCAACCCGGGATTCAAGGACACTCCAACCGGGCGCGTGTGGTACCCCTACAGCGAAGATCAGGTTCAGTCCTTGATCGTATTGCTCAAGGACATCAGCAAGCGTCATGGCATCAAGCCTCGCGACATCATCGGCCATAGCGATATTGCGCCGTTTCGCAAACTGGACCCGGGGCCGCTGTTCCCCTGGAAGCGTCTGGCTGCCGAAGGTCTGGGTATCTGGCCGAACGAACAGGCAGTCGCGCGCGAGCAAATGCTGTTCGCCGATCAGTTGCCGAGCATCAGTTGGTTTCAGGCGCAATTGGCCCACCTGGGTTATGCCGTGCCACAAACCGGCGAGCTCGATGTTGCGACACGACATGTGATCGCGGCCTTCCAGATGCACTTCCGCCCGGCGCGCTTCGATGGCACGCCGGATGCGCAAACAGCCGCGCTGCTTTTGGTGTTGAATCAGACAAAATAATGGCGCCCGCCCGGCGGTCAGGGCTTTTTCCCAATCAGCAGCTATAACTCATTGGTAATCCATCGGATATTACGCAATGACTGCTGCTCGAGAGACCTTCCGTAGTTGGTTCCATCGCCCCTGGTTCCTGGGGCTGATGTCGGCTGTCTTGAGCGCAACGTTATTGATGGCCGGCAGCCTCTTTGTCGCCATTCATCAGGTCGAGCAAAACGAAAGCGAAGAAATGAATGCTCAGGGTGAGCGCTTTCTCGCCCGCCTGGAACAGCTCTTCGGGCAACTGCGTGAAAGCCTGGACGACCTTGAAGCGCAACCGTTGCGCGGTTGCGATGCTGAAATGATCGCGACCTTGCAACAGGTTACGTTCAATTATCGCTTCGTCTACGAAGCCGCCTACATGGACTCCTCGCGAATCTGTTCCAATCGCCCCCGCCAGGAAGGGCTTTCGCTGATTCGATCGCCAGACATCAAGGGTCCGACCTACAGCTATTGGCTCAACACTACCACCGAACCCGATGAAAACCGCGCCGCCCTGATGCTCGGGCGCGGGAATTTCCGGGTCGCGACCTCTCGCGGGCATTTGACCGATATGGTCGACCTGTCGCCGGGCAGCAGCCTGCTGGTAGTCCTGGACCATGGCACGCGCGCGATTCCGGTATTGGGCTCTTCCCAGATCTGGCCGCCGGTCGAGGCCTGGCCGCCAAAAAACCGTGATGCGCTGCAGATCACCCAGTCACGCCTGATATACCGCATGCCCACCGACAACCCGGAGTATCAATTGGTGTTGATCAGCCTGCGTACGGGCATGCATATCCCGTCGGTCTGGTGGTGGCTGCTACCGGCCAGCCTGGCGCTGGGCATATGCGTCGGGTTCCTGGTGTTCCTGCTGGTGCAACAGCGGCAGTCGCTGGATGCCGAACTGGCCGGAGCGATTCGCCGGGGCGAGTTGCAGGTGCTGTATCAACCGATCTTCGACCTCGATAGCCGCAACTGTGTCGGGGCTGAAGCGCTGCTGCGCTGGCGCAGGCCGGACGGTACCCTGACCAGTCCCGACCTGTTCATTCCGATGGCGGAGGATACCGGGCAGATTCGCCAGATGACGGATTTTGTCTTGCAACGCTTGCTCGAGCAACTCGGCCAGTTGCTGCGCGCCAACCCGCAACTGTACATCTCAGTCAATCTCGCGGCGTGTGATGTGATGGTTCCGAGAATCGGCCAGGTGATGGCGAGGCTGCTGACCCTGCACCGCGTCGCTGCGCGGCAAATTGCCTTCGAGGTCACGGAGCGTGGGCTGGTCGATGTGGTGGTGGCCCGGGAAAACCTGCAATCGCTGCGGGATGTCGGGCACCAGGTGTTGATCGATGATTTTGGCACCGGCTACTGCAGCCTCGCCTATTTGCAAACCCTGCCGGTGGACTGCCTGAAAATCGACAAGGCGTTCATTGATGCGTTGGGCCATGACGCCGCCAGCAGCGGTGTGGCCCCGCACATCATTCACATGGCCCAGTCGCTGCATCTGAAGGTGATTGCCGAGGGTATCGAACATGAGGCCCAGGCCGAGTTCTTGAGCAGTGAAGGCGTGAAGTTCGGCCAGGGCTGGCTGTTCGCCCATGCGCTGAGCGCGGTTCAGTTCATTGAATTGATAACCCGAGGGCGACGTCGGGCGGGCGGCCGGCGCCTGGATGACGAAGCGTGACCGCGATCTAAACCGTCAGCGCCATGTAGAACTGAGTGCCTTGCCCCGGCCGTGAATAGACGCCCATCCGCCCGCCATGCAATTGCACGATTTCCTTGCACAATGCCAGGCCGAGACCGGCTCCGCCTTTCTTGCGTCCGACCTGCACGAACGGCTCGAAGATCCGCCCCTGCTGACCGTAGGCAATGCCTTCGCCGTTGTCCTCGACACTGATGATGACCCGATCGCCGTGGCGCCGGGCGTGCAGGCGTATCCGCCCGCCGGAACCGGTGTGGCGCAAGGCGTTGTCGAGCAAATTATCGAGTACCCGCTCCAGTTGTGGCTGATCGGCCTGCAAACGCGGCAAAGGCCCCTGCACTTCCACCAGCAGACTGATGTCCTTCTCGGCGGCCGATGCGGCAAAGCGTGACTCAGCCTGTTCCAGCAGCGCCTCGATGGAACACGGCGCCAGGGTGAGTTTCTGCAAACCGTTCTGGTAACGGGAGAAATTCAGCAGGTCATTGATCAGCTGCATCAACCGCTGCATCTCTTCATTCACGGTATCGAGCAGGTCGGCTTCCCGGGAGTCCGGGGCAAAGTGCGCGCGCTCGCGGAATAATCCGAAGGCCATGTGCATGCCGGTGACCGGTGTGCGCAATTCATGGGAGGCGCGCAATACAAACTCGCTGCGTACCCGTTCGAAGGCACGCTGCTCCGTAACGTCATGCAGCACCATCACGGCACCGAGAATATGGCCCTGGGTGTGGCTGACCGGGGTCAGGCTATAGGTCAGCAGTCGCGACTCGCCGTCGACTTCGACACTCAAGTCCTCCGGCGCCCGCTCCAGAGTGCCGCCGCGCAGCACCAGTTGCAGCTGCTCATCGAGTTCAGGGCGCTCCAGTGCCGTGCCCAATCCCTGCCCCAGGCGATCGGACTCCCAGCCCAACTGACGCTGGGCCACAGGGTTAAGGTGTTCCAGATGGCCCTGACGGTCGATCATCAGCAGCCCGTCGTCGATGCTGTCGAGCACGGCCTGCAAACGCTGCTGGCCGGCCAGCAACTCATCGACATTGGTGGCCTGATGTTCACGTAGCGCCTGGGCCATGATCCCGAAACGCCGGGTCAACTGGTTGAGCTCCACTGCCGAGGAGATCGGCAGGGTGACATCGAAATTGCCCTGGCCGATATTGTCCGCTGCCTTGGCCAAGGCTTCGATGGGCGCCCCGAAACGCCGGGCAATGGCCTGCGCGGTCACGAAGCCGATGATCAGCACCGCCAACCCCACCAGGGCGAGCAGCCCGGCGATCAGCAGTGCCCGCTCCCGAGCCTGGCGCTCGGTATCGTTGATGTTATCCAGCGCGCGCTTGTGCTCGGCGATCAGACCATTGCGCAGTGCGTTGAATTTTTCCGTCAGGTTGTCATGGCTGCTGAGCACACTCGAGGGATCCGGGGACGCCTCATAAGCTTCGATAAAGCGCTCGTAGTCAGCCTTGGCTTTCCTGAAGCCGTAGTCGTTTGCGTTCTGTGCGGGCTCCTGGGCGATGCCTTCCTCCAGCAATTGGAAGTAACGCTGCTTCGAGGCGGCGAAAGCGGCGGAGTCAGGCTTCTCGCTGAGCATGATGATCAGCTGATCACCCAAGGTCTGGCGCAGCTTGAGTCCCAGGTCCAGGGTGATGAAGTTACTGCGGGTCAGCGCTTCCTGGCTGCCGGCCATCTGCATCACGCTGACCAGCCCGAGCAGGAGCCCGAGCAAGGCGACGGTGATCAGTGCGGAGATGCTCAGGAAAAGCCGGGTCCGCAATTTCATCGCCAGTTTCATCGCCTATTGCTCACAAGTTGTACTGCTTGCGTTTGCGGTACAGCGTCGAAGCATCGATGCCCAGGGTTTTTGCCGCTTGGTCCAGCGTGTCGGCGGTGGCGAGGACCGCGCCGATGTGGGCCTTTTCCAGCTCATCCAGGCTCAGCGCTGCGCCGATGCGCGGTGCGTTGTTGACCGGGGTTTCGGCCATGCCCAGATGACTGATCTCGACCCGCTCCTGCGGACAGATGATGCTCGCGCGTTCGATCACGTTACGCAGCTCACGGATGTTGCCCGGCCAGCGATAGCCCAGCAGGGCTTCCCGGGCCTCGTCGCTCAACGCGCGCGCGGGGCGGGCATACTCCTTGACGAAGCGCGCCAGGAAACGATCGGCCAGGTTGAGAATATCTTCACGGCGTTCGCGTAGCGGTGGCAGGTGCAGGGTAATGACATTCAGGCGATAGAGCAGGTCTTCACGGAAACGACCATCGCGGACCATGTCCTCGAGGTTGAGGTTGGTGGCTGCAAGGATGCGCACATCGGCACGGCGGGTCACCGGGTCACCGACGCGCTCATATTCTTTGTCCTGTATGAAACGCAGCAATTTCGGCTGCAATGTCAGCGGAAAGTCGCCGATTTCGTCGAGAAACAGCGTCCCGCCGTCCGCCTGGTTGACTCGGCCCAGGGTGCTTTCGCTCGCGCCGGTGAAGGCGCCACGACTGTGGCCGAAGAGCTCGCTTTCCATAAGCTCGGCGGTCAGCGACGGGCAGTTGATCGTGACGCAGGATTTCTTCGCGCGTTTGCTCCAGCCGTGAATGGCTTGGGACAGCTCGCCCTTGCCGGTGCCGGACTCACCGAGAATCAGGATATTGGCATCGGTCGTGGCCACCTGGCGCGCGGTTTCGAGTACCACTTTCATGGCCGGGCTGTGGGAGTCCAGACCATCCTTGGGCTTGCGCACTTCACCTTCCAGGGCTTCCAGCCGCGCCGACAGCTGCCGCACTTCCAGTTGCTTGGCGGTTGCCAACCGCAATTGATCGGGGCTGCACGGCTTGACCAGATAGTCAGCGGCACCGGCCTGAATGGCATCCACCGCCGTGTCGACGGCTGAGTGCGCAGTGACGATCACCACCCGCATCCAGGGCGCCTGGATACGCATCTGGGCCAGCACATCGAGGCCGTTGTCTTCACCCAGACGCAAATCGAGGAAGCACAGGTCGAAGACCTGGCGCTGCAACAGGGCTTCTGCCTGCGCGGCGCTGGTGGCGGTGGCCACGCTGTAGCCTTCGTCTTCGAGGCAGTAACGGAAAGTACGCAGGATGGCAGACTCATCATCCACCAGCAGAATGCGGCCTTGGTGCTCAGTGGCGGATTCCATTTTCCTACGCTCCTTAATGAATGATCTTGATTTAGTCCCGGAGAAATCGGGCAAGTTGCATGATTGATTCTGAGCCATTCCTGTCGTGGCAGGGTAGCTTTCATCCGATGTATCGGTTTGCCAGCTGATGTGGTGGGTCTTTTAATAGATGCCCGGTTTCCGACAGCGGCCAGCGTGTATTTCTGACATCCGCGTCCTCCTCTCAATTCAAAAAATTTACGCCTTCCTTCAAATGAATCGTGCAATACGCACGACCACACAAGTGGCATCGTGCAGGATGCGTACGATGTGATTTCTTTGTTGATCTTAAGTTATTGATATTAAAGGGAATTAATTCGATTCAATGCTGGCATGCAGGCTGCAATTGTCTGGTTAACCAGGGCATTCAAAAACAAGCGCCCGCTATCGAATACCGACCCGAGTGGTAGGAGCTCCAGGATGAACCGTCAACGTGCCGCCCACCTGCACCTCTCGCCTGTGCATATTCAACAAGGACTGTTTGCTCTTCTGGCGCTGTTGCTCACCCTTATCGGCGGCCAACAGTTCCTGCGCTGGGAGCAGAGTCAGCAGCCGCAAGCGCCACAACTGTCGATTCAGCATCCGACCCAAACCCATTTCAGCGCTGTTGGCAGCCTTCAAGCCGATAGCACCCCGATGCGCATGATGGACGTCGACCAGGCCGGGCCTGCAGGCGAGATACGTCATCAGGAGCGCTGGGTGTTCTAGGTAAACAATTTCCGCCGCAGCGATGTGCCGGAAAACGCAATACCTCTAAATAGAAGCGTAAGGAGAATCACCATGTTGAGCTGGGCAATCACATTCCTGATCATTGCCATCATCGCCGCAGTACTGGGCTTCGGTGGTATCGCGGGCACCGCCACGGGTATCGCCAAGATTCTGTTTGTCGTGTTCCTGGTGATGTTCATTGCTTCCTTCTTCTTTGGCCGTCGCGGTCGAGGCTGACATGAACGGTTTGTTCAAGACGCTGGCAGCCGCCCTGCTATCAGGGCGGTAGTGCCATGGCAGGCGGGCTGAGGTTTCTCCGGCATGCCTGAGGCTCTCATGCAGGGCTTGTCGATGGAACAGAATTTGTACACGAAGGAGGTCACAGCGCCTCTTTCTATCTGCGTCACCTGAGGAAGGCTGGCGCATGACCAAGGGGTCGGGACGTTCTGCCTGTTTCAGGGGCGGAGTGACCTACGGGTACAGGGAGTACCTGCGTAAGGGCCGGGTCAGGAAAAGCTGCTGCGCAAGTTCGCCGGACCACCATGGCTCGACGAGCTTGCGAAGGGCTGGATCACGCAACACATTGAAATAGAGCGCTCGTCTCGATTTCCTCACTGTTATCGCGTCCTTGTCCCTGTTACGTCGGAAATTACTTTTCCCGGTGTTTCACAGGCGACCGTATATCGAGAAAAATCCCTTTTTTTTGGCCGCGATTTTTCGCTTTGTCCTACGGGATTCTGCTGAAAAATCAACGCTCGGCCACTGCTCAAAAAACATTCAATCTGCTCTGTGATGACCGGTTCACGGCACTTATGCCCGCCGAAATGTCGCATTCGAACCGATTGCGACGTCGCATTCAGTGAAAAAACCTCATGCCGATTCGGCATAGGGTAGGCGTTTACGGCATTAGACGGCGCTTCCTTGCATCGGAATAGTTGCGCCTTTTTTCGCCTGCCAGAGAGCCGCAAACACGCGTTCCGGGGCACCTTATACGGGGGGTAGATGCACTAGACTTTTTCGCCACGAGCGTTCCAGTTCGCGCATCTCTCTGAGTCAAACGCAAGTAAGGGTAAAGATATGAAGAAGGCAAAGCTTAGCCTCGCCTGGCAGATCCTCATCGGTCTGGTATTGGGGATAGCAATCGGTGCACTGCTCAACCATTTCAGTGCCGAAAAAGCCTGGTGGATCAGCAACGTCCTGCAACCAGCAGGCGATATCTTTATCCGTCTGATCAAGATGATCGTGATCCCGATCGTCATCTCCTCTTTGATCGTCGGCATTGCCGGCGTCGGTGACGCCAAGAAGCTGGGGCGCATCGGCTTCAAGACCATCATCTACTTCGAAATCGTCACGACCATCGCCATCGTGGTCGGTCTGCTGCTGGCCAACCTGTTCCATCCGGGTGCCGGCATCGACATGAGCACCCTGGGCACTGTGGACATTTCCAAGTACCAGGCGACTGCCGCCGAGGTCCAGCATGAACACGCGTTCATCGAAACCATCCTCAACCTGATCCCGTCGAACATCTTCGCGGCCATGGTTCGCGGCGAAATGCTGCCGATCATCTTCTTCTCCGTATTGTTCGGTCTCGGGCTGTCGAGCCTGCAGGCGGACCTGCGCGAACCGCTGGTGAAGATGTTCCAGGGCGTGTCGGAAAGCATGTTCAAGGTCACTCACATGATCATGAACTACGCCCCGATCGGCGTGTTCGCACTGATCGCGGTGACCGTGGCCAACTTCGGCTTCGCTTCGTTGATACCGCTGGCCAAACTGGTGATCCTGGTTTACGTCGCCATCGCCTTCTTCGCGTTCGTGATCCTGGGCCTGATCGCTCGCCTGTTCGGTTTCTCGGTGATCAAGCTGATGCGCATCTTCAAGGATGAGCTGGTACTGGCCTACTCCACCGCCAGCTCCGAAACCGTGCTGCCGCGCGTGATCGAGAAGATGGAAGCCTACGGCGCGCCGAAAGCCATTTGCAGCTTCGTGGTCCCGACCGGTTACTCGTTCAACCTCGACGGTTCGACCCTGTACCAAAGCATTGCGGCGATCTTCATTGCCCAGTTGTACGGCATCGATCTGTCGATCAGCCAGCAACTGCTGCTGGTCCTGACGTTGATGGTCACCTCCAAAGGCATCGCCGGCGTACCGGGCGTGTCTTTCGTGGTCCTGCTGGCCACCCTCGGCAGCGTCGGTATTCCACTGGAAGGCCTGGCGTTCATCGCCGGTGTCGACCGCGTCATGGACATGGCCCGTACCGCACTGAACGTGATCGGCAACGCCCTGGCTGTTCTGGTTATCGCTCGTTGGGAAGGCATGTACGACGACGCCAAGGGCCAGCGTTACTGGAACTCCCTGCCGCACTGGCGTAGCAAGGAAAAGCTGCCAGCGGGTGAAACCTCCAGCAACTGATACAAAACCTGTGGGAGCGAGCTTGCTCGCGAAGGCGTCATGTCAGCCAGTTCAATGCTCAATGACACACCGCTTTCGCGAGCAAGCCCGCTCCCACATTGGAATTGTGCAGGCAGTAACAGACAAACCCCGGAGAAATCCGGGGTTTGTCGTTTCTGGTCACCCCGCTATCATTCGCGGATCTTTTGGGGGATTTGACTGATGCTCAATGGCCTTTGGCTTGGCTTCTTCATCGTGGCAGCCGTTTCGGCGCTGGCGCAGTGGCTGATTGGTGGCAACGCCGGGATATTCGCGGCGATGGTGGAGAGCATTTTTGCCATGGCCAAGCTGTCGGTCGAGGTCATGGTGCTGCTGTTCGGCACCCTCACCCTCTGGCTGGGTTTTCTGCGCATTGCCGAGAAGGCCGGCATCGTCGAATGGTTGGCCAGGGCCTTGGGGCCGTTGTTTTTGCGCCTGATGCCTGAAGTCCCGCCTGGTCATCCGGCCATCGGCCTGATCACCCTGAACTTCGCCGCCAACGGCCTCGGTCTGGACAACGCCGCCACGCCTATTGGCCTGAAGGCCATGAAAGCGCTGCAAGAACTCAACCCCAGCGCTACCGTCGCCAGCAACGCACAGATCCTGTTCCTGGTGCTCAACGCCTCTTCGCTGACCCTGCTGCCGGTGACCATCTTCATGTATCGCGCCCAGCAAGGCGCGCCTGACCCGACGCTGGTGTTCCTGCCGATCCTGCTGGCGACCAGTTGCTCGACCATTGTCGGTTTCCTGTCGGTGGCGTTCATGCAGCGCCTGCGCGTCTGGGACCCGGTGGTGCTGGCCTACCTGATCCCCGGCGCCCTCGCCCTCGGTGGTTTCATGGCGTTGCTGGCGACCCTTTCGGCGACCGCGCTGGCGGGCTTGTCATCGATCCTCGGCAACCTGACGCTGTTTGGCCTGATCATGCTGTTTTTACTGATCGGTGCGCTGCGCCAAGTGAAGGTCTACGAGGCCTTCGTTGAAGGTGCCAAGGAGGGTTTCGACGTCGCCAAGAATCTGCTGCCTTATCTGGTGGCGATGCTCTGCGCGGTGGGTGTCCTGCGGGCCTCCGGGGCGCTGGACTTTGGCCTGGACGGGATTCGTCATCTGGTGGCGTGGGCCGGTTGGGACACGCGCTTTGTCGATGCGCTGCCGACGGCGATGGTCAAACCCTTCTCCGGCAGTGCCGCCCGGGCGATGCTGATTGAAACCATGAAGACCTCGGGCGTGGACAGCTTCCCGGCGCTGGTGGCGGCGACAATCCAGGGCAGTACCGAGACTACGTTCTATGTGCTGGCGGTGTACTTCGGTGCTGTGGGCATCCAACGTGCGCGCCATGCAGTTGGCTGCGCATTGCTGGCGGAACTTGCCGGGGTGCTGGGTGCAATCGGCGTTTGCTACTGGTTCTTTGGCTGATCGACGCCGTCAGCCAACTTCTTAAGTGCGGCCTTGCGCTCATCCGTCGGCAAGCCACCGAGCTTTTCCACGGCGGTATAGAACCTGGGCCAATCGCCATCCACCTGATGGAACAGTGCGTCAAATGCCGGTACCCACTGGTCGTACAAGCCAAACGGCAATAGCCGGGCATTGTTCATGGGTGCATGGATCCAGGCGTCGTAGCGTTTGTCTCCAGCCCACTGACTGTCGCGCAGTTGCCGGTATTCGCTACGCAGTCGCTCGAACTCGGCCGCCTTGCGCCGGCGCATCTGTTCGGCTGGCAATGGCAAGGCGTAGAGCTTTTCCAGCCGGGCGCGGGTTTCCAGCACCAACTCCGTGAACTGGTCGCGCTGACGCGCCTGCGCATTGTTGTCCGGTGGCAGGTGGCGATAGGCACGCCATTGGCGAGTACCTTCCTGCTCGACGAAGGTGGCAAAGGACTCGTTGAACTCGGTGTCGTCCTTCACATAGACGCGCTGATGGGCCAGCTCGTGAAAGATCAGCGTGGCCAGTCGCTCATCCCCCCAGCCCACCATCGAACTGATGATCGGGTCGTTGAACCAGCCGAGTGTCGAATAGGCCTCGACGCCGCCAATCGACACGTCCATGCCCTGCAAGCGTTGCAAGGCTGCTTCGCCGCGAGCTGCGCTCTGGCTGTAGTACCCGCGGTAGGCCACGCAGCCGGCGATGGGAAAGCAGTGGTTTACAGGCTTGAGGGAAAATTCTGGCGTGACGAAGACATTCCAGACGACGAAGGGACGGCCAATGTCCGCGTACAAGCGGTAACTTTGGTTATCCGGCAGGTGCAATTGCCGGCTGGCGAACGTTCGGGCCTTTTGTGATTGCTCCAGGTGTATACGCAGTTTTTGGTCGCGCGCCGGGTCGGCAATCACGCTGGAAACCGGTTCCCTGGCCTGCAGCAACTGCATTTGGCCGCTGGCCAGTTGGCTGTAATAGCTGATGCTGGTGCAACCGTTGAGCAACAAAAACAACACGCCCGGAAACAAAACGCGAAAAACGCGATCAAGTAACCCAAGGCTAGGAAGCGGCCTGATCACAATAATTCTTCCTTGGAGAGTCTTCCCGCAAGACTATCCCGCCTCACTGGAGCTCCGCTATGCGCACGATGATACTGACAGGAAGTCTGCTGTTGCTGGCCGGCTGTGCCGGATTCGGATTACCCCGCCATGATCCTGCGCAAGCCTGGATCGACCTGGACTCGAAGCAAGAAGATACGGCGTTGCAGGCATTGGAGGTCGATGACAAGGCCACCGACGATAAACGCTACTTCGAGGTTCAGCCCGGTAGCCATGAATTGACAGTCCGCTACCAGTTTCCGGTGCAGCCCACCAACATCGGCCCCGACGCCGAGCCATTGTGGCGCGATTGTCAGTTGAACGTGAAATTCAAGGATTTCAACGCCGGCGAACGTTATCAACTGCAAGCGGGGAACATCGGTTTTCGGCCGTGGGCCAAGCTCTATGATCAGCAGCAAAAAGTGATCGGCCATGGCACCCCTGCGGGCTGCCAACGGACCTGATCGGCGTTATGCTGGATGCATATCCCCTGGGACATCCATCATGCGCAGGTTGATGCTGTTGCTCGCCGTCGGAGTCGTCGCGGGCTGTCAAAGCCCGATGCCGACACCTGATCCAAAAATGGCCTGGGTTGATTTTTCGACGCCCTTCCCTAACGACAAGTTGTTGATGGCTGAACGCCTGGACAAACAACGATTGCGCGATGGGCGTTATTTCGAAGTGACGCCCGGCAGCCACGAACTGATCGTGCGTTTCGACTTTGAAGTCCCCGGCGGCGGTGGCTTGAGTATGATGAGCGGGCCCTCTGAGCGGCTGTGCTACCTGACCATCCGTTATGATCATTTCGAAGCCGGTCAGCGTTATGTACTCGAAGGCCGCTCCATAGCGTTTACCCCCGGCGCCCGGCTGTACAACGCCAAGCGCGAGATCGTCGCTGAAGACCGGGAAGCCTACTGCCTGATGTGAGATGTCAGCGGTCGTTCTTCTGGTAGATGATTTTTTTGGTTCCGTTTTCGCACGAGCCAACGACCATGTTCTGGTCGTGCACTTCGTCGTTGGTGACGATTTCAAGCGTGTAGGAAGTGACGCCACTGGCCTGGATCTTGGCTTCGATCTCGGCCTTGAGCTCTTCGCAGGGCTTCGGTGCTGCAAAGGCCGACGTGGCCAGCGCGCAACAGATAACCGCCAGGGCAAAACGTTTCATGGTTGAAGCTCCTTTGAGGCAGCACGCCGATTCACGGGTTTTCGCTGCTGTCATTTATTCGACCATATTATTAGCGGGCAAATCTGTCACGGCGTAAAAAAGATCGCAGCCTTGGGCACCTCTTGCCGAATGATCCCGGCAAGTTGCGCAAGGCTGCGATCTTTTCTTTGCAAAAATGAAGATCTAGCTGACCAATGTTGCCTCCAGGCTGATCTTGGCATTCAGCACTTTGGACACCGGGCAGCCCTCTTTGGCCTTGTTGCTGAGTTCTTCGAACTGCGCCTGGGTTGCCCCGGGGATTTTCGCCTGCAGAATCAATTTCACTGCGGTGATCGAAAAACCGCCGTCCACTTGATCCAGAGTGACTTCTGCCTGGGTATCGATGCTATCGGCCTTCAGGCCGGCATCACCGAGAATCATGGAGAACGCCATGGAGAAACAGCCGGCGTGGGCAGCGCCGATCAACTCTTCCGGGTTGGTGCCCCGGCCGCCTTCGAAGCGCGCCTTGAAGCCGTAGGGGGCTTCCCGAAGCACGCCGGTTTCTGTGGAAATCGAGCCGATGCCGGTTTTCAGATCACCTTCCCAATGTGCCGATGCTTTCTTGACGATAGCCATGCCTGCCTCCTGAAGGTCGGCGCGAAAGGTCGCGCCTGTGGGGTTTTCGGTTGCCAGGGTTGTGAGGATAGACGAAGGGGCAAAGTTCACTTCGTCCGATCAATCTGCTTTTTTCGCGGGATTTTTTACCGGGCTATTGAAACTCGGGTATATGCCCACATTGCATGAACAGGCTTTTGGATTCGGCAGGTTTGCGTTCGCAAGAACAAACCTGCACCCTCAATTGGAGAAGCAGGTTTATGAAACGACTGTCCGATATCAAGTTCTCTACCCTCGATCTGGTGCCGGTGCGCGAGAACGGCAGCGCGGCCCAGTCGCTGCGCAACTCGCTGGACCTGGCGCAGCATGTCGAGAAGTTCGGTTACAACCGCTTCTGGGTGGCTGAGCACCACAACATGGACGGCATCGCCAGCTCCGCGACTTCGGTTCTGCTCGGTTATCTGGCCGGTGGCACGTCGACCATTCGTGTCGGTTCGGGCGGTGTGATGTTGCCCAACCACGCACCCTTGGTGATTGCCGAGCAGTTCGGCACCCTGGAAAGCCTGTATCCGGGCCGGATTGATCTGGGCCTGGGGCGCGCACCCGGTTCCGACCAGATGACCGCACGTGCCTTGCGCCGCGAGCGCTCCGGCAGCGCCGACGACTTCCCGGAAGATGTGGCGGAACTGGTGCGCTACCTCGGGCCACGTACCCCGGATCAACGGATCATCGCCATGCCGGGAACCGGGACCCATGTGCCGGTCTGGTTATTGGGGTCGAGCCTGTTCAGTGCACAACTGGCCGGTGAACGCGGTTTGCCTTACGCCTTCGCTTCGCATTTCGCGCCGCGCTACATGCATGAAGCGATTCGGGTCTACCGCAATCACTTCAAGCCCTCAGCCGTTTTGGATAAACCCTACGTGATGCTCGGCGTGCCTTTGGTGGCGGCCGATACCGATGAGCAGGCCGATTACCTGGCGACTTCGGTGTTCCAGCGGATTCTCGCCCTGATGCGCGGCCAAAGCCTGGTACAGCGTCCACCGGTCAAGACCATGGACGGCCTGTGGCTGCCCCATGAGAAAGAGGCTGTGCACGATTTTCTTGGTCTGGCCATGATTGGCAGCCCACAGAAAATCCGCGCCAAACTCGAGGTCCTGATCGAACAGACCCAGGCTGACGAGCTGATTTTCACCTGTGACCTGTACGAACATTCGGATCGCGTGCATTCCTACGAGCTGCTGGCGCAGGTCATGCGAGGCTGATACTCAAACGGCAGGCATGAAAAAGCCGGCGCCAGGGCGTCGGCTTTTTCAATCGGGCGAGGACCGGCCTACTTTTTGTAGACGATCACTTTGGCGCCCTTTTCGCATTTACCAACAACTTTTCCGCCAGCGGCGCTACCTTTATCGACAATCTCCAGCGAATAACCGGAAACGCCCTTGGCATCAAGTTTCGCTGCGATTTCGGCTTTCAGCTCTTCGCATGGCTTGCCACCATCTGCCAATACGGTCCCCGCAAGGCTCAATAAACCTACCGCCAACATAAACTTCTTCATCGGTTGCATTCCCTGGTCGGATCATAGGGGTAACCAGCCGTCAGCCGGACGCACTCATGCAGCGCTGTGCCATTCCCTATGGCATTCGGCCGGCGTGCAAGTTCAGAAGACTAGCCCAAAGTCAGCTGCTGGCAATCCGGAATCCGACTTTCAGGGTCACCTGAAAGTGCGCGGCCTTGCCGTCCCTGATGTGCCCACGGGTCTCGGTGACTTCGAACCATTCCATGTACTTGATGCTTTTGCTGGCTTCGGTCAGGGCGTTGTTGATCGCATCCTCGATACTGCTGGTGGACGAGCCAACCAGCTCGACTTTCTTGTAGGTGTGATGGTCAGACATGGCGTTCTCCTTGGCGTGTGAATTACAGCCTAGCAGTGATTTTTCCTATTTCTTCTGTTGGCCGTACTGAGAGTGAAGTTCAGATTTTCTGCACTTTCTCGAACCCCTGAAGTCCCAACCAACACACGCCACTCATCACCAATGCAGGAGAGCCACCATGGCCAACACCTCGTTACGCAAAGCCTCATTGCAAAGCATGGAAGCCGAGATCGAGAGTCTGCTCAAGTCTTTGGAAAACCTGAAGGACGACGCCTCGGACGAGTCGCGTAAAACCCTCAAGACCCTGAAAGGCAACGCCGAGAATGCCTTGAAGCACTCGCGCCATCTGCTGGCCGACGCCTATGAAGAGGTCAAGGTCAAAACCCGTGAAACCGGGATTGCCACCCGGGACTACGCCCAGGAGCACCCCTGGACTACAGCCGGTGTCGCCGTGGGCGCATTGGGCCTGCTGGCCGCTTATCTGTTGTGCAAGCGCGATTAATCTACCCGGCGCAGCTCGTTTTTCAGCCACTGCGCCAGTTGCCTGGCGCGCCCGTCCGCGGCGCGCTTGGGTAGCCACAACGCCAGTTGTGCCGGGGTTTCACTGAAGCCCCATGGCGCAACCAGGCGGCCGGCCTTCAAGTCCTCCGCCACCAAGGGTTCGGGGGCAATCGCCACGCCCAGACCCGCGACAGCGGCTTCCAGCAAGTAATACAAATGTTCGAATCCCTGACCGTACTTCAATGCCCTGGCGTCGAGGCCGCATTGTTGCGCCCAGTTTGGCCAGGCTTGCGGGCGTGAGGTGGTGTGCAGCAAGGGTTCGTTCAGCAGTGCGCTTTCCGGCGCTTGCTTGAGCCGCTCATAGCCGGCGAACCGAGGGCTCATGACCGGACCGATACGTTCGCTGGCCAGCTCGAAAACCTGCATGTCCGCCGGCCAGGGGGGCTCGGCAAAGACCAGCAAGGCATCCAGTCCCGGTCTTCGCGGATCGAAATCGCCTTCTCCGGCCGACAGGTGCAGGCGCAAGTCCGGCAGGTCGGCATTGAGTCTCCCCAGTCGCGGGATAAACCAGCGCGCCAACAGGCTTCCCGAGCAACCGAGCACGAACGGGGCGTCGGCCGTGCTTTGTGTGAGTTCCGCGCAGACGTTGCGCAGGCGCTCGAAGGCTTCGCTGCTGGCGTCTCGCAGGCGTAAGCCGGCATCTGTGAGTTTCAGGCCGCGACCGTCCTTGATGAACAGGCTGACGCCGAGGTGTTCTTCAAGCACCTTGAGCTGCCGGCTGACCGCACCATGGGTGACATGCAGCTGCTCGGCGGCCTGACTGACGCTGTTCAAGCGGGCAGTGGCTTCGAAGGCGCGAAGCGCATTCAGCGGAGGAAGGTCATGGCTCATGGGATCTGTGAGTTTTCCTGACAGGTTGTGGCGATCTTATCGGTTTTCAGGCCGGGGCGTCAGGGGTAGAGTGAAGCCCACTATCTCTTCATGCATCACTTCACGCATTCAACTGGAGCGCCAAATGACCCAGACTAATCTGCGCAACGGCCCTGATGCCAACGGCCTGTTTGGCGCGTTCGGTGGCCGCTACGTTGCCGAAACCCTGATGCCGTTGATCCTCGACCTGGCCCGTGAATATGAATTGGCCAAGGAAGATCCTGCATTCAAGGAAGAACTGGCCTACTTCCAGCGTGACTACGTCGGACGTCCAAGCCCGTTGTACTTCGCCGAGCGTCTGACCGAGTTCTGTGGCGGCGCGAAGATCTACCTCAAGCGCGAAGAGCTGAACCACACCGGCGCCCACAAGATCAACAACTGCATCGGCCAGATCCTGCTGGCGCGACGCATGGGCAAGAAGCGCATCATCGCCGAGACCGGCGCCGGCATGCACGGCGTGGCCACTGCCACCGTGGCTGCACGTTTCGGTCTGGATTGTGTGATCTACATGGGCACCACTGACATCGAACGCCAGCAGGCCAACGTGTTCCGCATGAAGCTGCTGGGCGCCGAGGTTATCCCGGTGGTCGCCGGCACCGGTACGCTGAAGGATGCAATGAACGAAGCCCTGCGTGACTGGGTGACCAATGTCGACAGCACCTTCTACCTGATCGGCACTGTGGCCGGTCCGCACCCTTACCCGGCGATGGTCCGTGACTTCCAGGCCGTGATCGGCAAGGAAACCCGCGAGCAGTTGCAAGCCCAGGAAGGTCGCCTGCCGGACAGCCTGGTGGCGTGCATTGGCGGTGGCTCCAACGCGATGGGCCTGTTCCATCCGTTCCTGGACGACAAGAGTGTCGAGATCATCGGCGTTGAAGCGGCCGGTTACGGCATCGAGACCGGCAAGCATGCGGCCAGCCTGAACGGCGGCGTTCCAGGCGTGCTGCACGGCAACCGCACGTTCCTGCTGCAGGACGACGATGGCCAGATCATCGACGCCCACTCGATCTCCGCCGGCCTCGACTACCCGGGCATCGGCCCGGAACACGCCTGGTTGCACGACATTGGCCGCGTCCAGTACACCTCGGTGACCGACGACGAAGCCCTCGCTGCATTCCACCAGTGCTGCCGCCTGGAAGGGATCATCCCGGCCCTGGAAAGCGCCCATGCCCTGGCTGAAGTATTCAAGCGTGCACCGACCTTGCCAAAGGATCACCTGATGGTGGTCAACCTGTCCGGCCGTGGCGACAAAGACATGCAGACCGTGATGCACCACATGGAACAATCCAAGCAGGAGAAACACTGATGAGCCGCCTGCAAACGCGTTTTGCCGAACTCAAGGAACAGAACCGCGCCGCCCTGGTGACCTTCGTGACCGCTGGCGACCCGGGTTATGACACCTCCCTGGCCATCCTCAAGGGCTTGCCGGCGGCTGGCGCCGACGTGATCGAGCTGGGCATGCCCTTCACCGACCCGATGGCTGACGGCCCGGCCATCCAGCTCGCCAACATCCGTGCGTTGGGTGCCAAGCAGAATCTGGCGAAAACCCTGCAAATGGTTCGCGAGTTCCGCCAGGACAACAACGAAACGCCGCTGGTGCTGATGGGGTACTTCAACCCGATCCACATGTACGGTGTACCGCGCTTCATTGCCGAAGCCAAAGAGGCCGGCGTTGATGGCCTGATCGTGGTCGACCTGCCGCCGGAGCATAACGGCGAGCTGTGCGACCCGGCGCAGGCTGCGGGCCTGGACTTCATCCGCCTGACTACGCCAACCACCGACGATGTGCGCCTGCCGACTGTTCTTAACGGCAGCTCCGGTTTCGTCTACTACGTGTCGGTAGCCGGTGTGACCGGCGCCGGTGCCGCCACGCTGGAACACGTCGAGGAAGCGGTCGCCCGTCTGCGCCGCCATACCGACCTGCCGATCAGCATCGGTTTCGGTATCCGGACTCCGGAACAGGCAGCGTCCATTGCACGCCTGGCTGATGGCGTGGTGGTGGGTTCGGCGTTGATCGATCACATCGCCAATGCCACGTCCCCGGAACAAGCCGTGGATGGTGTGCTGAGCCTGTGCTCGGCATTGGCCGAAGGCGTGCGTAAGGCCCGCGTCAGCTGAAGGCAACGTTCCTGATTAAGAGACTGAACAGCAAAACGCTGTAAACCTTGTGGGAGCGAGCTTGCTCCGGGCGGCGATCCGACGATAGCGGCGTGTCAGCCGACATCAATGCTGGATGTGCAGCCCTCATCGCGAGCAAGCTCGCTCCCACAGGTTGCGGGTCAAGGCAACTCTATGCCGCCTGCTGCCTTGTGCAGTTTGCGCAAATGCTCGCCAATCTGCTTCACGTTGGCTTCGTTGGCGGCCATTTCGGCGGCACGACCCGGTTCGAGCAACGCTCTCACTTCCTTGTCCAGGTCCCCGGACAGCGCCAGAAGCTGCTTCTGGCGCTGGCTGCTTTCCGATTCCAGATGCTCCCACTCGCTCGGCTGTGGCAAGCCATAACCGTTGGTGCCCAGCAGTTCCGCCGGACGGCTGAGGAAGCCACTGTTGGCGAGAATGTCCTTGAGCGTCTCGTTGGCCTTGTCCATGCCGCCATTCTGCAGTTCCCGGGCGCCCAGATAGCGCTGCTTCACTTCATCCTGAGCCAGCAGCAACTGCTGTCGGAAACTGGCCTGTTCCAGCAGGAGCAACGCCGCGCTGGTGCGCAGGTCCGCCTGCTCGAACCATTGCCGACGATCCGCGGCTTTCAAGTCCAGCCAGTCTTCGACGGTTTCCTGTTTGATCGGCAAGTGCTTTTTCAGGATTTCGAACATCGCCTGATAGCGTTCGCGGAAGGAATCGAAACGATAACCCAGGCGCAAGGCTTCCCGCGGATCGTCCAGCACACTGGTGTCCGCCAGCCCTCGACCTTTGAGCACTTCCAGCAAACCGTTGGGCATGATGTTGTCGAGCCCTACCAATTTCGGGTTATTGGTGCCGCCACGCAGCAATTTCAGTTCTTCCACTGCGCAGTTGTTCGACAGGAAGAAATAGTTGCCGTCGTAGCTCCAGTGCATCTCGGCGGCACGTTCCACCACGTCTTCAATCTCTGTGCGCGACAGGTTCAGGGGCACGGAGGCCAGGCTGCGCAGTTCGGTCTTGGTATATTCGTCGATGACCTGGGACAGCGGCAGGATAAACAGCCGCGACGGGTATTTGCCGACCAGGCCATCCCAGCTCGACAACTGCACGTCGCCGACGAAGGCGCGATACGACAGCACCAGGTGCTGGTCCAGGTCCAGGCGGCAATCCGGACCACGGGGGCGGCCCGGCGCGCAGATCACCAGACGCAGCATGCTGTGGCCCCAACGGCTGAACAGGTTCTGGTTAGCCTCGGCCAGCAAATAGTCAACGGCATAGACCCGCTCCGGATCGACCTGCCCCAGCGGTGTCTTGGCGAAGTCGTTGCCGGCATTGAGGAACGCAACGGTTTTGCTGCAGGTGTCACTGGCGGCGGGCGCCCAGCCGAAATGCTCTTTGTAGTAGCGATACAGTGCGGGACGGCGGCAGGCGTAGCTCGGGTCGAGGAGGAAATACTCCATGTTGACCGCGACGAATTCCTTGGGACTGCTGGTCTCGTAGATATCCGGACTGCGGGCGATCTGGCGATTGTGCTGTTCGCGTTCACCCCGACGGCCTACGTATTGCTGCCAGCCGGCCAGGTCGAGCAGGCGCGGATCGTCGCTGAGGGTAAAGCGCCGATCGGACTGGCCCCGACATTGGTCGGGTATGCCGACCAGCCCTGAGCTGTTGTTGCGCCGGGTGCAGCGCTGAATCAGCTTGCGCCCGTCATCCGGCCACAGGCGCGAACGGTCGTAGATGTGAGTCAGCTCGTGCAACACAGTGGCCAGCATTTCCCGGCGCACGGTGCCATGGGGGCGATGGGTTTTTTTGCTCGCGGCGCTGCCATCGGTGAGGCCGGCCAGCAGGTTGCGGTTCAGATCGAGCTCGGACACCAGTGATGCCTGGCCGTAGGCATTGCGCGGCATGTCATCGGTCCAGCCGACGACGATACGTCGGTCCAGGTGCTCGATGAAGCGTGGTGGCAACGCCTGCATGGCTTCATCAAGCAACGCCTGGCTGGCTTGCTGTTGCGCGGGCGTCAGGCCTTCGGTCTTGAGTTGTAACTGAAGGCCTGCGTGGGCCGTGTTGCCGAGCAGCAACAGGGCCCCGGTCAGCAGCCAGGCGCGTGGACACCTCACAGTGCGAGGATGGCTTCGGCGAGATCCTGATCGCTGGCGTCGCGTGCTTCGGGCACGCGGGTGCGCAGCAAGTTGAAAGCGGACTCCAGGTGAGCGCCGCGAATGTCGCCATCGCTGGCGACGAAACTGGCGGCGTCGTCCTGGGCTTCGCGCACGATTTTCGAATCGCGAATGGACGTGGTGGTGTCGGAGGTGAAATCGAGGGTGCGCTGGGTCGCACGGATCAGGATGTTACTGGTGGCAACCAGAGTATGTGCCTGGGCCACATCGGCCAACAGCAGCAGGCCGAGGATGGCAGCAATCAGCGGGTTACGCATGGATCGAACTCCAGAAAAGCAGGGATAACTATTGGACGAGAATTGCTTGCGCCAGTTCAAGGTCGCTGGCATGAAGTTTTGCCTGGGTCTGGCGCAGATACCGAAGGGCCGACTCCAGTCGTGCGCCTCTCAGTTGGCCGTCACTGGCAATGAATGCCGCGGCGTCATCGTGGGCGGCGAGCAATAGTTTATGGTCGAAGGGAGCGGAGGTCACGAGGCTTGTGGCGTAACCACTGGCGACGGTGCCCTGGGTGGACAGGTTGAAGGCGTCATAAGCGTGGGCTGATGCGCAGTAACCCAAGGTGAGAAAGACTGGAGTGATCAGGAAACGGGTAAGAAAGCGCATGAGACTCGACAGTTGAAAGTGAGTCCCAAGGCTAGCGCAAGGGCCGGTCTAGAGCCAGTGCCGAAACATTGGGGCACGCCGGGCGTGCCCCATGTCTGTACCGCCGTTTAGATGGTCAGGATCGCCTGAGCCAGTTGTGCGTCTGTTGCACTCAGTTGCGGCGCCTTATGGCGAATGTGATCGAGGGCGCTTTCCAGCTTCACACCGCGGATGGAGCCTTCGCTGGCGACGAAGCTGGCAGCGTCGTCACGGGCGGCGAGGACGATCTTGTCATCCTTGAACGACGACGAAACGATGTTGGTAGTCGCATCGGAAGTGGCCTTGAGCGCGTTGACCACAGCATCCGTGGTCACGATGAAGCTGGTGGCTTGGGCACTGGCAGCCACGGCAAACAGGGCCGCGGCGCTAAGCAGGCGAAGACGGGACATGGGGTAACTCCTTTTGGTAGACCATTTGAAATATGGCGCAGTGTCTGCAAAGTCTGACGCCAGGCACTCGGCGTTCGCCACGTTCTGAAGTGATATTAGGCCTGTCTGTGTCGGTTCGAACAGTCCCGGCCCTGCACGCAGGAAGTCAGCGCCAGAACGGTTTATCCAATTCATTGCTGCGGTCGGCGTGGCTGATACCCAGATCCGATAGCTGGCGATCATCGAGTTGAGCCAGCAAACGTCGCGTTCTCGCCCTTTCCAGGCCAGCGCAGAGCCCCTTCAGCAGCCCTCGAAGCCTCTGCTGGCAAGGTTTCGATTGAACCGAGGGAATGGAAAAATCCAGTACGTTCTTCATGGCACGATCCCTGTCCTGATAAGTGGAGGGCTCCATGCTGACACCCGTCGAATATCCACTACAGACACACTGAGGCAATATTGTACTCATGCAGTTTGTACTTTTCACAAACTGTACTGGTGCTCAGGTTTCTCTTCTGTAAGACCGGGTTTGACAGGCCAAAACGACAAAACCCGTCGTGGTTGCCCACGACGGGTTCTGTTTTTTCAATTCGGGTTGCTGGCGGTGGACCTTAAGGTCAGAGCCAGCGACGCTAACTTAGCGCCAGAACGGCTTGCTCAGCTCTTCGTAGCGTTGTGCTTCGCTAATCCCGGCGTCAGCCAGCAGACGCGAATCCAGGCGAGCCAGTTGATGGCGGCTGGTAATGCGGCGCTGCCACAACATCAGGTTGGCGATAACGCGCAGAGGCAGGGAAGCCTGGGTTTTTGCAGCAGTGTCTTCGAAGAACAGATCGGAACTGAGTGTACGTTCCATGGTGGTCATCCTTCCGCTTGTGGCGGGATTAGGTAGTGGTTTAACTGGTGCCCATGATCCTCTTGTTTGCCTAGTCTCTGTAGATACAGTTCATCTGTATTGTGAGAGCTCAGTTAACTGTTTATAGGGGGTGTACTGGTCAAAATTGAGGCAACTGTACTTGTCTGCACTGTTTGAGTGCAAAAATGCTGTTTTACCCCGACTAGGCAGGAATTTTCCGTAGGAAATGACCAGTACAGCAGTACAGTTTTTTTCATATTGCGAGGGTGGCAAGCGCAAGCTGGCGAAACTGTGTTTGCGCCAGCTGCTATCTGTAGCAATTACTTCTTCAGCATCTGCCCGGTTTCTTCCAGGTTTATGTGCCAACTGAGTGCGTCACGCAGGATGTGCGGGGTATGTCCGCCGATGGCGCACGCAGCAGTGAAGTAATCATTCAGCGCCTGGCGGTAATCCGGGTGCACGCACTTGTCGATGATGATCCGGGCACGCTCCCGGGGCGCCAGGCCTCGCAAGTCTGCCAGGCCCACTTCGGTCACGAGGATGTCGACGTCATGTTCGGTATGGTCGACATGGCTGACCATCGGCACCACGCTGGAGATCGCGCCGCCCTTGGCGATCGACTTGGTCACGAACACGGACAGGTGCGCGTTGCGCGCGAAGTCGCCCGAGCCACCGATGCCGTTCATCATCCGGGTGCCGCAGACGTGAGTGGAGTTGACATTGCCGTAGATGTCGAACTCCAGCGCCGTGTTGATGCCGATGATGCCGAGGCGGCGCACGACTTCAGGGTGGTTGGAGATTTCCTGCGGGCGCAGGACCAGCTTGTCCTTATAACGCTCCAGGTTGCCGAACACATCGGCGTTGCGCCGGCTCGACAGGGTGATCGAGCTGCCCGAAGCAAAGCTCAGTTTGCCGGCGTCGATCAGGTCGAAAGTCGAGTCCTGCAGCACCTCGGAATACATCGTCAGGTCTTCGAACGGCGAGTCGATCAAGCCACACATCACCGAATTGGCGATGGTGCCGATACCGGCCTGTAGTGGACCGAGCTTGTTGGTCATGCGTCCGGCAGCCACTTCCTGTTTGAAGAAGTCGATCAGGTGGTCGGCAATGGCTTGGGTCTCAGCGTCTGGCGCCAGCACCGTGGAGGGTGAGTCAGCCTGGTTGGTGACCACGATGGCGACGATCTTTTCCGCCGGAATCGGGATGGCGGTGCTGCCAATGCGGTCGTCGACTCTGACCAATGGAATCGGAGTGCGGGTCGGGCGATAGGTCGGGATATAGATGTCGTGCAGACCTTCGAGGTTCGGATTGTGCGCCATGTTGATCTCGACGATCACGTGCTTGGCGAAAATCGCAAAGCTGGCCGAGTTGCCTACCGAAGTGGTTGGCACGATATGCCCTTGCTCGGTGATCGCAACGGCTTCAATCACGGCGATGTCCGGTAGTTTCAATTGCTGGTTGCGCAATTGCTCCACGGTTTCCGACAAGTGCTGGTCGATGAACATGACTTCACCGGCGTTGATCGCCTTGCGCAGGGTGCTGTCGACCTGAAACGGCATGCGTCGCGACAGCACGCCAGCTTCGGTCAACTGCTTGTCAAGGTCGTTGCCCAGGCTTGCGCCAGTCATGAGGCTGATTTTCAACGGCGTGACCTTGGCGCGCTCGGCCAGCGCCTGAGGAACGGCCTTGGCCTCGCCGGCGCGAGTGAAGCCACTCATGCCGACGGTCATGCCGTCTTCAATCAGGGCGGCAGCGTCAGCAGCACTCATCACTTTGTCCAACAACGAAGGCAGGCGAATACGGTCACGGTACATGGATTATTATCTCGGGCAACAGGTAGCAGGACGTGCAGTCTAGTGAATTGCGCCGGCTTCTGTCCCGCTACCAAGGTCGCAATCGAGGTGTCTATTCCGGGCCTTTCAAGCAAAACACCGTTACCGGATCGGTAACAAAAGAATAGTTTGTCCGACGATTTGCGCAAACAAAAACGCCCCGACGAGTCGGGGCGTTCTGTGTGCCGCAGAGGATTAGTCGACGGCTTTTACCATGTCTTCGATGACCTTTTTGGCGTCACCGAACACCATCATGGTTTTGTCCAGGTAGAACAGTTCGTTGTCCAGGCCGGCATAGCCGCTGGCCATCGAACGCTTGTTGACGATGATGGTCTTGGCCTTGAACGCTTCGAGGATCGGCATGCCGGCAATCGGCGATTTCGGATCGTTCTTCGCGGCCGGGTTGACCACGTCGTTGGCGCCCAACACCAGCACCACGTCGGCCTGACCGAACTCGGAGTTGATGTCTTCCATCTCGAACACCTGGTCGTAAGGCACTTCGGCCTCCGCCAGCAACACGTTCATGTGGCCCGGCATACGACCGGCAACCGGGTGGATCGCGTACTTCACGGTCACGCCGCGATGGGTCAGCTTCTCGGTCAGTTCCTTCAACGCATGCTGCGCCCGTGCTACCGCCAGGCCATAGCCCGGAACGATGATCACGGTGTCGGCGTTGGTCAGCAGGAAGGTCGCGTCGTCAGCCGAACCGGATTTCACCGGACGGGCTTCCTTGGCGCCTGCCGGACCTGCGTCGGCTGTATTTCCGAAACCGCCGAGCAGTACATTAAAGAAGGAGCGGTTCATCGCCTTGCACATGATGTACGAGAGGATCGCACCGGACGAACCTACCAGCGAACCCGCGATGATCAGCATCGAGTTGTTCAGCGAGAAGCCGATACCTGCCGCTGCCCAGCCGGAGTAGCTGTTGAGCATCGATACGACCACTGGCATGTCCGCGCCACCGATCGGGATGATGATCAGCACACCCATGATGAAGGCCAGGGCCAGCATCAAGGCGAAGGCGCTGAGGTCGCCGGTCAACATGAAGGTGATGCCCAGGCCCAGAGTGGCCACGCCGAGCAGCAGGTTCAGTTTGTGTTGACCGGTGAACTGTACCGGTGCGCCCTGGAACAGGCGGAACTTGTACTTGCCCGACAGCTTGCCGAAGGCGATTACCGAACCGGAGAAGGTGATCGCACCAATGGCGGCACCGAGGAACAGCTCCAGGCGGTTACCGGCCGGGATCGCGTCACCCAGCTGCGCAACGATACCCAGCGACTGCGGCTCGACAACCGCTGCAATGGCGATGAACACCGCGGCCAGGCCGATCATGCTGTGCATGAAGGCGACCAGTTCGGGCATCTTGGTCATTTCAACGCGTTTGGCCATGATCGAACCGGCAGTGCCGCCGATCAGCAGGCCGACGATCACGTAGACGATACCGTCCTGGGCCAGTTCGGCACCGAGCTTGTAGATCAGGCCAACCGTGGTGAGTATCGCCAGGCCCATGCCGAGCATGCCGAACAGATTACCGCGACGCGACGTGGTGGGATGCGAAAGGCCCTTGAGCGCCTGGATGAAGCAAACCGAGGCGATCAAATACAGGGAAGTAACCAGGTTCATGCTCATGCTTGCTGCACCTCAGCCTTGACTGCTTCGGCCTTGGCGGCCGGAGCTTTTGCCGGGGCCGCTTTCTTCTTGAACATTTCCAGCATGCGCCGGGTGACCAGGAAGCCACCAAACACGTTGACGGCGGCCAGGGCCACGGCCAGGGTGCCCATGGTCTTGCCCAGCGGGGTCACAGTGAGGGCGGCGGCGAGCATGGCGCCGACGATCACGATGGCCGAGATGGCGTTGGTAACAGCCATCAGTGGCGTGTGCAGTGCAGGTGTTACGTTCCAGACCACGTGGTAGCCGACATAGATGGCCAGCACGAAGATGATCAGGTTGTAGATACCGTGAGAGATCAGCATGTCTTCCATTGTTTTTATCCTCAGCCGTTCTTGCGCACGATCTGGCCGTCGCGGCACATCAGGCACGCGGCGACGATATCGTCTTCAAGGTTGATCACCAGTTGTCCTTCTTTATCGAACAACAGTTTCATGAAGTCCAGCAGGTTGCGTGCGTACAGCGCCGAAGCATCGGCCGCCACTGCGCCCGCCAGGTTGGTCGGGCCAACGATGGTCACGCCGTTTTCGACGACCACCTGATCGGCCACGGTCAGCGGGCAGTTACCGCCCTGGGCGGCCGCGAGGTCGATGACCACCGAACCCGGTTTCATCTGTGCCACGGTTTCTGCGCTGAGCAGCGTCGGTGCCTTGCGGCCGGGAATCAGCGCTGTGGTGATAACGATGTCAGCCTGCTTGGCTCGCTCGTGCACGGCCGCGGCCTGGCGCTGCATCCAACTGGCTGGCATCGGCCGGGCGTAACCACCGACACCAACGGCGCATTCACGCTCTTCGTCGGTCTCGTAAGGCACGTCGACGAACTTCGCGCCGAGGGATTCGATCTGCTCTTTCACCGCAGGACGCACGTCAGAGGCTTCGATCACCGCACCCAGGCGTTTTGCCGTAGCAATGGCCTGCAATCCGGCCACACCGGCACCCAGGATCAGCACGCGCGCCGCTTTCACGGTGCCCGCAGCCGTCATCAACATCGGCATGAAACGAGGGTAATGGTGAGCGGCCAGCAAGACAGCCTTGTAACCGGCAATGTTGGCTTGCGACGACAGCACATCCAGGCTTTGGGCGCGGGAGGTACGTGGCGCAGCCTCCAGGGCGAAGGCGGTAATGCCGCACTCGGCCATCTTGGCGATGGTTTCGTTGTTGAACGGATTGAGCATACCCACCACAACGGTGCCGCTTTTAATCAGCGTCAGCTCGCTGTCGCTGGGGGCGACCACCTTCAAAATCAGCTCTGCTCCAAACGCATCATTGGCGCTGCCAATGGTTGCGCCTGCCGCTTCATAGGCACTGTCGACAACGCTGGCATTCACGCCGGCGCCGCTTTGTACAGTGACCTTATGACCCTGGCTGATCAGCTTCTTGATGGTTTCCGGGGTTGCAGCAACCCGTGTTTCACCGGTCTGGGTTTCGAGAGGAACACCAATGTGCACGTCAAATCTCCTGCGTGATCTTATTGAGTAAACCCATGCACTACGGATGGTGCGGCTGGGGCGGCCGATCAGCACGATCCCGCCAAATCAGGGCGGGGCGCGGCATTTTGCAGGCGAACTTTGTGCCCTTCAAGGGATTATGACGGGTGACGGAAAATTAACTACAAGTCACCCCGTGACCGAATGTCGCAACCACCCGGCTCAATCCCTTGCAGACCGTGCTTTACAAGGATTCTGGCCGAAACTGAAGAATTTACACATCGGCCGTATGAATGATGCGGCATCGCCTCGAAATAGTGGCGCAAAGCCGCGTGATCAGGCGCTTGTGGGACGTTTGTACGACTTTTCGATACAGTTTGCTGTCATGCGACAAATACGTATATCTGTAGGGCTTTGTTTTTGTTGACTACGGGGTCAAGTAACGTTGGAGAGCCTTTACTCCTCTAGGCTGTAGCTGTGCGCCTGGTTCACCAGCCAGTCACGAAATGCCCTTAAAGACGCGGATTCGAGCTTTCGCTCAGGAATCATCAGGTAATAAGCCTTGATGCTGGACAGTGCTTGCGGGTTGGCGATCACCAGGCGTTTTTCTTTCAACTCCCTTTGAATCAGGAACGGCGGAATCAGGGCAATGCCCATGTCATGCATGGCCGCCTGGGCGAGCATGGAGAATAGCTCGTAGCGGGGGCCTGTCATGTCTCGCGGGACATTCAGGTGTTGGGAATCGAACCACTGGCGCCAGGCATAAGGGCGGGTGGTTTGTTGCAGCAGGGGCAAATCGGCGATTTCGCCGGGCGTGAGGCTGGTCTTGTTTGCGAGCAGGTTGGGGCTGCAAACGGGCATCGGATTTTCACCCATCAGCCTGTGGGATTCTGTACCCGACCAATCCGCGTCGCCGAAGTAGATCGCGGCATCGAAATCAGTGTCGGCGAACAGGAACGGGCGTGTGCGGTTGGTCAGGTTGACCGTCACTTCCGGGTGTTTCTGCTGGAAGTCCTTGAGTCGTGGCAGCAGCCATTGGGTACCGAAGGTCGGAACCACGGCCAATTCGATGACGTTGGTGCCCTGCTGGCCCATCACGGACAAGGTGTCGCGCTCAACCGCATCGAGTTGAGTGGCGACCCGACGGCTGTAGGAAAGCCCGGCTTCCGTCAGCTTCACTCCGCGCCGCGAACGTCGGAACAGTTCTACGCTGAGGAACTCCTCAAGGCTGGCGATCTGTCGGCAAATCGCCCCCTGGGTCAGCGAAAGTTCCTGGGCGGCCTTGGTGAAGCTTTCATGGCGCGCTGCGGCCTCGAAGCTGATCAGGGCGGTGGTGCTGGGTATCTTCCTGCGCATGTACGTCAACCTCACTAATGCATCGCATAAAAGCTCTTTTACGACGTTTCGGAGTGAGAAATTAGCACAACAGTATGCGAAATCCTCGTTTGCCGTAGCGCCGATCCAGGCCTAGGATCACTCCACGTTATTTGACCCGATTCGAGAGGACACACTCATGGGCGGTAAAGCTAGCTTCAACTGGATTGATCCCCTGCTGCTGGATCAACAGCTCACTGAAGAAGAACGCATGATTCGCGACACGGCTGCGCAGTTCGCTCAGCAGAGCCTGGCGCCGCGCATTCTTGAAGCTTTCCGCCATGAGAAGACCGACCCGGCGATCTTCCGCGAAATGGGCGAAGTGGGTCTGTTGGGCGCAACCATTCCTGAGCAGTACGGTGGCAGCGGCCTGAACTACGTCAGCTATGGCCTGATCGCCCGTGAAGTCGAGCGTATCGACTCCGGTTATCGCTCGATGATGAGCGTTCAGTCCTCACTGGTGATGGTGCCGATCAATGAGTTCGGTACCGAAGCGCAGAAGCAGAAGTACCTGCCGAAACTGGCCTCGGGCGAGTGGATCGGCTGCTTTGGCCTGACCGAGCCTAACCACGGTTCCGACCCGGGTGCGATGATCACTCGTGCGCGCAAAGTGGAGGGCGGCTACAGCCTCACCGGCAGCAAGATGTGGATCACCAACAGCCCGATTGCCGATGTGTTCGTGGTCTGGGGCAAGGACGATGCCGGCGACATCCGCGGCTTTGTTCTGGAGAAAGGCTGGAAAGGCCTGAGCGCTCCGGCGATTCACGGCAAGGTCGGCCTGCGGGCATCGATCACCGGTGAAATCGTGATGGACAACGTGTTCGTGCCGGAAGAGAACATCTTCCCGGATGTCCGTGGCCTGAAAGGTCCTTTCACCTGCCTCAACTCGGCGCGGTACGGCATCTCCTGGGGCGCACTGGGTGCAGCCGAGTTCTGCTGGCATACCGCTCGCCAGTACACCCTGGATCGTCAACAGTTCGGCCGTCCATTGGCAGCCACTCAGTTGATCCAGAAGAAACTGGCCGACATGCAGACCGAAATCACCATGGCGCTGCAAGGCTGCCTGCGTCTGGGTCGTATGAAGGATGAGGGCACTGCGGCGGTCGAAATCACTTCGATGATGAAGCGCAACTCTTGCGGCAAGTCCCTGGACATCGCGCGCATGGCTCGCGATATGTTGGGCGGCAATGGCATCTCCGATGAGTTCGGCGTTGCTCGCCACCTGGTGAACCTGGAAGTGGTGAATACCTATGAAGGTACTCATGACGTCCACGCGCTGATCCTCGGTCGTGCGCAAACCGGCATCCAGGCGTTCTATTAACAGGAGGACGTCCATGGGCGCGCTATCGCATCTACGGGTACTGGATTTATCGCGGGTGCTGGCTGGGCCTTGGGCCGGGCAGATCCTGGCCGACCTCGGCGCCGAAGTGATCAAGGTCGAGCGCCCCGGTAACGGTGATGACACGCGCGCCTGGGGGCCACCGTTCCTTAAAGACGCTTATGGGGAAAACACCAGCGAGGCCGCCTATTACCTGTCGGCCAATCGCAACAAGCAATCGGTCACCATCGACTTCACTCGCCCCGAAGGGCAGAAGCTGGTGCGTGAGCTGGCGGCGAAGTCGGACATCCTGATCGAAAACTTCAAGGTTGGTGGTCTGGCAGCCTATGGCCTGGACTATGAATCGCTGAAGGCGATCAATCCGGACCTGATCTATTGCTCGATCACCGGGTTTGGCCAGACCGGTCCTTACGCCAAGCGTGCGGGTTATGACTTCATGATCCAGGGGCTGGGCGGTCTCATGAGCCTCACGGGGCGACCTGAAGGCGAGGAAGGTGCGGGGCCGGTGAAGGTTGGTGTGGCGCTGACGGACATCCTGACCGGGCTGTACTCGACTGTGGCGATCCTGGCTGCGCTGGCGCATCGGGATCACGACGGCGGTGGTCAGCATATCGACATGGCGCTGCTGGACGTGCAGGTGGCCTGTCTGGCCAACCAGGCCATGAACTACCTGACGACAGGCAATGCGCCTAAACGCTTGGGTAATGCTCATCCGAACATTGTGCCCTATCAGGACTTTCCTACGGCGGATGGCGATTTCATCCTTACTGTCGGGAACGACGGGCAGTTCCGCAAGTTCGCGGAAGTGGCCGGGCAGCCGCAGTGGGCGGATGATCCGCGCTTTGCCACCAACAAGGTGCGGGTGGCGAACCGCGCGGTGCTGATTCCGCTCATTCGCCAGGCAACGGTATTCAAGACCACCGCTGAATGGGTGGCGCAGCTGGAGCAGGCGGGAGTGCCATGCGGGCCTATCAATGACCTGGCGCAGATGTTTGCCGATCCTCAGGTCAAGGCGCGCGGGTTGGCCATCGAGCTGCCGCATGCGCTGGCGGGAATGGTGCCTCAGGTGGCGAGCCCTATTCGTCTATCTGAAACCCCAGTGGAGTACCGGTTTGCACCGCCTTTGCTGGGTGAGCATACGCTGGAGGTACTGCATCGGGTCTTGGGGCTGGATGCTGGCTCGGTGTCTGCGCTCAAGGCGTCTGGCGTGCTTTGATTTCTCCCTCCTATATAGAGAAGCGCTTTTGCTTCTCTATATAGGCTTCAAACCTGGCGTTTTGGCGCTTTCAGTAAGTTATTGATAGAAGAGCAAAATCAGTGCTTGACGGCAGATTATAGATGTCTATAATTCGCCCCACTTCCGGCGCAGTCGAAACATAAAACTCCTTGATAAACAAAGAGTTACGCAGTTTTCGGCAGCAGGTTGCTTCAGGTCATCGAAGCCGAAAGGAAGTTGAAAAAGAGGTGTTGACAGCGGCGAGTAACGCTGTAGAATTCGCCTCCCGCTGACGAGAGATCGAAAGCGCAAGTGGTTGAAGTTGTTAAGGATTCCT
>NZ_JBWKZB010000041.1:0-58373 GCF_059424105.1 Pseudomonas sp. GW456-E7 | reverse complement strand
GCCCCGCTCCCACAAAAAACCACGCTCGTGCGCCTCGGATGCCATCGTTTTTTGCGTACCCCCGGTTTCCAGCTACAAATGATGGGTGGGTTGAGTGTCCGCAAGCCTGACAGCGATTGTCACGGGTCGGACATCGATGGATGGCTGCGGTTTTAGGGATGGGCAGGCGCATGGCTCAAGGCAAGTATCGCTCCGACATAGATGGGCTGCGCGCTGTCGCGGTGATTGCAGTGTTGCTGCATCACCTCAAGGCGAGCCTGTTGCCCGGCGGCTACGTGGGCGTCGACATCTTCTTCGTCATCTCGGGATTCCTGATCACTTCCCAGGTGTTTTCCGAGGTCAAGCGCAATGCGTTCTCGCTCAAGGGCTTTTATCAGCGGCGCATCAACCGCATCGTGCCGGCGCTGGCGACGGTGCTGCTGGCGACCGTGATCGCCGGGGCCTTCATCCTGTCTCCGGTCGATCTGGTCCGGCTCAACGTCAGCGCCCTGCTCTCGCTGCTGGGCGTCTCGAATATCTACATCTGGGTCAAGTACGGTAACTACTTCGCCGCCGATGCCAGCGAAGCGCCTTTGCTGCACACCTGGTCGCTGGGTATCGAAGAGCAGTTCTACGTCATCTGGCCGCTGTTCATCGTGTTGCTGTATCGGCTGGCGCCGCGTTACGTGTTGCCCGTGCTGGCCATCGGCGTGGTGCTGGCGGTGGGGGTTTCCGAGTACGCGACGGGGGTCTTCGCCACGGCCGCCTACTACCTGCTGCCCACGCGTTTTTTCGAACTGATGCTGGGCGGGCTGTTGGCGATCTACCTCCATTCACCGCGCGTAATCGGCAAACGGGCGGCCCATGGCTATGCGCTGGCGGGCTACCTGCTGATCGGTTTCTCGCTATTTGCCTTGAACCCCGACTCCACCTTTCCCGGGATCAACGCCCTGATTCCCTGCCTGGGCGCCGCCTTGCTGATCCTGGCCGGCAGCGGTGAACGCCACTCACGCTTGCTCACCAGCCGGCCCATGGTGTTTATCGGCCTGATCTCCTACTCGCTGTATTTGTGGCACTGGCCGCTGATTGCCTTCCTGAACTACGTGGAAATCCCCATCGACCTGCCCGTGGGCGCGCTGCTGATGGCCGCCTCTGTCCTGCTGTCGTGGCTGTCCTGGCGGTACGTCGAGGTGCCGTTTCGCCGTACCGGGGCAGGCCTGCACTTTGCCCGGGTGTTCACCCGCCGGTTTGCCCTTCCGGCGTTGGGGCTGGCCGTGCTGGCGGGGCTGAGCCTGCAGTTCAACGGTTTTCCACAACGCTTCAACGCCGACGTTTCAGCGCTTGAAGGGATGACCCTGAACAAGCCTGCCGAGGTCCGCCGCGGCTGCCATGTGCCCAATGCGCTGTACCAGACCGAACCCAATGAGCACTGCCGATTGGGTGCAACCAAGGATGAGCTGGACGGCATCATGATCGGCGACTCGTTTGCCAATCACTTCACCGGCATGGTCGACATTCTGGCCAGGCCCGACAACATGATGCTCATGGACTACACCATGGACTCCTGCCCGCCGATCCTCGGCTACACCGCCGAAATGCCTCCGGTGTATGCGGCCCATTGTGCGAAACGCAACGAGCGGGTGTTCAGCCTGATCGAGCAGAACAAGTATCGCTACGTGGTACTGGCGGCGATCTGGCCCAAGGATGACCGGGCCAGGGATCTGGTCGAAGCGAGCCTGCGGCGGGTGGTGGAGAACAGCGGCCAGGTGATCGTCATCCTGAGCAACCAGCACATCGAAAAGGCCGCGAGTTGCCCGATTCGCCGGCTGATGTTCGGCACCGGCCGCAACTGCTCGGTCGCCCAGAGCGCTCTGGCGCCCTATTGGGCGGACGTGCGGGCCAGGTTCCCGCAGATACGCTTCATCGACCCCAACCAGGTGATATGCCCGGCCGGCGTGTGCAGTCCGATCATCGAGGGTCAGTTGCTGTACCTGGACGACTCACACTTGAACGAAGTGGGCTCGCGGTTTATCGGCCACACCTTGCTCGATCGTGGCTTCTCCCTGCTGCACGACCCCAGGGCGAAACCGCAAACCGCCGACGCAAGGCGGGGTGCCAGCGTGGTCAATTGACGCCGCTTCCCCGCTCACGGGCGCTCCGGTAGAAGGTGCGCCCGGCTCATGAAAATGCCATTGGCCAGCCCCCCGTCGACCTGTCAGATCATTGAATTTTGCAATGACCTCGAAAGGCAACATGCCAATAGATTGTCGGTCGATTCTTGACGCTGGCATATCGCCACATACGCGCAAGAGCTGTCGGACCTTGGGGAAAAGCGTCAATAAACCGGTGACTCAAATCTGACACACTCAAGCTGCTACAGCCCTTGTATTTCGCGGCTTACGACCGTTTATCGCTTTCTTTGGACTCTCGCCAAAAGCCCGAAATCGGGGGAAAACCCAACACTGGTGCGAGGTTGATGGCATTTGGCCCCCCCGAGTTTGGGGGTGTCTTGCCCTTTTAACATGCCGGATGGTTGACGCGGTTTTCCGAGGCTGGTCTATACCCCTTTTTACAGTTTTCACTTCGCGACTCTCCACCGTCTTACGAGGCACGCCAATATGGACGTGAGCGTATTTGGTACGGGCTATGTTGGCCTGATACAAGCAGCGGCACTGGCCGATGTCGGGCATCGTGTCCTGTGCGTCGACATCGACCCGAACAAGATCCGGCAACTGCAACAGGCCGTGCCACCGATCAGTGAGCCAGGGCTTTCCGCCACCCTTGAAGAAAACATCAAGGCCGGTCGCCTGCTCTTCACCACCCAGGCCAGCGATGCGGTGGAGCATGCCGATCTGATCTTCATCGCCGTCGGTACGCCCGCCGACGAAGACGGTTCCGCCGACCTCAGCCATGTGCTGAACGTGGCCCGGCAGATTGCCAATTACATGGAGGCCGACCGCACCCTGATCATCAAGTCCACGGTGCCGGTCGGCACGGCGGACCAGGTCAGTGCCACCGCTGTCGAAGAGTTGCAGCGCCGCGGCAAAGGCTCGTTGAAGGTTCGGGTGGTGTCCAACCCGGAGTTTCTCAAGGAAGGCAGTGCCCTGGCCGATTGCATGCGCCCGGACCGGATCATCGTCGGTACCGCCGACGATGAAGCCCGCAGCCAGATGAGCGACCTCTACGCACCGTTCTGCCGCAACCACGAAAAACTGATGTTCATGGACAATCGCAGTGCCGAGCTGACCAAGTACGCGGCGAACGCGATGCTGGCCACGCGCATCAGCTTCATGAACGAACTGGCCAACCTCACCGAGTTGCTGGGCGCCGATATCGAAGCGGTGCGCAAAGGCATCGGTTCGGACCCGCGCATCGGTTACCACTTCATCTACCCCGGTTGCGGCTTCGGCGGTTCCTGCTTCCCCAAGGACCTGCGCGCCCTCCTGCACACCGCCGAGCACTGCGGCATGCCCTTGCGTCTGCTGCGTAGCGTGACCGAGGTCAACGACCTCCAGCGCCATATCCTGTTCAGCAAACTCAAGGCGCAATTTCCCGGCGGGCTGGCCGGCAAATCCATCGCCTTGTGGGGCCTGGCGTTCAAACCCAACACCGATGACATGCGCGAAGCCCCCAGCCGTTATCTCATGGAGGCACTCTGGGCCGAAGGCGCGAGCGTGCAGGCCTACGACCCGGAAGCCATGTCCGAATGCCGGCGCCTCTACGGCTACCGCGACGACCTGCATCTGTGCGCCACCCGCGATGACACACTCGAAGACGCCGATGCCCTGGTGATCTGCACCGAGTGGAAGAACTTCCGCGTGGTCGACTTCGACCTGCTGGCGAGCAAACTGCGCTGCCGGGTGATCGTCGACGGGCGCAACCTCTACAACCCGGAACAGGTGGCGGCTGCCGGCCTGCACTACAGCGGCATCGGCTTGCGCCACATCGTGCCCGAGGCCTTGCGTCCATGAAGATTCTCGTCACCGGAGCGGCCGGCTTCATTGGTGCCCATTGCGTGCTGCGACTGCTGCGCGACGGCCACCAGGTGTTCGGCCTGGACAACTTCAACAGCTACTACGACCCGCAACTCAAGCACGATCGTGTGCGTTGGGTGCAGGAGCAGGCACGCCCTTTCCAGCTCGCAACGGTTGACCTGGCCGATACGCCGGCCATAGAGGCGCTGTTTGCCAGGGAGAAACCCGAGGTGGTGATCCACCTCGCCGCCCAGGCCGGAGTGCGCTACTCCCTGGAGAATCCCCGGGCATACCTGGACAGCAACTTGAGCGGTTTCCTGAACATCCTCGAAAGCTGCCGCAAGCACCCGGTCAAACACTTGATCTACGCCTCGTCCAGCTCGGTGTATGGCGCCAACCAGCACACACCCTACTCGGTGCGCGATGGTGTCGATCACCCGCTCTCGCTGTATGCCGCGACCAAGAAGTCCAACGAGTTGATGGCCCACAGCTACAGCCACCTGTTCGGCATTCCCTGCACCGGGCTGCGCTTCTTCACGGTATACGGCCCCTGGGGACGGCCCGACATGTCGCCGATCCAGTTCGCCCGGGCCATCGCCGAAGATCAGCCACTGAAGCTGTTCAACTACGGCGAGCACCAGCGGGACTTCACCTACATCGACGACATCATCGAGAGCATCACGCGCCTGATCGAGTGCCCACCGCAAGCCAATGACCAATGGGACCGCGAACACCCGGACCCGGCCACGAGCATGGCGCCCTGGCGGATTTTCAACATCGGCGGCCAGCACCCGGTAGCGCTCAAGGACTATCTGGCGTTGCTGGAAAAACACATGGGTCACAAAGCCCGGGTCGAGCTGCTGCCGCTGCAACCCGGCGATGTGCTCAACACCTGCGCCGATGCCAGCGACCTGGCACACGCGACCGATTTCCAGCCGCGCATCGAGCTGGATGAGGGACTTGGGCGCTTCGTTGCCTGGTTCCGCGCTTACTACTAACCAAGTAATTAAACATTTAACACTAATCAAATAAGTAATTAACTGACTAATACCAATTAACTAAGTAACAAAGCGATAAAAAACAATTAACTAAACAATAATCTGTTTAGCACTAACTAACTGCCTATCGCCCACGCCGCACGCGGCTGAACTTTGCGGAGGAATTATGACTGGTCATGAGAAAAGTGTGCCCCTGGATGCAATGCGCAGAGACAAGCGCATGGACCCCGAGCACCGCATGCGCATGGACGCCGCCATTCACATGCAGGGACGTGGCTGGATTACCGGTCGCGACGGTGGCCGACCCTGGACCCTGTCGCGCACCAACCGCGTGTTGGCCAGCTGCGGTGCGCTGCTGATCCTGGTGCTGATTGCGCCGGTGCTGCTGGGCCTGGCGCTGGCCATCAAGTGCACCAGCCCGGGGCCGGTGATGTTCGTGCAAAAGCGCACCGGTTACCGCGGCCGCCTGTTCGGCATGTACAAGTTCCGCACCATGGTCATCAACGCCGAGGAGCTCAAGGAGTCCCTGCGGCACCTGAACAAGCACGGCGCCGACGCCATCGATTTCAAGATCGACAAGGACCCGCGCATCACCGGCATCGGCGGCTTTCTGCGGCGCACCAGTCTCGACGAGCTGCCGAACCTGTTCAACGTAGTGAGCGGCGACATGCGTCTTGTCGGCCCCAGGCCCACTTCGTTCAACGCCTACCGCTACAAGGACAATCACCTCGTTCGCCTGAGTATCTACCCCGGCATGACCGGCCTGTGGCAGATCTCCGGGCGCAGCAATATCGATTTCGACCAGCGTGTCGAGCTGGATCTGCGTTACATCGCCCAACAGAGCCTGCTGCTTGATTTGAAGATTCTGTTGAAAACCCCTTTCAAAGTATTCAGCGGCCACGGAGCGAGTTAAATGGACGGTTCAACTGCTAAAAGCCTCAGCATTGCCAGCCCGAGCGAGTCCAACCTGACATCGACCGTGCTGGACCAGGACCTGCGGATCCTGTTCCTGACCGCCGCCAACCCCGGCGCGGGCACCACCACCAGCGCCCTGGCGCTGGCCAGCCAACTGGCGCAGATGAGCAGCGGCCTGGTGCTGCTAGTGGACGCCAGCCAGTCGGCGACCAACCTCACGCAACAGTTGGGGTTGACCCGGGAACGGGGGTTTCACGACTTGCTGTTCAACACCCAGAACCCGCCCTTGTTGCAGGACTGTGTGGTGGACGTGTCCAGCCTGCCGTTCCACGTGCTGCCGTTCGGCCGCCACTCCCGGGGCAACGAACACCTCACACCGGAACGCCTGGGCCCGCTGCTCGATCAACTCGGCAGTCAGTACCGCTTCGTAGTGATCGATGGCGATGCCGTGTATTCGGATTCCGACACCCTGGCCATCAGCACCCAGGCGGACGGCGTGGTCATGGTCGTGCGCTCTGAAGACACTCGCTGGGAAGTGGCCCAGGCCGCGGCCCAGCGCCTGAGCCAGGCCGGCGCGAAACTGGTCGGCAGCGTGTTCAACCGACGCAAGTACTACATGCCCAAGTGGCTGTACAAAAACCTGTGAGCCACCAGAAAGGATGACGCCATGAACGCCAAGATGCTTGTCCTGCTGTTGCTGCCGCTTGCAGGTTGCTCCAGCACTTCCTCCGACCAGTCCCAAAGCATGCCGGTGCAGATCCTCACGGCCCCGCCGGCCAATGCCCAGGCCACCGACGTGCCCAAGGTCGAGCAGACCTTGCGGCCACAAGATGTACTGGACGTGATTTTCCACATCAGCACCAGTGGTTCCGACGCCTATCGCGTGCAGTCCGGGGACATGATCTCGCTGAACTTCACCGCCGCCAGCCAGCTCAACGGCAACCAGTTGGTGCTACCCGACGGCACCATTGAACTGCCAGGGGCCAACACCTCGGTGAAAATCGAGGGGCTGACGCGCGATCAGGCACGCGAAGCGATTCAGCGCGCCTACGACCGCAAACAGCTGTTCCAGCCCAACCGCAATCAGCTGTCGGTGAACCTGGTGAGCCCGCTGACCAATGAACAGAACCTCAAGTCCGTGCTCAACCACCCCGGCACCGGCATGAGCCGGGAAATCACCGTGGGCACCGACGGCTACGCCAGCTTCCCGGAAATCGGCTCCGTGCCGCTGCAAGGCATGACCGTCAACCAACTGGAGGCCTACCTCAATAAACGCTACGCCACCTTGCCGGGCCGCATGACCGTGGACGTGCTGCTCAAGTCCACCGCCGGCAACGAGATCTTTGTGCTGGGTGAAGTCGGCCAGCCGGGCTCCTACCCGATCCGCCGCCCGGTATCAGTGCTTGAGGCCCTGACCATGGCACGCGGCTCCAACGTCAAGGCGCGCCTGGACTCGGTGATGATCATGCGGCGCAACGGCAACCAGGTGGTCGCGCATCGTTATGACGTGGAGAAAGCCTTGTCCGGCGATGCCTCGCAGATCGCCTACCTGCAGGCGGACGACATGCTGTACGTGCCCAAGACCAAACTGGCCAGCGCCGGCGAACTCGCCCGGCAACTGGCGGACGTGGTGTTGTTCCAGGGCGTGGGCATGAGCTTCAGCTATCGCGTCGACAACAAAGACAGCAACGACTAACTCACAGGTGACCGCCATGAATCCAAAGGAAAACTACCTGCATGAGTTCTTCAGGATCTTCTTCGCCAACAAGCAATTGGTGAAACGAGTATTCCTGATCTTTGCAGTGATCGCCGTGGTCTTGCCGCTGATGCTCAAGCAGAGCTTCGATATCACCGCCCAGGTGATCGTGCAGTCCAAGAAGCTCTCCCAGGGGGATGCCACCAGCACCCTCAACCAGGAGAACGCGTCCTTCATTCCGCCGTCGCTGGCGGACATGGAGACCGAGAGCAATATCCTGCGTTCGCCGGCCTTGATTCGCCAGACCATCGACCAGTTGCGCGAAAAGGGTGAGTACACACCGCCCGTGAGCGTCTTCAACAAACTGCTGGTGCAGCCGTTCAAACGGTATGTCAGCAATCCCGTTCGCGAGCAGGTGATCAACCCGCTTCGCAACATGCTGGGGCTGCAGACCGATCCGGTACGCGACACTGCGCTCGATGTCCTCACGCAGGAAGCGTCCGACGCCCTCAAGGTTGAAACCTTGCCAGGCTCCAACGTGATCTCGATCGTCTACAGCTTCCCTGACCCGGCCCAGGGCACCCGCTTCGTCGCCGCCCTGCTGCAGAACTACCTGGTCAACCGCCAGGAAATGCAATCGATCGACCTGCCGCAGAGCTTCTACGAAACCAAGAAATTGCAGTACCAGGTGCGTCTCGATGGCCTGGAAGCCAACCGCCTGGCCTTGCTCGAAAAGATCGGCTCGTCCGATCCCAAGGAAGAAATCACGTTCCGCCTCAACGCGATCAACACCGAGGAGCAAGCGCTGAACCTGTATCAGGACCGGTTGCTGCAAAGCCAGCGCTGGCTCGAATACCTGAAAACCAACCTGGCCAGCGCCAACAACGCCCGGTTCAACGACTACACCTTCCCCTACACCTTCACCACCACGGTCGACAACGTCGCGTTCGAAGACCGCGAGATCAAGCAGCTGGGTGAGCAACTGACGACCCTGGTCAGCCGCTACATGAGCGACCTGGCGATCTTCCAGCCCAGCAGTGAGCCGATGCTGCTGGCACGTGAGCAGATCACCCGCACCCGTGGGCAGTTCCTGAAGATTGTCAGCAACCGGATCCAGGAGCGCACCAGCGACCTGGCGACGGTCAGCTCGGTCATCGACCAGAAAACCGCGCGCATTGCCGAGTTCAAGAACCGCATCCACCAGTTGCAGGAAACCCAGAGCAAGCTGCGGCAGATGGACACCGAGATCGATGCGTTGCATGCGGCGTTCTCCACCTATGCCCAGCGCTTCGCCGAAAGCAGCACCGCGCGTGCGCTGGACAACGACCTGTCCAACGCCCGGGTGCTCAGCCCGCCGTTCGAACCGACTGAGGCGGCGTTTCCCAAACCGCTGCTGATCATTCCGTTCGGGCTGTTCACCGGTCTGCTGCTGGCGATTGCCCTGGTCTACGTGCGTGAGTTCTTCGACCACCGCTTCAAGCACCCTGCGCAAATCAGCCATGAACTGGGCTTGCCGGTGCTGCTGGTGCTCAACGATCAAAGCGTCCTGCCAAACAATCCGCACAAGAACTGGAGCGTTCCGGCCCTCGTGCATTGGGTGCGCAATTGAACGCGGCGCTCGGCACCCCCCGCGACCTGCCGATCATTCATTTGCTCAGCAGCGGCGGCTTCTATGGGGCCGAGCGGATGCTGCTGGACCATTGCCTGGCGACGCCGGGGCAGCACCAGGTGCTGTTTCTCGATGCCCCGCCAGAGCTGATCGCGCGTTTTCGCCAGGCCGGTGTCGATTGCCTGGGCTGCGCGGGCCTGGGCGCGTTGCTGGGGCATTTGCGCCAGCGTCGGGACCGGCGGCCACTGATCAATACGCACAACTTCAAGGGCCTGCTGTTCGGCTGGGTCGGCGCCACGCTGTTGCGCCTGCCCCTGGTGATCACCCAGCACGGCTTCACCCCGCGCAGCCGCAAGCAGAAGTTCTACACCTGGCTGAGCCTGCAACTGTGCCGCACGGCTTCGGTGGACCGGGTGGTGTGTGTCGCCGAAAGCATTGCGGTGCTGCATCGCCAGGCCAACGTGCGCACGGACAAGTTGCAGGTGATCCCCAACGGCTTGCCGGCGGCCAACGACCTGCTGCCGCACAGTGGCGCACGTCAACGCTGGCTGGCCGGTTACGTCGGGCGCCTGAGCAGTGAAAAAGGCCCTGACCTGTTTCTCGATGCGCTGATCCCGTTGTGCCAGCAGTATCCGCAACTGGATGCGGTGATGCTCGGCGACGGGCCGGAGCGGGAAAGCCTGCAGGCGCGCATCGACGAGGCCGGCATGCAGGCACGCATCACCTTGCCGGGTTACCAGACCGACATGCGCGCCTGGTGGCGGCAACTCGATGCGCTGGTGATCAGCTCGCGCACCGAAGGCACGCCGATGATTCTGCTCGAAGCGATGCAGGCCGGCGTGCCGGTGGTGGCCTTTGGCGTCGGCGGGATTCCCGATGTCGTGCAGGACCGCCACAACGGCCTGCTCGCCGCGCCCACCGACAGCGCCGCCCTCGCCCGCCAGATCGGCACGCTGGTGCGAGACCCGGCACTGGCCGGCGAGTTGATCGACAACGCAAAACGTACGCAACGGGATCGCTACGACCTCAAGGCCCTGGCCGAACGCTGGTCGCAGCTTTACATCCGCACTGCACGGGAGGCACGCGCGTGATTTTTCCACTCTCGATCGTCAGTTTGCTCGGCCTGGTCTGCCTCGGTCTGCTGGCCAGCCCCTATCCGTACCTGGCGCCGGGCGCGGTGCTGGGCCTGGTGGGTGTCGCGGTGCTGTACCGCAAGCCGGCCTGGGGCCTGCTGGGCATTGTCGCCATCCTGCCGTTCGAGGGGTTGTTCAAGGACAACGCGTTATCGGGCTCCAAGTTCCTCGGAGCCTCGCTGGCGCTGGTCCTGATGCTGCAACTGGCGATTCGGCAACTGCCGGCCGATCGCCTGCGCAGCAATATCTGGCACTTGCTGGTCGGTTTCATGCTGCTGTACCTGCTGAGCCTGTTGAACACCGACGACATGGGCATCTCCCTGGGCCACCTGCGCGAATTGAGCGTCGGCCTGATTCTGTTTGTCATCACCCTGCTGGTGGCGCGTGAGTTGAACCTCGACATGTTCGCCCGGCTGGTCGCCATCAGTGTCGCGGTGACCTGCGCCATGGCCATGTTCTCCACCAAATACCAGGACGCGGGCCGCGCCTCCGGGCTGCTCAAGGACCCGAACAACTTTGCCCTGCTGATCGCCTTCGCCGTGCCCATGGCACTGTTGCTGGTGGTGCGCAGCCCGAACCTGTTGCACCGGTTGTTCTGGGGGGGCTGCACTCTCCTGTTGCTGGGCGGCATGACCAAGACCGATTCCCGTTCCGGGCTGGTGGTGTTGTTCCTCAGCCTGTTGATCGGTGCGTGGCATTACCGTGCGCAGTTGCCACGCATTCGTCCGCGTCACCTGGGCTTTGCCATGCTCGGCCTGGCGATTGTGATTCCGCTGGGGTTCTATGCGATGCCGGCCGGTTACGTGGAGCGCATCCAGTCGCTGAGCATCCTCAGTTCCGGGGCCAAGAGCCAGGACCCGTCCCTGGGCCGTCGCGCCTCCTACATTGTGGTCGGCAGCTCGATGATTGCCGAGAACCCCTTGCTCGGCACCGGCCCCGGCACCTTCCCGCTGCATTACGCCACCACCGGTTACGCCAAGGCCTTTTCCATCAAGGGCGAGACGCAAGACCTGTACCGGCGCGCCCACAACACCTACCTGGAAATCTTCAGTGAACTGGGGATTCCCGCCGGCCTGATGTTCGTCGGCATGCTGGCGCTGGGGTTGTACAACCTGCTTCGCGCCCGCCGGGCCTGGCTGTTGCGCGGGGACGCAGCGCGAGCCGATGTGATGACCCACCTGAGCATGAGTTTTCTGTCATTGACCTTGTTCCTGATGTTCCTCAGCGCGCCGAACCACAAATACCTGTGGATCATGCTCGCGTTGACCAGCGTGCTGCGCACCAAGGCCGAAGACGCCCCGTTGACGGAGGCCAAGGCATGACCCGCATCAGTATCGTCATCCCGATGTACAACGAAGCCCGGCACATCGCCCGGACCCTGTTTGCGGCACAACATGCCGCCGATGCGGCCAGGGTGGAATGCGAGTTGATCGTGGTCGACAACGGCTCCGACGACCAGGGCCCGCACATCGCCCGGCAGTTCGGCGCCCAGGTGCTGGTCCTGCCCGGCCTGCTCATCGGCGCATTGCGCAATCGCGGCGCGGCGATCGCCCGGGGTGAATGGCTGGCCTTTATCGATGCCGACATCGAGATGCCGGAGAACTGGTTCGAAGTGCTGTTCGACCTCGAATCCGTCGGCCAGGCCGATGTCATGGGGCTTGACCTGCACACCCCGGCCGAAGCGCCGTGGTACGCCGATGCCTGGCAGCGCCGCACCTTGCGCCCCGATACGCAGCCGCTGCATGCCGTGCAATGGCTGCCCAGTTCCAACCTGCTGATGCGCCGTCGCTGGTTCGACAAGGTTGGCGGTTTCAATGAACAACTGCGCACCGGCGAGGACAAGGAACTGACCATGCGCCTGGCCGACGCCGGCGCCAGGCTGCGCTCGGTGAACCAGAGCGTGGCGCTGCACTGGGGCTACGAAGGCAGTTGGCGCGAATGGATGGGCAAGGAACTGTGGCGCCAGGGCAGTCATCTGCAACTGTTGCGCACCCATGGCCCGAGCCTGCGCCTGCTGCGTTTTCCACTACTGTCGATGGTCGCCTGGGGGATCGACTTCCTGGCCATTTCCGCCCTGCTCGACGGCTTCCCCCACCATGCGGTGCTGATGCTGATGCTGACTCTCCTGCCCGCCCTGGGCCTGAGCCTGCGCCAGAGTGCCAAACACCACGACCCGCGCCTGACCCTGCAACTCTGGGGCCTGCACTGGGTGCGCCTGCACCTGGCGGGCGCCGGATTCATCCTCAGCCTTTGTCATTGGAATGCCAGGAGGCCCGCCCGTGGCTGAATTCATTTTCTGGTTGTGCCTGTTGCTACCGGTCTACGCCTACCTCGGCTATCCCCTGTTACTGACGTTGCTGGCACCCTTTTATCGGGCACCGCGTCACGGACCGGCGCAACCGATGGACGTGAGCATCGTGATTGCCGCCCACAACGAGGCGCGGCATATCGAAGAAAAACTGCGCACCGTGCTGGCCCAGGATTACCAGGCCCGCTCGCTGCACATCATCCTCGCCAGTGACGGTTCGACCGACGACACCGTGGCCTGCGCCCGCAGGGTCGATGACCCGCGCATCAGCGTGCTCGACCTGCCCCGCCAGGGCAAGGCGGCGACGCTCAATGTCGGGGTCGCGATCAGCAGCGGCGCGATCCTGGTGTTCACCGACGCCGACAACCAATGGTCCACCGACACCCTCGGCCATCTGCTCGCACCGCTCAACGACCCGCAGGTCGGTGGCTGCGCCGGGCACATGGTGATCCCGGTGACCGGCAAGGGCCTGAGCATTGGCGACAGCCTGTATCGGCATTACGAAGGCTGGCTGCGCTACGTGGAAAATCGCACCGGCTGCATGGTCTCCGCCGATGGCGCCTTGCTCGCCCTGCGCCGCGAGTTGTTCCAGAACGTGCCGGCGGAGGTCAACGACGACTTCTTTATCAGCACCTGCGCACCGGCGGCCTTCAAAAAGATTGTCTACGTGCCCCAGGCCCGGGTCATCGACCAGGGCGTGGACGAAGCCGACAAGCAGTTCCGCCGCCGTCAGCGGGTCACGGTCGGTGGCCTGCAAAGCCTGGCCCAGCGCCGCGAGCTGCTCAATCCGCTGACCCACGGCCTGTATGCGATTGCCCTGATCAGCCACAAGCTGATCCGGCGACTGGCGCCGATCCTGTTGCTGCCGTTGCTGCTGAGCAATTTCTGGTTGTGGGAAGACCACGACTTCTATCGCCTGAGCCTGATCGCGCAACTGCTCGGCTACACGGTGGCCATTGCCGGCCTGCTGGATTCGCAACACCGCTTGCCCAAACCCTTTCGCCTCGCCGCGTTCCTTCTGGTGACCCTTGCCGGGATGAGCATTGGCCTGTGGCAGTTCCTGCGCGGTCAGCGTTACGCCCAATGGAACCCCGAGCAAAATCGATGAGAGATGCGTGCCATGGCGATCAAGCAATTGTTAAAACGCACCAGTGGCTGGCTGTACCTCAATTCCCCGGTCGGGCGCAATCAACTGCACGGCGCCGGGGTGATCCTGATGCTGCACCGGGTGCTGGCCAGCGACCGGGCCGCCGCACTGCCCCATCGCAATGAACTGTGCGTCGGGCCAAAGGCGTTTGAACACCTGCTGCTGTGGTTGAAAAAACACTTCGACTGCGTGCCGCTGATGGACATTCTGCAACCCGGCACGCCGCGCTCGGAGCGGCCGAAAGTGGCGCTGACCTTCGATGACGGCTGGCGCGACAACGCAGTGAATGCCTTCCCGTTGCTGCGGGAATACCAGGTGCCGGCGAGCATTTTCCTGTCCACCGATTTCATCGGCAGCCGCCAGCGGTTCTGGTGGGAAAGCATCGGCGAAACCCTGTGGAACAGCCATGGCGAACAGGCACGCCGGCACCTGATCGAACGCTTGCAACTCGCGGGCCGTCCGTTGCCGACACTGTGCGATGACCCGGACGAGCAGCGCCGCAGCCTGGCGTTGCTGAATTTCCTGCAGAGCCTCAAGACCCTGTCGCCGTCGGACCTCAATCGCCTGACCGACGACTGCCCGCAGGAGTCGTTGCCCCAGGCGCTGGACTGGCAGCAGGTGCGTACGCTCGAAGCGTCCGGCCTGGTGCGCTTCGGCCCCCACGGTGCCAGCCACGCGATCCTCACCGGTCTCGACGATCAACGCCTGGACGAAGAACTGCGCCGCAGTCGCGACGCGCTGCTGCACGGTTGCAACCGGCCGCTGCCGGTCTATTGCTACCCCAATGGCGACAACGATGCGCGGGTGCGCCAACAGGTGGCCAGGCATGACTTCCCGTTTGCCCTGGGCACCGGCACCGGCATTTATCGAGGGACCGAAGATCCGCTGGCCCTGCCGCGCTTCGGCGTCAGCCAGCGTACCGCGTGCAATCCCGAGTTGCTGTCCTGGCGCATCTACCGTGGGGCACGTCCATGAGCCGCAGCCACTACCTCAAGCATCTGGCCCTGAGCATGGGCACCAAACTCGCGATGATCGCCTTGCGCTTGCTGCGCAACGTGCTGCTGGCGCGGATTCTCGGCCCCAGCGAACGCGGCCTGTTTGCCTTGCTCAGCACCCTGCCCGACCTGATCAGCGCGGCCACCAGCGGCGGCTTGAACTCCGCGGTGGGTTATCAGGCGGCCAAGCAGCGACCGATGGGATTGCTGCTCAGCCAGGTGCTGGTGTTCGGTTGCCTGCTGGCGGCGTTGCTGACCCTGCTGGTGGTGGCGCTGACCCGCGAGTTCGGCAGTGAACTGGACATCACCACGCAATTGGGCCTGCTCGCCTGGCTGTTGCTGCTGGCGGTGCCGCTGACGGTGCTCAAAAGCGGTTTGCTGACCTTGCACAACGCCTCGGGCGGCGTAGTCGCCTTCAATGCCTTGCGCCTGATCGAGTCGCTGGTGCCGCTGTTGCTGTTCCTCGCCTTGTTCTGGATGTGGCAAAGCGCGGCGCTGGAAGCGGCGCTGATCAGTTGGCTGGCGGGCATCAGCCTGGTGGTGCTGGTCGGTTGGGTGTGGCTCAAGCGCAACCAGCCACTGACCCTGCAATGGGACCGCGCCAGCCAGAACGAACTGCTGCGCTACAGCGCCCGCAGCCATCCGGACCTGCTGTTCCAGCAAGTGATCCTGCGCTCGGACTACCTGTTCATCGGCGCCCTGCTCGGCAGCACCGCGCTGGGTCACTACGCCATGGCCAGCGCTGCCGCCGAGTTGCTGTTGATCGTCCCGGAAGCGGTGACCACGCCGCTGATGAAACGCCTGCTGCAACAGGAAGACGGCATCGACAAAGTCACGCCGCTGGCCTTGCGCCTGACGGCCACGGTGATGCTCGGCGCCTGCCTGAGCATGGCGCTGATCGGTGAATGGCTGATCGTCACGCTGTTCGGCGTGGCCTACCAACCGGCCTATCCGGCATTGCTCGCCCTGCTGCCGGGCCTGCTCGGGCTGTGCTACGCGAGCATCCTGCGCCTGGACTTGCTGGGCAAGAATCGTCCCGGTTCGATTTCGTTGTTGATGGGCCTCGGTGCCCTGCTCAACCTGGCGCTGAACCTGGTGCTGATCCCGGCCTACGGCATCGTCGGTGCGGCGGCGGCCTCGTCCATCGCCTACCTTGGGGTGACGGTCGCCCTGCTGGTGATGTATTGCCGCCTGAGCCAGGTGCCGTTCTGGCAAACCCTGATCATCCTGCCCAGCGATATCGCGCCGATGCTGCTGGTGCTGCAACGGAAGTCGGCATGAAGTATTTCGCGCTGCTGGTGAGCCTTGGCCTGAGCGTCGACGTCTACGCCGGGCCGATGCGCTGGGCCGATATCCGCGACGGCAGCCTGTACCTGCAAACGGATCGCCCCGACACCCTGAGCGTGCAATGGGTGGCGGCGTGGCAGGCCGGGGCCAACGAAGAACATCTGTATCTGCTCGATGGCCAGGGCAAGCTTGCGGGCGAACGGGCGATTGCCGCCGCCGAGACCCAGGGCAGCCAGCGCTGGCCACTGGCACCGGGTGCCAGCAGTTATCGCCTGGAGATTCCGGGCTACAGTTTCCGCCGCTACCGCGTGGAACACGATGAGCGCACGGTGGCGCTGTTCGCACCGGCCAAGGTGCATTTCAGCGCGGAAACCCGTGATGGCGACGAGCTGTATTTCAAGGTCGCGGCCGGCGAACACGCCGTCCTCGCCGGCAAGTTCCACGATGGTGTCCAAACCCTGCAAGCCCAGCGCGTGGGCGACGGCAAGCAACTGACGTTGACCCTCAAGCCCTACCGCGCCTATTGGCAATTCGACAAGGCCGAACTGCCGGTCGCCGACAGCGATCAGGTCTGGCGTCTGCGCCTGCAAGGCAGCGGCAAGGCGGCGTTCTGGCTCGATGGCACGGCCAATCTGTTCGCGCAGAATCCGCAACAGCTCAAGCCGCTGCACGAGGACGATGGCCGGACCCGGTTGACCCTGCACAAGGACCTGCTCGGCAACACGCCGAACCTGGGCATCGCCCTGCCCTACGTGATGCCACCGCCCGCCAGCTTTGCCGTGCTCGATGCGCTAAAACCGCAGGCGGCGACTTACTACAGCCTCGTCGACATCATGGCCACGCGGCCGCACTACGAAGACGCGTTCCGTCGCCTGTACCAGGAGCGGTTCGGCATCACCCAGGACATCACCCTGTTGGCCGGCAGCCAGCGCCAGGCCGAACTGCGCGCCGACAGCACCAGCCATGGCGGCCTCGAGGCCTGGCTGGCCGCGACCCGTGCCCTGGGCGGCAAGGGCACGCACTACATCGGTTTTGCCGACGAGCCGAACCTCAATTACCCGGACTACGCCAGTTTCCAGACTCAGTTCGACAGCATGGCCCGGCAGGTACGCGGCAACCCCGACAACGCCAGGGCCGGCGTGCGCATCGCCATCCCGGCCAGCTCGCGTTTTATCAACGGCCCGTTGTCTGACCACGCCAGCGAGCGGCGTGGCATCGATTGGGCCCGGCGCTTGCTCAAGGACAACGGCGAGCAGATTGACGCCCTGGCCTGGCACGAATGGATGATCCGCGACCTGCTCGCAACCCGTGTCTACCGCGACAGCGTGCGCCGTGCCGCCGAACTGGTGGGGCTCGACGCCCAGGGTCGGCCGCGCAAGGCCTTGTTGCTCGACCAGACCAACATGTCCAGCGGTGCCAGCCTCAGCCCTTACGATCAGGAAACCCACTACGCCTCGCTGTGGTGGGCTTCGGTGGTGATCAACGCGTCCCAGGACGGCCTGCTCGACATGCTCGGCTGGTTCCAGGCCGCGGACGAACCCGAGTACCCCAAGGGCATGCTGCGGGTGCTCGGCGATGATCATTTCGAACTCAAACCCGTCGGCCTGGCCCAGCAGTTCATCCGGCAACACTGGCTGCACCAGGTGGTGCGCCTGGACAACGATGCCTTCGAAGTCGATGCACTGGCCATGGCCGACGACCTCAAGCGCACGCTGCTGGGGGTGAACAAGGGCACGCGTTTGCAGCGTGTCGACCTCAACGGTGTGGCCTGCCCGCTGGGCAAGGGCGCCCTGCGTTACTTCGGTGCCGACAATCGCAGCCGCGACGCGCCCTTCAACTGCCGGGACGGTCGCGTGAGCTTCGAGCTGCCCGGGCAAACCCTGTTCGCCCTCAGCTGGATCGCCTCATGACCGCCCCGCTTGTGCTTGGCCGTGTCGGCATTTCGCCGCGCGCAGGAATCACTCCACTCACGGGCAATCCCGTCAGGAGCCAACAACATGAGTGCAATGCACAAACTCAGCGAACACATCAAGCAAAGAGGCCTGAGCGCCACCCTGAAAAAAATCTGGAAGCACTTCGTGTTTTCCCACCAGGAACTGCTGTGGATGGAACGTGACCTGGTCAGCCCGGTGCCACCGCACAAACTCAAGGCCTACCCGCCGCTGCGGGTCGTCAGCATCACCCCGGAGAACGCCGTGGCCTTCACCCGTCACTTTGGCGACCGGGTAGAGACCATGGCCGAACTGGCCCGCGAGGGTTACACCGGGCAAATGCACCTGGACGACAAGGGCGACGCGGTGGCGTTCATCTGGGGGGCCGCCCGCGACTATCACGACAAGCACTACTACGGTTGCTGGTTCCCGGTGAAGCCAGGGGAATTCTTCGAGTTCGGTGGCGAACTGACCAGGGCTTACTGGGGTACCCGGCTGTCGATGGACCTGCAAACCGAGCTGTGGAAAGCCATGCACGCCCAAGGCTGCAACAAGGTGGTGGACGTGTGCGAGTGGCACAACATCCCCGCACTCAAGCTGCATATACGCACCGGCTACAACGAACAGGGACGGATCATGAACGTCTACGAACTGTTTGGCCGCTGGCGCTTCTTCCGCGAAACACGCTACACCGGCTCGCGCCTGGAAACCTTGCGCAAACCGGCGCGTGAACCTGCCACCGCCGAGGCGACGTGATCCCATGACGCTACGATTCGAATGGCACACTTCGCTGTGCACCCACGACTTTCCCGCTGCGGCTTACGAAGCGTTGCGCCAGCGCGTGACGGACCACACGCCGTTCAACACCCTGGCCTGGCTATGCGCATCGGAACAGGCACTCAAACCCGGCGAGCAGTTGCACGTACTGCTCGGCTGGCAAGGTGACGAACTGGCGCTGTGCCTGCCGCTGGTGGCGTCCGTGGAGCGCTTTGCGCGTGTGCCATTTCGGGTCCTGCATCATTTGGGCTATCCCCTCGCCGACCGCCTCGCGCTGCTGACCTGGCTGGACGGCGACGCTTTAGGCAAGGCGCTGACGCAGATCCGCCAGCGCCTGCCCCATGCCTTGCTGCAATTGAACGAACTGGCCGGTGCCACGGCCCAGGCCCTGGCACCGTGGCAGGCGCTGAGTTCGACCGCCGAACAACGCCTCGGCTGTCGAGTGCCGGTGCACCTGATCAGCGAAGCCGACCATCAGGAAGTCTCCGGCGATCCGCGCTACAAACTGCGCCGCGCACGCAAACGCATCGCCGCCTGTGGCGCCCGGTTGCGGCGGATTACCCCCGACGCGTTGACCATGGGGCCGCTGTTGCAGGAGATCGCTGAAGTCGAAGCCGTGAGTTGGAAAGGCGATGAAGGGGTCGGGATCTTTTCCGATGCACGCCATCGCCAGTGGATGGACCACGCCTTCACTGCACTGGCCGCCCGCGGCCTGGTGCGCGTGGTGGTGCTGGAGCTTGAGGGGCGCTGCATCAGCTATCGCCTCGGCTTGCTGGAACAGGGCCGGCTGTACGACTACAACCTGGCGTTCCTGCCGCAATATGCCGACCTGGGCAGCGGCCGGGTGCTGCTCGAAGAGTGGATTCGCTGGGGCCTGGAAGACCACTGGCAGTGGATCGATGCGTCACGGGTCAGCCTGGAAAACTCCAGCCATCAACTGCACGAACGCATGACCGTGCAACTGGAACACTGGCGCTGGAGTTTTTACTCCTGGCGCCCGAGCGGTCTGGTGCTGGGGCTGGCCTTACGGGTCTGGCAACGCTTCAAACCCCGATTACAGCAATGGCGCGCCCGGCGTGCAGCGGCTGCAGTCGCCACCCCGGCGCCCGTCGCGACACCGGCTGTCAAAACACCTGTGCCTACGGAAAAACCCAAGGAGGCTGAACATGCCCCGGCAAGTGATAGTCAACGCTGACGACTTCGGCCTCAGCGCCTGCGAAAACGCGGTGATCCTCGGCGCGTTCCAGGCCGGGCTCATCAGTTCCGCCACCGCCATGGCCAACATGCCGGCGTTCGAAGCGGCCTGCGTCCTGGCCCGGCACCCGTTGCTCGAAGGCCGCATCGGCCTGCACTTCAACCTGACCTACGGCCGTCCGTTGAGCCAGAGCATTGTGCAGCGCCCGACCTTTTGCGACGGCGCCGGCGTGTTCGACCTCAACCTGCGCCGCACCCGCCTCTGGCTCGGGCGCCGGGATCGTCACGCCGTGCTCGAAGAACTCGAAGCCCAGTGGCAACGCTGCCTGGACAACGGCTTGCGCCCCAGTCACCTGGACTCCCATCAACACGTGCACAACATCTGGCCGATCGGCGAGATCGTCGCGCGCTTCGCCGCCCGCCAGGGAGTGCCCGTGCGTCTGGCGCGCAACCTGGGACAAAACCTCAGCCTGCCCAAGCGCGTGTTCAAGGACCTGCTCAACCGTCGCCTGAGCCACCTGGCCGGCACCACCGCCAACTATGTGTGCACCCCGGTGGATCTGCGCAACGCCGCGCCGCCGCCCGACGGACTACTGGAAATCGTCGCCCACCCGAACCGCCTCGGCGCCGACTTCGGCGATGCCTACCTGGAACCGGGAGAGTCCTTGAGTGCGTTGCTGGAACAGCGTTTGCCGGGGGTGCCGCGGGTGGCCTATACCGCCGCTGGCGAGGCTGCGCCCCACCGCGCGCAGGTGGTTCTCGAATAAACCGCAATCCCCTGTGGGAGCGGGCTTGCTCGCGAAGAGGCCTGAGCATTCAACCTCTTTGTTGACTGAACCACCGCTATCGCGAGCAAGCTCGCTCCCACAGGTTGTACACCTTTCAATCAGCTGTTTTTCCTCCCGAATACGTCCGGGACGAGCAGCTTTTTGACGCCTGAAAACTGTGTCAAGACTGATACACAACTTGAAATACATTGATGGCAAAGACATGGCCATGCACTTGCCACGGGTGATCTATACCCATCAATACCTTCACCACACACCACCAATCCTCGGTTAAAGGAGGGCTTCATGAGCGTACTCGACAAGCTTCACGAACACATCAAGCGCAAGGGCCTGGGTCGCACGTTCAGTACGCTGTGGAAGCGCTATGTGTTCTTCCATTGGGAGTTGCTGTGGATGGAGCGCGACCTGGTCAGCCCGGTACCGCCGCACAAGCTGAGGCCCTATTCTCCCGTCCGCCAGGTCACCATCACCCCGGAGAATGCCACGGCGTTTGCCAAGCACTTCGGCGACCGTGTCGGGACCATGGCCGAGCTCGCCGCCGAAGGTCATACCGGACATATGTACCTGGATGACGAAGGCCATGCGATCGGCTTCATCTGGGGCAGCACCCGGGATTATTTCGACCGTCACTATTACGGCTGCTGGTTCCCGGTCAAGGAAGGCGAATTCTTCGAATTCGGCGGCGAAATGACCCGCGCCTACTTCGGCACCCGCCTGTCCGTGGATGTCCAGGTGGCCCTCTGGGAAGCCATGGCGCTGCAAGGCTGCAACAAGGTGGTGGACGTCTGCGAGACCCACAACATCCCCGCGCTGAAACTGCACATCCGCATGGGCTACCAGGAACAGGGCCGCGTCACCCACGTCTACGGCCTGTTCGGCCGCTGGCGCTTCTTCCGCGAAACCCGCTACAGCGGCTCACGCCTGGATCCGCTACGCAAACCGGGGCGGCCGGTGGTGACGCAGGCGCAGGCGCAGGCTTGATTACGGGGTTATCCGCTTAACCGTGTTGCCCCCTTCGCGAGCAAGCCCGCTCCCACATTTGATCTGTGTCGTTCACAAATCCGGTGTGGGAGCGGGCTTGCTCGCGAAGGAGTCGCCTACATCTTCCTCAGAAAAAAACCACCTGATCGCGGAAATGTCTGACTGCTCATCTGTATCCATTTGGATACATTCGAGCAATGAATTATCTTGTCCAGCAAACCACTAATTTCGCAGCATGGCACGCCTCAATTCGCGATTTGCGGGCCAAGCTAGCTATCGCTCGTCGCATTGACCGAGCATCTGCGGGTAATCTCGGCGATAACAAATCAGTCGGTGATGGCGTTTCTGAAATGCGCGTGGACGTGGGTGCCGGATACCGGGTTTACTTCACGATGCGAGGCGGTGTCGTCATTGTCTTGCTGGCCGGGGGTGACAAGTCATCTCAAACCGCCGATACGCGCAAAAAAAATGGCAAAGGAGGTTTGACCATGAGCCAGACTTTGACGAATTTCGACATGGCGGCGCTGCTCGACAGTGATGAAGCCATTAGCGAGTACCTGTCTCAGGTACTGGCAGACGGTGACAACGAGGAGTTTCTTCGCGCTATCGGCTATGTGGTGAAAGCCCGTGGCATGACACAGATTGCCAAAGACTCGGGAATGGGTCGCGAAAGCCTCTACAAAGCCTTCGCGCCCGGAGCAAAACCACGTTTCGATACGGTCCTGAAGGTCATTCATGCCCTGGGCATAGATCTCTGCGCGCAACCAGGGCACACGGTCAATCACTCAAATCTCTGATTTGATTCTGCGCGTTATGTCGCTGACTTCACCACCACCCAGGTAAAACACAACGGCAACTGCGCCTCCTGCTGCTGATAGCGGTCATACAGTTCTTCGCGGTTGGAGTGCGGGTATTCCTTGAAGTGACGGATCTGCAGCCCTGCGGCAATGGCGGCGCCGAAGAGGTCGCCCAGGGTGTGGACGAACCAGTAGGACGGCGCGGCCGGCTGTTCGATCTTGCCCTCGTAGACGATCGGTTCGTGCTGCACGAACGGTTCGCGACGGAAGTATGAACTGGTCGGGCGAAAAGGATCGGCGGCCTCGGGGTCGAACATTTCCAGGAACGGGTGGGTTTCGTACACCACCAGCGCGCCCCCCGGTTTCAGCGTACGCGCCACATGGCGGAAGAATTCGCCGATGTCCGGCATCCAGTTCAAGACCCCGATGGTGATCAGCGCCAGGTCGAACCGCTCCTGCAGTTGTGCAGGCAAGTGGTGAATGTCCGCTTCGATGAATTGCGGCGCGTGGGGCGAGCGGGAAGCCAGTTCCCGTGCCTGCTCGAGAAATGCGCCGGACTGGTCGACGCCCACCACGCTGCGCGCGCCCAGGGCGAACAGCGACAGGCTTTCGCGGCCGTTGTTGCAGCCCAGTTGCAGCACCTCCTTGCCATCGACACCGGTCTGGGCCAGCAACGCGGTCAGGGTGTCATCCAGGCAGGAAAAATCCGCCTGTTCCACACCCTTCAACAAGGCTTGCCATTCGCTGGAGTCTTTGTGGTGACGGGCGGAGTCATTCCAGGCCTCGCGGTTGCTGGCGATGACTTGTTCTTTTGTCGGCAGTTCCATTGCACGCTCCAGGGTTCGGGTCGTCGAATTGACCGGCCGGAGTCTAGATCAACATGTTCCTGACAGGTGTTGCGAACTTGTAATCCGCGCAACACCGACGGCGGCTCTCGGCGCCAGCTATAGTTAATGACCTTGGGGGAAATGTGGTTAAACCGATTTAGCAGGTGTTGCCATGAAAAAGACCGACCTGACGCTTCTCTTCGCCTTCTGCCTGAGCGTGTCCGCTGCAGCCCACGCCGACGACTTTCCAAACACCACGGACTACAGCAGTGAATTCAACTATTACGGCGCCGACCAACCCTTCGCCCACCCCTCACCACCGTCCATGAACATCATCCCGCCGGGCTCATACATCCCGACCGCGCCCGGGGATTTCATTCCGGTTTCAAGCGAGCATGTGTTTACCGACTCGCGCCTGCCAACCGTGGCTGATGCGACGGTCCGGGTGTTTATCCGCTCCTACGATCCTGAGCGTGGCGTCTACGTGAACCAGGAAGTCGAGAATCCCGGTTGCTTGATGTCCTGCCTGAGACAGGGCCCGGTGTTGCAATGATTACCACTGGCGTTTGTCCGGGCGGGCGAGGCCGAGCTTTTCGATCCGGTAGCGCAACATGTCACGGCTAAGACCCAGCAGGCGTGCCGACTTGGTGACGTTCCAGTCAGTCTTGTCGAGCATCTTGCGCACCATGTCGCGCTCCACTTCCGGCAGGTTCATGGATTCGCCGCCGTTGTAGGACGGACGCTGTTCGCTGAAATGTTGCGGCTCGTGGTGAAACATCGGTGGCTCATCCACCAGGCTCAGGCAGACGTTCAATTGATGGGCAGCGATGGTGTCGCTTTGCGCCAGCAACACGGTTTGCTCCAGCATGTTGCGCAATTCGCGTACGTTGCCTGGCCAGCTGTAGCTGAGCAGCAACTCTTCGGCCTGGTTGCTGAAATACAGGTTCGGCTTGCCGTAGCGTTTGCCATGCAGCCCCAGGAAGTGCCGGGCCAGCAGCAGGATATCGGCGCCACGGGCGTACAGGCGCGGCACCTTGATTGAAATGATGCGCAGGCGGAAAAACAGATCGCGGCGGAACTTGCCTTGCTGGACCATCTGTTCGAGATTGCAGTTGGTGGCGCTGATCACCCGCAGATCGACCTTGCGCTCCTTCACCGAACCGACCCGGCGAATGGTCCGGTCTTCCAACAGCTTGAGAAGCTTGGCTTGCAACAGCAGGTCCATTTCACCGATTTCATCGAGGAACAGCGTGCCGCCATCAGCCGCTTCCACCAGCCCCATGCGACGGTCCTTGGCGTCGGTGAAGGCGCCCTTCTCGTGGCCGAACAGCTCTGATTCCACCAGGTTGGACGGGATCGAAGCGCAGTTGAATTCTATGAACGGGCCTTTGCTGCGCGGGCCGTCGAAGTGCAGTGCCCGGGCCACCAGTTCCTTGCCGGTACCGGTCTCGCCTTCCACCAGGACCGGCGGCAGATCGCTGTTGGCCATCCGCCGTTCGGCGTCGAGCAACTGGCTGATGGTGCCCTTGAGATACACCATCGGTGCCGACTCGCCAATCAGTGCCTGCACCCCCGACTTCTGGGCCTCACGCTCCTGATAAAAGGACAGCGTGCGCTCCATGCGGTCGGTCGCCAGGGCCTTGTCCAGCAGCAGCTTGAGTTCCGGCAGGGCCACCGGTTTGGTGACGTAGTGAAAGGCGCCCTCCTTCATTGCCACCACGGCGTCTTCGACGTTGCCATAACCGGTCATCATGATCACTTTCAGATCCGGCGCGCTGATGCGCAGCTTCTGGATCAGGTCGTGACCACTCATGCCCGGCAACGAGTTGTCGGTCAGTACCACGTCAGGTGCGAAAGAACCCAACTGCTCCAGTGCATCTTCAGCCGAGTGGCAGACGGTCACCTCGAAGTCCTTGCGCTCCAGGTAAGTCTGAATATTCTCGGCGAGGATCTCGTCATCCTCGACCAGCAGAATGCTGTGCTCCATATACCCCTCCCGTTGCCACTTTGAAATTGAGACAAACGCGGGTTCCTTCCTGCTCCCGGCTGGTCAGTTCGACCGAGCCGTCAAAACGCTCCATTATTCTTTTGACCAGGGCCAGGCCCACGCCCAATCCACCTTGTTTGGTGGTGAAAAACGGCTTGAAGACCATTTGTTGTTGTTGTTTGGACATCCCCTTGCCGGTGTCGGTCAGGATCATGCTCAAGTAGCCGGGCACCGTGGAGTCGATCTCGATCGTCAGCATGCCCTCCTTGGGCATGGCTTCCAGTGCGTTAGCAAACAGGCTATTGAGTATTTGCGTCAGTAGCACCTGGTGGCTGACGACCGGTGGCACGCTGGCGGGCGCGAAACGCACTTCGACGTTCGAGCGCTTGATCAGGGACTCAAAGGCACTCAGGGTGTCTTCGATGGCGAGCACCAGGTCGACCGTTTCAAAGTCGTCATTCATCGGCCGCAACGACACCAGCAACTCCCGGACCCAACGCGACATGCGGTCGACCTGATTGATGATGTCGCCAATGTTTTTCTGGGCCGGCTGGCTGGCGATGTGCTGGGCCAGTTCGGCGCTGGAGCGGATGTTGGCCAGTGGATTGCGCAAGCTGTGGGCGACCGCCGAGGACATTTCCCCCAGGGCGACAAAGGTTTCGTTGGCGATCAGCTGTTTTTGCTGGCTTTGCAACAGTATCGCCGCACGCCGCACGATCCAGAACAACCCCAGGTAGATCGCCGCCCCGCCAATCAGGGTTGCCAGCCAGATCGCCTTGAAGCCACGCTGGATGCGTCCCACCAGGTCCACCGGTTCCTTGTAGATCTCCACCATGGCAATCACTTTGCTTTTGTCGGCGTTGAACATCGGGATGTAGTTCTCGACGAACAGGTATTCCGGTTCGTGCAGCAGGCGCTGCTCGGGACGCTCTTCATCGATCTCGTGGTAGCTGGTGGACACCGGCGATTTCATTTCGAAGGATTCATCCAGTTCATCGTCGTCCTCGATGCGCACGCCGATCAACTCGGGGTTGGTCGACCAGACCACCGTGCGATCCTGGGCATACACCGTCGCCAGCAGGATGTCCGGCAGATGCTCCACATGATCGAGAAACTCGGCACGTGCGGCGGCCCGGGATTCGGGACGGACGTCGGCATAGGCATGGTCCAGTCGCGGGTCGAGCATTTCGCCCATGGTTCTGTCCGGCGAAATTCCGGCATGACGGATTTCGGCCTCGCCAATGGCCTGGATGAACTGCGCGGTCAGCATCGAATCGCGCTCGATGCTTTCATCGACCACGAAGCGCGTGGAGATGTAGCCCAGCCCCAGCGCCACCACGGCAATGATGAAAAAACTGGCCAGGGAGAACCAGCGCAGCAAGTTGAATTGAGGCAGCCAGCCCTTGCGCGAAGCTGCCGGGGCCTGCGGCGCAGGTACTTTTTGTTGTTCCAGTATCTGCATGGGGTCTGTCCTGAGTCCTTGAAAACCAGCCTTTCCAGCCCTGTATCAAGTCAGTGTAGGTAACATTGATAGCAATTGACTGGCCCACATAACTATTTTGACGCTATTGCACCGGGGGCATCTCCGGTTGTTCGACGGCGTGATGATGTTCCGGCTCTTCGTTACCGCTGACCAAGGGCGCCACCGGTGGATGCTGACGGTCGGTTTCTTCCTGCAGGAAGTCGATGATGGACTGGGCGGACTTCTGGTCCAGCCGCAGGTTGGGCATCGAAATCCGGTTGTAGCGTTCGAACAGCTCCGTCGCAATCGGGTCCTTTTCCGCCAGCATGCGATCCGGTTCGCGGATCCAGCGGTTGAGCCAGGCCGGATCGCGCTTACGGGTCACGCCGATCAGGTCCGGGCCGATGCTGTGCACACCGATACCCTGCCCGTCCAGTGGGCCGAGGCTGTGGCAAGACGCACAGCGGGTGCGGAACAGCTCTTCGCCATTGCTTGGCGGCCGGATTTCCGGCGCATCGACGTAGCTTTCTTCGACACTGGGCTGCTTCCAGTTCTGCAGGGTGTTGGCCAGTTGGTCGGCCAGGATCCACGGATTTTCGAACGGCGAGGCTTTCATCCAGCGGCCCGTTTCCTGGTTGCCGACGATCAGGCTCAGGTTGTGGTCCTTGTTGCGGCCGTTATCGATGCCTTCGATGAACAGGCCCAGTTTCTGCCGCAGCTCGGTGACGTCGGCGAATTCCCCGGTGAGGAATTTCCACCCGGGCCCGACCTGGAAGCGTTGCGCATAGGCCTTGAGCACCTCGGGGGTGTCGCTCAAGGGGTCGATGCTGATGGAGTAGAAGAAGATGTCCTTGCCAACCCTGTCTCCCAGCAGTTTCTGCACCTGACGCAGACGCGCGGTTTCCAGGGGACAGGAGTCGCTGCAGGTGGTGAAGATGAAATTGATCACCACCACCTTGCCTTTGATCATGTCATCGAAAAAACGCAGTTGCCGACCGTCCTGGTCGGTCAGCAGGGTGTTGGGGAAATAGTCGCGACCCCACGGGGTGGCGTCTTCAACGACAGCGGATTCGGGAGCGACTGCCGGAGCCGGTGTGGGCGTCGACAATGGCTGGCTGGCGACCAGCAACTGGCTGGCCAGCAAACCGGTCACCAGCATCAGCACCAGGTGCATGCCCAAAGCGCGTGAGCGCGGTGAATGCGTCTGCATGTTCATGTCGACACCCTCCCTGTTCAAGTTCAGGACCGAAGCCGTTGCGATTGAGGAAGGTTGGCAGTGCGGCGCAACGGGCCATTGGCCGTCGGTGGAAACGGCAAGGGCGCCGTTGGCGTGGTGGGGTAGTCAAAACGGGCCTGCACTGCAGGCGGCAGAGCGTTTTCCACCCGCGCGGTGTTGCGTGAGCCTTTGACCCCGTCAGGCAAATCGAAGGCTTCTTCGCTGCACTGCGCTTTGTTTTCCATCGCCAGCCGCCTCGATGTCGTGAAGGGGGTGATGGTGGTCTTGCAAGGATCTCGCCAGTTCTGTAACTGTTTTATGCAAAATCATTAACACTCGATAAAACAATGATTTATCGACATCAATGCACTACGTCCGTGGAAATGACTGGGGGTTTGACCCGTTAACGGGGACAGTTCGTCCCCATTATCAGGGGGCCAGATTAAACGACAGGCGAACAGTGGTGCCCTCGCCTTCACGGCTATCGAGGGTCACTACCCCGCCAAAACGCTCCATGATCCGCTTGACCAGCACCAGCCCGACGCCCAGCCCGCCCTGCTTGGTGGTGAAGAACGGCCGGAAGGCCATGGTGCGCTGTTCTTCGCTCATGCCTTTGCCGGTATCGCTGACCGTCACGCTGACACGCTCGGCTTCGCGGGGCTCGATCCGGATGGTCAGCGTTCCGCCGCTGTCCATGGCTTCCACCGCGTTGGACAGCAGGCTGTTGAGGATCTGGGTCAGTTGCACGTGCTGGCTCAGGACCATGGGCGTCTGGTCCGGCTCGAACACCACGTTGACCCTGGCCTTGCCGATCTGCTGCTCGTAAGCCAGCAGGCTGTCGTGCAGTGCAGCCACCAGGTTCACCGGTTCCGCCTCGTCATTGAGCGGTCGCAGGGACTGGAGCAACTCCCGTACCCAATTCGACATGCGATCGACCTGACCGATGATGTCACTGATGTTCCGGTGTGCCGGGCCGTCGTCGAACTCCATCGCCAGCTCGGCGCTTGAACGGATGTTCGCCAACGGATTGCGCAGACTGTGGGCGACCGCCGAGGACATCTCCCCCAGCGCGACGAAGGTTTCGTTGGTGATCAACTGCTTCTGCTGAGTCGCCAGCAGGATCGCCGCACGCCGCACGATCCAGTACAGGCCCAGGTAAATCAGCGCGCCGCCCAGGGCGGTCGCCAGCCAGATCAGCACCAGGCCGCGTTCCATGCGGTTGATCAGGTCCTGCGGTTCCTTGTAGATCTCGACCATCGCCGTGACGGTGGTGCCATCGGCGTCGAACAGGGGAATGTAGTTCTCGAGGAAGATGAATTTCGGTGGCACCACGAACTTCTGCTCCATGCGCGATTTGTCCACCTCGTGATAACTGGTCGACACGGAAGTCTTCGAGTTGAATGCCCGTTCGAGGTCTTCATCGTCATGAATCGTGGTGCCCATCAAGGACGGGTTGGTCGACCAGATCACCATGCGGTCGGGGGCATAGATATTGGCCAGGATCACGTCCGGCAGATTTTCGATATGGTCGAGGAATTCATCACGGGCACTGGCCCGGGCCAGCGGGTCGACGTCGGGAAAGTCCTTGTCTGTTCGTGGGTCGAGCAACTGGCCCATGGTCCGCACGTTGGGAATCGACACATGGCGCACTTCGGCCACGGCGATCGCCTGAACGAACTGTGAGGTCAACAGCGCATCGCGCTGCACGCTTTCGGTAATCACGAACCGCGTGGACACCGCCCCCAGCGCCACCGCTACCGTGCCGATCACCGCCATGCTGATCAGCGAAAACCAGCGCAGCAGATCGAACGGCTGCTTGCGCGTTCTCAAGCGGACTTCGCTTTCGGTCGCAAGCACTTTAGCGATTGTGGTCATGGACACGTTCCCGGTAACCCCCCTTAGGTTTATAGCCCACTCAAGGCGGTTTGCCCGGACCCGGGGACTGCGATTCCCCTCTCCCATACGCCCCATTACCCCAATGTTGGGGACAACCGCCCGCTTGAACACTTCCCGGTCTGTCGGCCGCGACTGCGTCAACGCCTTTACTCCGGGCCTCTCCCGGGCGTTTTCGCTGATTGGTATGGAAGTTGCCACCCTCCCTGCCAACTGACCCATCCCCAAGGGGCAGGTACTTCGATAGAGGGAATACTCATGCACCCTTTACTGTGCAAAACCGCGACCGCGCTGGTCGTGACCGCTCTAGCCCAAGGCATCGCCCAGGCAGCGCTGTTTGCCGTAGACCCGGGACCCTACCTGCCAGCCAATGGCAACTTCGCCGCCTGGTATCAGGATGCCCACGGCCGGACCCTTGACCTGTGTCTGTCAAAAGCTGTCAGTTCCAGGGTTGCCAGCGCGCCTGGCGCCCCGACTTACATGTGCTCGTTGATCCCTAACCCCGGGATTTTCGATGACACCAAACCGTTGGTCTTCCCGACCAACTTCCCCGACGAAGCGTTCTGGGCGACAGGCGAAACGACCATCGTCGACGCGGCCCGAGGCATCGACCTGACCTATGTCTCGGCGCTCGAAGCGGCCTTCAGCGGTGGTGATCCGCTGGAGGGCGATCAGATCAGCTTCGCCCGTATCCGTATCCGCGTCGACGTGCCCGTTGCCGGCACCTATGTCATCACCCACCCCTACGGCGTCGACGTATTCAATATCGACACCCCCGGCCGGCGGGCGATCAACATGACCCGGGACATCGGCATCGGCGCGCCCAAAACCTATGACGGCGCGCTCAAGGGCGACGTCGGACCCTTCCTGCGCAGCGTCAACGGCCCCTACACCGAGACCAACCCGACCACGGGCCAGGCGGAAAAATTCGTCGGCGATCCGAACCTCAACGAAGCCGTCACCGGTAGCCCGTTCAACACCAACTACGTGCGCATCGAAGGCCCCAACGGCCTGGACTTGCGCACCACCCTCTTTGCGGTTTCCGGCAAGTTGTCGACGGTCGTCCGGCCGACCCCGGTGATCGCCGAACGCAGCACCTACTCGCGACATGCCGGCGCCAGCGCACCGGTGGCCCAGCAGGATGTGTTCGTGATGGCCCCGCCGCCACCGGCCAGCGTGACCCTGACCAGCAACAACCCGGTCCTGAACCTCTCCGAAGCGAACACCACCGGCCACTGGTATGCGCAGTCGCCGACCAATCCGGCCCTGCCGAGCACCTTGCAGGTGACCGCCGACAACCACCTGGCCATCGCCAGCAGCACGCCGACCGTCTTGCCCATGCCGCTGACCGACCTGGTGACCATCTCACGTGCCGAGTACAGCCTGAGCACCGGGCAAATCAGCATCACCGCCTCGACCAGCGACGAAACGTCGCCACCGGTGCTCACCGCTACCACCGGCACCGGTCTTGCCATCGGCGCCCTGAGTGGCGACGGCGCCGTGAAAAGCCTGGCCACCGGCATCACGCCGGTTCCGCCAGCCCAGGTTCGCGTGACGTCAGCCAATGGCGGCAGCGATACCGAAGAAGTGGTCATCGTGCAATGAACGCTCACATGCCCAGATCCTCATCAGGAGGCATCATGAACAAATGGCCACGCCTGGCGGTCAACGCCCTGGGACTGACTCTATCGCTGTCCGGCAGTGCTTTCGCGCAACTCGCCGCCGTCGATCCCGGCCCCTACACCTTTGCCACCGGGAAATTCCCGATCTGGTATCAGGACAACAATCAGCTGTCGATGGAGCTGTGCCAGTCCCGTGCCGTCAGCACACGGGTCGCTGCCAGTGTGCCACCGGCCTACATGTGCACCCTGCTGCCGACACCCGGCATTTTCGATGACACCCAGCCGATGGTGTTCCCGGATAACTGGCCGGACGAAGCCTTCTGGTACCTGGCCGAGACCAGCATCCCCAACAACGCCGCCGGCTATGGCATGGACGCTTATGTCGCAGGGATCGAGGCTGCCTTTGCTGGCGGCAATCCGGTCGATGGCGACCAGATCAGCTTCGCGCGGATTCGCATGCGGATAAATATTCCCACTGCCGGGACCTACACCATTACCCACCCCTATGGTGTGGAAACGGTCAACGTCACCACCCCTGGCCGTCGTGCGATCAACATCACCCGGGACGTCGGCATCGGTGCGCCAGGGGTATTCACCGGTGCGGTCAACGGTGCGCTCGGGCCGTTCCTGCGCAGCGTCAACGGCCCCTACACCGCAGTGAATCCGGACACCGGCGCCATCGAAACCTTCATCGGCGACCCGAACCTCACCGAGGCCGTGACCGGCAGCCCCAACAACACCAACTTCGTACGCATCCAGGGCCCGGCCGGGACCATCCAGACCAACCTCTTCACCGTGGCCGGCAAGGTGCTCGACAGCCGCGCGCAAACCGCGGTGGACATGAGCCGTGCCACCTACCGGCGCACCGCCGGCACGGGTGGCAACAACACCCGGGTCGAAGTGTTTGCCAAAGCCGCCAACGGTTCGAGCCTGTGCTTTCGCGAAAGCATCGCCCTGGTGCCCGGCCCACCACCGACGCCTTGCCAGACCAACATGGTGAGCGATAACAACGGCACGTTCTTCGCCCAGCATCTGCTGGCCAACGGCACCGTGCCGCCGGTCGTGGTGGTGACCGCCACCAACCCGGCCGGCACCACCCGCCCGACCGCGGTGTCGAGCAAACTCTCGGACGTGGTGAAAATCCAGACCGCCAGTTATAGCTGGAGCAACCACAGCCTACTGATCGAGGCCACCTCCACAGACGAAGTGGTGGTACCGGACATGGTCGCCCAGGGTTACGGACGGCTGTCGAAAACCGGCACCCTGCAACGCCTGACGGTGGCCGACCTGGCCCAACCACCGGCAACCGTCACGGTGAAATCCGCCGCCGGCGGCAGTGACACCGAGCCAGTCGTTGTCGTCGGCACTGCACCGGACACCGGCGCTAACCAGGCACCGATCTCCGTCGCCGATACCGGCAGCACCAGCTTCGGCGTGCCGATCACCCTCAACCTGCTGGCCAACGACAGGGACCCTGATGGCAACACACCGCTGAGCATTACCGCGCTGACCCCACCAGCCGCCGGCCAGGGCACCGTGGCATTGAGCGGCACCACGGCGGTGGTCTACACCCCTCCCGCCGTGGTCAACGCGCCGCTGACCGCGACCTTCACCTACAAGGCCCAGGACGTCAAAGGCCTGGCCTCGACGACGGCGGCAACCGTGACCATTACCGTGGCGCCTAACCGGCCTCCGGTGGCAGTCGCCGATGCCGTCACGACCCTGGGTGTGGCGATCCCGATCAACGTGCTGGCCAACGACACCGATCCGGAAGGCAACCTGCCACTGGCCGTCGCCAGCTTCACGCCACCACCGACAGGTCGCGGCACCGTCAGCAGTAACGGCACGGTGCTCACCTACACGCCACCGGCCTCCGTCCCCACGGCCTTCACCACGACCTTCACCTACTTCGCCAGGGACAGCTTCGGCGCCGTGTCGACGACGCCGGCCACGGTCACGGTGCAAGTCTCGCCACGGCCTGCTGCGGAAACCTTCGCAGTGACCACCGCAACGGTGAGCGCCCGCTCCAATAACCGCTTCACCTGGGACTTTGCCGGCACCTCATCGGTGACCACCGGCAACACCATCACCATCAAGGTCACGACCCCTGCCGGGCTGGTCACCCTGGGCACCACCTCCGTACCGCTGAATGGACGCTGGAGGTTGACGGTGAACAACACCACCACGGTGGTTCCGTCGGCGAACCCGACCGCCACGATCACCTCGTCCCAAGGCTCCGTGCGTTCGGTGCCGGTGATCGCCAACTGAGCCCGCGCCCCATCAACCGCGCGGGTTGATGGGGCCGGCTTCAACCCTAAGGACAGGCCCATGAAAACTTCGACTGCCGCCCTGCTCTGCCTGCTTCTGCTCTGCGGCAGTGCAGGCGTGCACGCCGACGACTTGATGGAAAACGAGGACCTCGGCCCCGGTGGCGATCTTGGTGAATTGCCACCACCGGCAGGTCAGCACGCGTTGATCGACCAGAACGGCCAGGCCAACGTCGCGATGCTGCAACAGAACGGTCAGTCGTTGCTCGGCAGCATCGTCCAGTCGGGCAGCAATCAGGAGGCCTACATCCTGCAACAAGGAAGCGACTTGATGGCAATGATCAATCAACAAGGGTCCGGTAACGATGCCTCGATTACCCAGACAGGCAGCCACAACCGCGCCCGGATCTCGCAAAACGGCAATGACAACAGCGCCAGCATCGACCAGGCCGGCACGGGGCTGCAAAGCGCCGTGAACCAGTCCGGGAACGGCATGAGCGTTTCGGTCAAACAATATCGCTAAAGCACTGCACCCGATATGGAGATTCAATCATGTTCAAATTGACGCCCCTCACCGCCGCGATCCTCGTCATGGCCAGTGCCCAGGCCATGGCTGAAGACAGCATTTCCAACCAGTTTCAGGACGGCACCGCCAACATCGCCGACGTGAAGCAGATCGCGGCTCCGCTCAGTAGCGCCAATCAACAGCAACAGGGTCTGGGCAACGATGCCGCGGCGGTGCAGGACACCGCCACCAGCACCATCGACCAGCAACAGTCCGGCCAGTACAACGCCGGTTATGCCGAGCAACTGTACGAAAACGGCAGCACCATCCATCAGCTGCAGTCCGGCACGTACAACAACACCCATGCCAGCCAGTCAATCGGCGTGGGTAGCAGCGAAGCCTTGCAGCAACAGGAAGGTAACGGCAGCTTTTCGCTCATCTACCAAAGCAGCCAGGACGGCGCGTCCGCCAAGACCTTCCAGTTCGGTGACAACAACGAAGCCAACGTCGAACAGACGGAGGTGGGCGTCGACAATAAAGCGACGGTCACCCAGCACGGCAACGAGAACTACGGCACCGCCGAACAGGTGTTGCACAACGGCGCCCGGATGGACATCAACCAGAACGGCGACGGCAACTATGCCTATGGCGACCAGCGCAACGGCCAGGGCGGCAACCTGACCATCAACCAGTACGGCAACGGCAACGGCACCGAAGTCTGGCAAGAGACTCAGGTCGCCAGCCAGGCCACCATCAACCAATACGGGAACACCAACGAAACCATCGTCGACCAGAGCTTTGGCGATAACAACGTGGCTTCGGTGTTGCAGGTCGGCAACCTCAACGCCCTCTATGCCGACCAGTACGAATCCGCCAACTCGACCCTGGCGCTCTATCAACAAGGCAACAGCAACGTGCATTACACCTACCAAAACGGCACAGACCAGGTGCTCAATGTCAACACCACAGGCGACGGCAACAAGGTTTACGCCAGCAACTGGAAAGGCCCGCAGACCGGCGGCCAGTTCGGCACCGGCCAGCGTGCGACCATCAACCAGAATGGCTACGACAACGTCGCCAACTTCACCCAGAACGGCACCGGCCATATCGTCACCACTAACCAGACCGGTACCGGCAACAAAACCACCATCAGCCAGGACAATTTGTATAACGAGCTGTACTTCGACCAGAACGGCACTGACAACATCCTGATCTCCGACCAGCGCGGCGAGACCAACCTGGCCATGGGCAGCACAATGGGCTCGGGCAACAGCACTGAGTTCAATCAGGACGGCAGCAGCAACCGCGCGTACACCCAGCAATTGTCCGGCAGCAGCGACAACATGATCACCGTCAAACAGGCCGACACCATGAACGTGGCGTACGTGACCCAGGGCGGCACCGGCAACATCGCCAACATCGACCAGAGCGGCATGACCCAGACAGCCACCGTGCAACAGTATGGGTCGACCAACCAGGCAACCGTGATGCAGCAGTAATCGGGGGGCTGCGGGGCGGGTTACTTGGAAAAACGGAACACCGCCCGGCTTGTAGGAGCGAGCTTGCTCGCGATGGAGGTCAACGATGATGCGGGGAGCCTGACACCCCGCGGTGCTCTCAGGTTTTTCGCGAGCAAGCTCGCTCCTACAGGGTGGGAGAGTGTTTCCCTGTAGGAGCTGCCGAAGGCTGCTCCTACAGAGGGAGTGCGGGGCGTGCAGCGCACGACGCAGTGTGTTGAATGGACAGCCTTAACGCACCAGTCGCTCGGCCAGCGCCTTGGCCTGGCTCGCCACATCGGTGACGGCCGTGCTTTCCCACCACAGGCCGCGCAACGGCGGGCCCATGGCAAACAGACGGCTGGCGGGCAGCCCCTGCGCGTTGAGCACCGCGCCATCGACTTCTGCCGCAATACCCAGGGCCAACGGCCCCGGCCGCACCAGGCCACGGGCGAGCAATTGCCGGGGCAACGGTCGCGCGACCCGGCGCCAGTCGTATTCGATACCGCTGGAGTTGATCAGGGCAGCACCGCTGACCACACAGGCCTGCGCCTCGCCGCGTCGTCGAAGGCGGATGCTCACCCCGCCATTGATCGAAGGCTCAAGGCCCTGGTAGGACGCTGTGTGAATACGCAACCGTCCTTCTTTATACAAGCGCTCGACCAGTTCGGCACTCAAGGGTGGCGAGCGGTGGTGATGGCTTTCCCACCAGGGCCGCACATGCCGCACGAACTGCCGACGCTGCACATCCGTCGCCTGATGCCACAAGCGACCAATGTGTGCCCGTACCGTGTCCAGTGGCGCCTGCCAGTCGATGCCCTGGGCGATGGCGTCCCGGCAGTGTCGACGCAATTCGCGCAGCAACTGGCGAGGTGTGCGGATGTCCTGATCCTCGGCGAGAAAATCCACCCAGGCCGGAGGCTGGCGCCGCACATGGGGCAGCAGCCCATGGCGGGAAAACACTTCGATCGGCCCGCGATGTCCGGCCTGTTCGAGGGACACCACGGCGTCGACCATGGTCAGGCCCGAGCCGATGATCATGACCGTCGATTGCGCATCGAGCTGCTGCATGGCCGCCACGTCCCACGGATCGAGGGCGGCCGCATTCAAGCCGCTGGATTGGGTTTGTGGCGTGCGCGCGGCGGGGAACATCCCGGTGGCCAGTACCGCAAAAGCGCCCTGCAGGCATCGACCGTCGCTCAAGGTCATACGCACGGCGTCTGCATCGGTTTGCAAATCGACCACTTCGGCCTGCACATGCTCGACCGTCGAACCGACCAAGGCACCCACCGCCTGCGCTTCTGCAAGGCGCTGCCGAGCGTACAGGCCGAAGATTCCCCGAGGCGGAAACAATTCGCTGATCGGCACATGCTGCTGGTCCGACTCCGGCCAGCCGCCGCCGGCAATGTAGTCGGTGAGCCATTGGGTCAGGTCGTCGGGGTTGTCCGGGTCGACACTCATGCGCGCCGCGTTGCCGTTGAGCGTATGGCCCAACTCCACCGCGCTGTAGGCTTCGCCCCGCCCCAACTCGGCACGGGGTTCGATCACCAGCACCCGACGCCGACCGGGCAATCGCATCAACTGCGCCGCCAGCATCGCGCCACTGAGACCGCCACCGACAATCAGGACATCGGCGTCATTGTTCAAGGTCTGGCCCATCCTGCTCTCCCTGTTCAGATCACCACATTTCGCACAAACCGCGCCGCTACCGTCCCGTCATTGCGATAACAGTGCGGCTGGTTGCTGGCGAACATGAAGAATTCACCCGCCGCAATATTCTGTGGCCGGTCGCCGAGCATAACGGTCAGGCAACCTTCGAAGACATAAATCTGCTCGCTCCAGCCATCGGCGTCCGGTTCCGAGGGGTACACCTCGCCCGGTTGCAGGCACCACTCCCACTGCTCGACTTCGCGACTGGCCTGGGCCTTGGAGAGCAACACGGCCTTGCTGCCGGGAATCGTGCCGGTCCAGGCCAGCTCATTGATACGGCTGGGATCGCGGGCGTCGGGGGCCTGGATCAAATCGCTGAAGGCGACGTCGAGGGCTTCGGCCACGCGGTCGAGGGTGGTCAGGCTGACATTCTTTTCCCCCGCCTCGATCGCCACCAGCATTCGGCGGCTGACACCGGACTTTTCGGCCAACGCGGTCTGGCTCAGGTCGGCGGCATGACGCAAACGACGAACATTTTGGCTGACGTGCTGGAGGACCGAAGCCCGTTGGGTAGAATCTTTGTGCACTATATTGCTCACTGAGTGGGGTTGGGCAGTATACTGCGCAACATTCGGCGCATTGTGCGTCCCCCTCCAGTAGCGTGCAAGGTCATGACGTCGGTGAATTCTCCAAAGGCTTCCTCCCGTTTCACAAGGTTCAGCAAGGCCGAATGCGTGCTGGTGCTGATCACGATGGTCTGGGGCGGAACCTTCCTGCTGGTCCAGCATGCGATGACCGTCAGCGGCCCGATGTTTTTCGTCGGCCTGCGCTTTGCCGCCGCCGCGAGCATCGTCGCCCTGTTTTCCTGGCGTCACCTGCGCGACCTGACCCTGTTCGAACTCAAGGCCGGGTCGTTCATCGGCGTGGCGATCATGCTCGGCTACGGCTTGCAGACGGTCGGGTTGCAGAGCATTCCCAGCAGCCAGTCGGCATTCATTACCGCCTTGTATGTTCCGTTCGTGCCATTGCTGCAATGGCTGGTGCTGGGGCGGCGTCCGGGGTTGATGCCGAGCATCGGCATCATGCTGGCCTTTACCGGGTTGATGCTGTTGTCCGGGCCGGCCGGTGCGTCGTTCAACTTCAGCCCCGGTGAAATCGCCACCTTGATCAGCGCCGTGGCCATTGCGGCCGAGATCATCCTGATCAGCACCTATGCCGGCCAGGTCGATGTGCGCCGGGTGACGGTGGTGCAACTGGCGGTCACTTCGGCGCTGTCGTTCCTGATGGTGGTGCCGACCAACGAGGCGATTCCGGACTTCTCCTGGCTGCTGCTGTGCAGCGCACTGGGCCTTGGGGCGGCGAGTGCGGCGATCCAGGTGGCGATGAACTGGGCACAGAAAAGCGTGTCACCGACCCGCGCCACGCTGATCTATGCCGGCGAGCCGGTATGGGCCGGGATTGTCGGGCGCATCGCCGGGGAACGCTTGCCGGCGATTGCCCTGGTCGGGGCCGGGTTGATTGTGGCGGCGGTGATTGTCAGCGAGTTGAAGACCAAGGGTAAGGCGGCGTCTGAGCGGGAACTGGAGCAGGAAACACAGCGATAAACCGCAGGTTCCGCAGCGCCATATAAATCGCCTTCGCGGGCAAGCCCGCTCCCACAGGTTCAGAGGCGTTCACATAACTTGTGTACGACGCGGACACTGTGGGAGCGGGCTTGCTCGCGAAGGCGTCGGCACAGGCGAAACCCTTCTACCGGAAACAATGTGAATCAGGGCTTTTCCGTCTACCGTGTAGGATTCTGCGACAGCTTGGCGTTTGGCGATCCGGGAGCTGGCACGTATGATGCTTCACAAACTTCCGCAGATTAGAAGCCTATGTCCCTGATAGTTCTACTGCTTCTGCCTTTCATAGGCAGCTGTTTGGCGGCCGTGTTGCCGCACAATGCCCGTAACGCCGAATCCCTGCTGGCTGGCCTGATCGCCCTGATCGGCAGCGTTCAGGTCGCCTTCCTGTACCCGCAGATCGCCGATGGCGGCGTCATTCGCGAAGAGTTTTCCTGGCTGCCCAGCCTGGGCCTGAACTTCGTTCTGCGCATGGACGGTTTCGCCTGGCTGTTCTCCCTGCTGGTGCTGGGCATCGGCACCCTGGTGTCGCTGTACGCCCGCTACTACATGTCGCCGAACGATCCGGTGCCGCGCTTCTTCGCGTTTTTCCTGGCCTTCATGGGCGCCATGCTGGGGCTGGTGATCTCCGGCAACCTGATCCAGATCGTATTTTTCTGGGAGCTGACCAGCCTCTTCTCGTTCCTGCTGATCGGCTACTGGCACCATCGCGCCGATGCCCGGCGCGGTGCCTACATGGCGCTGATGGTGACCGGTGCGGGCGGTTTGTGCCTGCTGGCGGGGGTCATGCTGCTCGGCCATGTGGTCGGCAGCTATGACCTGGACAAGGTCCTGGCCGCCGGCGACCTGATTCGTGCCCATGCCCTCTACCCCATCCTGTTGCCCCTGATCCTGATCGGCGCCCTGAGCAAAAGTGCGCAATTCCCCTTCCACTTCTGGCTACCCCACGCCATGGCCGCGCCGACGCCCGTGTCGGCGTACCTGCACTCGGCGACCATGGTCAAGGCCGGGGTGTTTCTGCTCGCGCGGCTATGGCCGTCGCTTTCGGGCAGTGAAGAATGGTTCTACATCGTCAGCGGCGCCGGTGCCTGCACCCTGTTGCTCGGGGCGTATTGCGCGATGTTCCAGAACGACCTCAAGGGATTGCTGGCCTACTCGACCATCAGCCACCTCGGCCTGATCACCCTGCTGCTCGGCCTGAACAGCCCGCTGGCCGCCGTCGCCGCGGTGTTCCACATCCTCAACCACGCGACGTTCAAGGCCTCGTTGTTCATGGCCGCCGGCATCATCGACCACGAAAGCGGTACCCGCGATATCCGCAAACTCAGCGGCCTGTACAAGCTGATGCCATTCACCGCCACCCTGGCCATGGTCGCCAGCGCCTCGATGGCCGGCGTGCCGTTGCTCAACGGTTTCCTCTCCAAGGAGATGTTCTTCGCCGAAACCGTGTTCATCAATGCCACGCGCTGGGTCGAGTTGAGCTTGCCGATCGTGGCAACGATCGCCGGTACCTTCAGCGTGGCTTACTCCCTGCGTTTCACCGTGGATGTGTTCTTCGGTCCGCCCGCGACCGACTTGCCTCACACCCCCCACGAGCCACCGCGCTGGATGCGCGCGCCGGTCGAGTTGCTGGTGTTCACTTGCCTGCTGGTGGGGATCTTCCCGGCGCAGGTGGTCGGCCCGCTGCTCGCGGCGGCGGCGCAACCGGTGGTCGGCGGCTCCCTGCCCGAATACAGCCTGGCGATCTGGCACGGCCTGAACGCGCCGATGATCATGAGCCTGATCGCCTTGTCCTGCGGCACCGTGCTCTATCTGCTGCTGCGCAATCAATTCAAGCGCGGACGCTTCAACCGTCCGCCCGTCTTGGGTCGTCTGGACGGCAAGCACCTGTTCGAATGGGCACTGGTCGCCAGCCTGCGCCTGGCCCGTCGCCTGGAGCCGCGGATTGGCACCCGGCGCCTGCAGATGCAGTTGTTCCTGGTGGTGCTCGCCGCCGCGCTGGCCGGCTTGATTCCCATGCTGCACAGCAGCCTGCACTGGGGCGACCGGCCGAAGATCCCCGGCTCGATCGTCTTCGTCACCCTGTGGTTGCTGGCCATCGCCTGTGCCCTTGGCGCGGCGTACCAGGCCAAGTATCACCGTCTGGCGGCCCTGACCATGGTCAGCGTCTGCGGTCTGATGACCTGCGTCACCTTCGTCTGGTTCTCGGCGCCGGACCTGGCCCTGACCCAACTGGCGGTCGAAGTGGTGACCACGGTGCTGATCCTGCTGGGCCTGCGCTGGCTGCCACGACGGATCGAAGAAGTCTCGCCGTTGCCGGGCAGCCTGCGCCGCGCGCGGGTGCGGCGGATCCGCGACTTGCTGCTGTCGACCGTGGTCGGTGTCGGCATGGCCTTGCTGGCCTACGCCATGCTGACGCGCCAGACCCCCAACGACATTTCCTCCTTCTACCTGAGTCGCGCCTTGCCCGAAGGCGGTGGCAGCAACGTGGTCAACGTGATGCTGGTGGACTTCCGCGGTTTCGACACCCTCGGTGAAATCACCGTACTGGTGGCCGTGGCCCTGACCGTCTACGCCCTGCTGCGCCGCTTCCGCCCGCCGAAAGAAAGCCTGCAGCTTCCGGCCCAGCAACGCTTGCTCGCACCGGATGTGGTCACCGACCTGGTCAACCCGCGTCACGCCAGCGACACCGCGCTCGGCTTCATGATGGTGCCGGCGGTGCTGGTGCGCCTGCTGTTGCCGGTGGCGCTGGTGGTGTCGTTCTACCTGTTCATGCGCGGGCACAATCAACCGGGCGGCGGCTTTGTCGCCGGGCTGGTGATGTCGGTGGCGTTCATTCTGCAATACATGGTCGCCGGCACGCAGTGGGTCGAGGCGCAAATGAGCCTGCGGCCGCTGCGCTGGATGGGCACGGGCCTGATGATTGCCACGGCCACCGGCCTGGGTGCGATGCTGGTCGGCTACCCGTTCCTGACCACCCATACCTGGCATTTTTCGTTGCCGCTGCTGGGTGACATCCACCTGGCCAGCGCGCTGTTCTTCGACATCGGCGTGTACGGCGTGGTGGTCGGCTCGACCCTGTTGATCCTCACCGCCCTCGCCCACCAATCGGTGCGCGGTCACAAAACCGCTGCCCAGCCTAAATGCGTTGCCGCCAAGGGAGCCGTCTGATGGAAGAAGTCATCGCAATCGCCATCGGCGTCCTGGCCGCGTCCGGCGTTTGGCTGATCCTGCGCCCACGGACGTTCCAGGTGGTCATGGGCCTGTGCCTGCTGTCCTACGGCGTCAACTTGTTCATTTTCAGCATGGGCAGCCTGTTCATCGGCAAGGAACCGATCATCAAGGACGGCGTGCCGCAGGATCTGTTGCACTACACCGACCCGTTGCCGCAAGCGCTGGTACTGACGGCGATCGTCATCAGCTTCGCCATGACCGCGCTGTTCCTGGTGGTGCTGCTGGCGTCCCGGGGCCTGACCGGCACCGACCATGTGGATGGCCGGGAGCCCAGGGAATGATGGCGATGACCCACCTGATCGTCGCGCCCATCCTGCTGCCGTTGCTGACGGCCGCGATCATGCTGATGCTCGGCGAGAAGCACCGGCCGCTCAAGGCCAGGATCAATCTGTTCTCCAGCTTGCTCGGGCTGGGCATTGCCGTGGCGTTGTTGCAATGGACGCAAACCACCGGCGTGCCCGGCTCCATCGGCGTGTACCTGCCGAGCAACTGGCAAGTGCCGTTCGGCCTGGTGCTGGTGGTCGATCGCCTCTCGGCGCTGATGCTGGTGCTGACCGGCATCATCGGCGTCAGTGCCCTGTTGTTCGCCATGGCCCGCTGGGACAGCGCCGGTTCCAGTTTCCACGCGCTGTTCCAGATCCAGTTGATGGGGCTCTACGGCGCATTCCTCACCGCGGACCTGTTCAACCTGTTCGTGTTCTTCGAGGTGTTGCTGGCCGCGTCCTACGGCTTGATGCTCCACGGCTCGGGCCGGGCGCGGGTGTCGTCGGGGCTGCATTACATTTCGATCAACCTGCTGGCCTCGTCGCTGTTCCTGATTGGCGCGGCGCTGATCTATGGGGTGACCGGCACGCTGAACATGGCCGATCTGGCGGTAAAGATCCCGCTGGTGTCCGAAGCTGACCGGGGCTTGCTGCACGCCGGCGCGGGGATCCTGGCCGTCGCGTTTCTGGCCAAGGCCGGCATGTGGCCGTTGAACTTCTGGCTGGTGCCGGCCTATTCCTCGGCCAGCGCGCCGGTGGCGGCGATGTTCGCGATCATGACAAAGGTCGGCGTCTACACCTTGCTGCGCCTGTGGACGCTGCTGTTCTCCGCCCAGGCCGGGGCATCGGCGTTCTTTGGCGGGGAGTGGCTGATCTACGGCGGCATGGCGACCATCGTCTGCGCCGCCCTGGCGATCCTCGCCGCGCAACGCCTGGAGCGCATGGCCAGCCTGAGCATTCTGGTGTCGGCGGGCATCCTGTTGTCGACCATCGGTTTCGCCCAGCCGAACCTGGTGGGCGCTGCGCTGTTCTATCTGTTCAGCTCGACCCTGGCGCTAAGCGCGCTGTTCCTGCTGGCCGAACTGATCGAGCGTTCGCGCTCGGCCAACGAAATACAGCTCGAAGACGAAGCCGAACTGCTGCCCCGCCCCCTGGAATCCCTGCATCCCCCCAAAGGCACCAACCTCGACGACGACCAGAAAGCCGTGGTCGGCCAGGTGATCCCGTGGACCATGGCGTTTCTCGGCCTGAGCTTCATCGCCTGCGCCTTGCTGATCATCGGCATGCCGCCGCTCTCCGGATTTATCGGCAAACTCGGGTTGATCGGCGCCCTGCTCAATCCGCTGGGCCTGGGCAACAGCGGCGACACACCGATTTCCAATGCCGCATGGGGCCTGCTGGTGCTGTTGATTGTGTCGGGGCTGGCGTCGCTGGTCGCCTTCTCGCGCCTGGGCATCCAGCGCTTCTGGACGCCGGCGGAACGACCATCGCCCCTGCTGCGACGCCTGGAATGCGTGCCGATCTTCGCCCTGCTGGGCTTGAGCATTGCGCTGACCTTCAAGGCCGATCCGCTGCTGCGCTACACCCAGGCCGCCGCCGATGCCTTGTACAACCCGCAGCAATACGTGATGGCGGTGCTCGACACCCGCGTCGTACCGAACCCCTCGGCCAAGGCGATCCCGCAGGAGGTGCAACCATGAAGCGCCTGTTTCCCGCACCCTTGCTGTCGCTGGCCTTGTGCCTGCTGTGGCTGTTGCTGAACTTGTCGACCAGCCCCGGCAATCTGCTGCTGGGGGCGGCGCTGGGGTTCTGCGCGCCGCTGATGATGCGCAGGTTGCGTCCGCTGCCGGTGCGCATCCGTCGTCCGGGGGTGATCCTGCGCCTGGTCCTGCTGGTCGGGCGTGACGTGCTGGTGTCCAACCTCGCCGTGGCCTGGGGCGTGCTCAATGCCGGTCGCCGCCCGCCCCGCTCGCAATTCATCAAGGTGCCGCTGGACTTGCGCGACGCCAATGGCCTGGCCGCACTGTCGATGATCACCACGGTGGTGCCCGGTACAGTCTGGTCGGAGCTGGCGCTGGACCGCAGCATTCTGCTGTTGCACGTCTTCGACCTGGACGACGAGGCGCTGTTCATCCAGCACTTCAAGACGACCTACGAGCGTCCGTTGATGGAGATCTTCGAATGAGCCCCTTGCTGGCGAACGCGATCCTGCTGAGCCTGTTCCTGTTTTCCCTGGCAATGATCCTGACCCTGATCCGCCTGTTCAAAGGGCCGTCGGCCCAGGATCGGGTCCTGGCGCTGGACTACCTGTACATCGTCGCGATGCTGATGATGCTGGCGCTGGGTATTCGCTATGCCAGTGACACCTACTTCGAGGCGGCGCTGCTGATCGCCCTGTTCGGTTTCGTCGGCTCGTTCGCCCTGGCGAAATTCCTGCTGCGTGGTGAGGTGATCGAATGAATGCGCCCTTGTCGTTGTGGGTGGAAATCCCGGTGGCGATCCTGCTGGTGCTCGGCAGCCTGTTTGCCTTGATCGGCGCCACGGGCCTGCTGCGCATGAAGGACTACTTCCAGCGCATGCACCCACCGGCCCTGGCCTCGACGCTCGGGGCCTGGTGCGTGGCGCTGGCTTCGATCATCTACTTTTCGGCGCTCAAGTCCGCGCCGGTCCTGCACGCCTGGCTGATTCCGATCCTGCTGGCGATCACCGTGCCGGTGACCACCTTGCTGCTGGCCCGGGCGGCGCTGTTTCGCAAACGCATGGCCGGGGATGATGTGCCGGCTGAGGTGAGTAGTCGGCGTACGGAGAGCGGTAGTTAGACCAAGGATTTGCATCGACTGGACCGGCCTCATCGCGAGCAAGCTCGCTCCCACAGTGGATTTGTGGCGCACACAAAACCTGTGGGAGCGAGCTTGCTCGCGATGAGGCCAGTACTGTCACTACAGAAACGTCGCTGTATCAGACCCAGGCCACCGCCAACAACCCCGCCCCCAACACCACACACAACGGCGAATAAACCCAGGTGTCGAGCCGGGCAAATTTCGAACCTTTGACCTCCTTGAAAAAACCCACCAGCTCCGAATCGCCAATGGCCCGGGCAAACAGCAAGATCGCAATGGCACTGATCGCCCACTGCAACGACCAGTGATGCAAGGGCGGCAGCCACCAACCCACCCGCCAGCACACCAGCACGGCAATCAACAGCAATGCCCCGGCCACCACCAGCGTGATCCAGCCTCGTGGCTTGAACGCCGGCCTCAATTTTGCGCTGCCCTCCTGCGGTACTTGCGGGACCGCCGCCACCGCCGCCCACTCGCCACCCAACGCCCAATACACATGCACCAGACTGATCACGGCGAAGATCGTCACCAGCCATTGAGCCAACAGCAAGGTCATGGTCAGGAATCCTTGAAAGGGATTTGAACAGAACATTGTAGGAGCTGCCGCAGGCTGCGATCCTTTGATTTTGCTTTTTCAGACAAGATCGCAGCCTTCGGCAGCGCCTACAGGGCGGCGGAGACTTTGTCCGCCACGTCCTTGGGCAGCCAGGCGCGCCAGACGTCCGGATGAGCCTTCATGAACGCCTGCGCCGCCTGGCGCGGCGGTGTATGTTTCTCGCTCATCTCGGCCAGCGCCTTGTTCAGCGGGTCGATCGGAAAGTCGACCTTGGCGAAGAACTCGGCAATCTGCGGATATTGCTTCTGGAAGGGGGTGGACACACCGATCGACAGCTTGGAGGCCAGGGAACGGGTCGGCCGTGGATTGGGGTTGTCGGCGTCGGTCAGGGTTTTCCAGGCTTCGGCGTCGAACGGTGGCTCTTCCAGCTGAATCAGCTTGAAGCGGCCGAGCAACGGCGTGGGCGACCAGTAGTAAAACAGCACCGGCTTGCCACGATGAATGGACGAACTGATCTCTGCATCCAGGGCCGCCCCCGAACCGCTGCGGAAGTTCACGTAGCTGTCCTCCAACCCGTACGCCTTGAGCTTCTGCTTGTTGACCACTTCCGAGGTCCAGCCGATTGGGCTGTTGAGGAAGCGCCCTTTGGTCGGGGCTTCCGGGTCCTTGAACACGTCTTTGTAGCGCGGCAGGTCGCTGACGCTGCGCAGGTCCGGCGCCAGCGGCTTGATGCCCTTGGCCGGGTCGCCCTTGATCACGTATTCCGGCACCCACCAGCCTTCGGTAGCGCCCTTGACCGTGTCGCCGAGGCTGACGACTTTGCCTTCGGCTTCGGCCTTGACCCAGACCGGGCTGCGACCGGCCCACTCTTCGCCAATGACCTGGATGTCATTGTTGGCCAGCGCGGTTTCCAGGGTGATGGTGGTACCCGGCAAGGTATCGGTGGGCAGCCCGTAGCCCTTCTCGACAATGATGCGCAGGACATCGGTAATCAGGCTGCCGCTTTCCCAGTTCAGGTCGGCGAAGTGGATCGGCGCCTGGGCGGCAAACACCTGGGCGGGTGTCGCCAGCAAACCGAAAGTGGCCAGGACAGCAGCCAGCAACCGTCGTAATCCGTTCATGCTTTTGCACCTCGTGCTGTTCACAGCAATAGCAGGATGGCCTGGCAGTAGACCGCGAAGCCTCTGAATACTCAGTCCAATGACTGTAGTAGAGGTTCCTGCTTTCGAGGTGCGGGGATCAGTTTTCGGAAGTTTCCTGCAAACGCGTCAGCTCTCGCCTGACCATGCTGGCGTAGGGCGCCGGTTGCAATTGGTAAAGCTGTGACGCCACCCAGTTCAGCCAGGCTCCCTGCAGAAGGGGCTTGTGCTCGAACAGCCGCCGCGCTTCGTCTTGAGCGCTGGCCAGGTTCTGTTCGTGGAAGTCGGCGCGGGTCAGGGTCATCACTCGCTGGCCTTGAAGGTCACCAGCTCGCCCTTGCGCCACTTGGCCACTTTGGCGGTCACGGCCTTGAGGGTCTTGGTCAGGCCTTCCTGCAACTGTTGATGGGCGGCAAACACCATCACCACGCTGTGACCTTCCTTGAACACGACCCCCTGACCATCGGCGGTGGTCACGAAGGCGTAATCGCCAATGCCGTAAACCGTCAGCTTGATGTCGCGGAACCTGATGTCCAGCTTGCCGCCTTCGCGACTGGGCAACACGGAGGCGCTGAAATGATCGCCGACCTTGAGCTTGAGTCCGGGCTTGTCGTCCACCACCAGGGCTGATTCGGTGTCGATTTCGGCAATGTAAATGCCTTCAGCGTTCTGTTCGGTGATGTAAACGAAACGTGACTGAAACTGCTTGACCAGCTTTGCGCGCAAATCGCCCAGCACGAACAAGGCATGCATATCGAGATTACTTACTGCCAAGGAAACATCCCCACATCTGAAAAATGGCGCCGTACGCGAAAACAAACGCACAGCCAAAAAAGCGGCAATGCCGAAGGTGTCGCCAGAGAACCCGGATTGATGTCCTGAATGAGCAGTGCACTCATTCATCACGAAGCTTGAGAAGACTACTGGAACGTCACTCGCGTCGTCCTGACTGGTGTTCGTCACAGGCTGAAGGAAAACGCCCTTCCTGCTGCCCGAAAATTATGGACTATCAACTTCGGGGAAAAATCTCACCAAGAGAAAAAAATTTCCTACATATCGTCAGCAAAAAATTGCTTTAGATAAACATCATTCACCCACCAATAAGGGTGATTCTAGAGCAGCGATGCTCCTGAAGACTAGCCAAAACGACGTACATACGTCGGCAAAACAATGAAAAGGACTTCATATGTGCACACTGACACACTTTGCCTATCCCTTGGTGCCTGACTCGCAAACAACAGCGATCTCGCAGCCGAGACCGTTCGGCCGTTCCGGACCGCTTCCCGATGTCCCTTCCCGCCCGCGCTTTCAGGTGGTGATGGCGGGCATTGCCTTCTTTCACATCAAGGATATTTCTACAGGCTGTGTAAGAGGTTTCCGAGCCAATCATAACGAAGCCTGCGCCCTCGCCCGGTTTCTTGAATCACAGGGTTGACAGGCCCGTCGCGCTCATTTTCATCAACGTTTGGTCTGCCCGTCGACTTATCTCAGCCGTCGACGGGCAACTACTGCCATACTGCCCGCCCAATAAAACGAATCCGCAACAAATCGGATGGCGTTGACAACAACAATGTATTTCCAGGGGAAGTCTGCAACGTGACGGAATTTGATATCGGCGAGTTTTTTATCCGGGGTGAAGCCAGAGAAGTCGAGGGTGAATTCCAGGCCGTGATTGTCATGCGCGCCAAACCACCGCTCAAGACCGTGACCTATCACCAGGTCGAAAAAGATCGCTGGTTCAAAACCCCGGATGTCGCTGCGATCGCGGCCCAGGAATCGGCCAGGGAGCTGAAGGCGGCGGTCGATGCCGGGGCACTGAAAGCCTGATACCCGGATTGGCGGTCTATGCTCTGTGTTGCGTTTGAACATCGTGATCGAACTCCACCCGTGCGGCGCCCTCGAAACCAGGAGACCGCACCTCGCCCCTCGTCCCGACTGATGACCTGCAAGGAGATGAAGATGGAATCACCGACACACGACCTGAAAGGCCTGTTCGACCAGCTCGGCCTGGACTCGAGCCAGAAAGCGATCGACGACTTCATTGCCGGCCATTCCCTGCCCGACGACAAGAAGCTCATCGACGCCGAGTTCTGGTCACCGCAGCAGGCCGGCTTCCTCAAGGAACAACTACGCGAAGACGCAGACTGGGCGCGAGTAGTCGACGACCTGAACCTGCGCATGCATCAGACCCACTGACCACTTCAATGCAGGCTGTCAGGTCTTTCGGCGTTCAATTGCGCCAACCAGGCAGCCCTGCACTCCTCCGCTTCGTCGCGACTGGAGAACGCCGTGCCCCGGCGCTCGCCATTGAGCAACACCACCCAGCAAACCTTGCGTCCCATGGAGCGCAGATTGGCAGGTACGCCGCTGCCGATCATGACCGCGACATCAACTTTGCCTTGCATGCTGACCTCGAACTTCATTAGCAACCTAATTAATAGGTATGCTAGTTAAATTCTCGACGAGGAAACAGCAAAACGCTGCACAGGTCAGTTGCAGGATTTGTAACAATCACCCGGCAACCCGGGGTTGCTAGCGCGGTTTTTCCGGCTTGTAGCCCAGGCGCAAACCGCCCCAATGCCGGCCCTTGAGCATGATCGGCACCGAGAGATCGTGCATCAACTCGCCGGTGTCCCGGGTATAGGTTTGCAGCAGCACGGCCTTCTGATGGCTGCCGCAGCGGATCCCGGTGCGGTCGGCGAACTTGCGTTTGGTCCGGTTCTGCAAGGCATCGACCTGCGCGTCCCCCGTCAGCGGCTGGCTGAACGCATGGTTGTGGGTCGGCACATAACCCTGCTGGGTGCAGGCGATGGCGAACACCAATCCTTCGTGACGCGGCAACAAGGGTTCCTGGATCGCTGGCAAGACCTGATCGGTGTAGCGGTCGAAACGCGTCTGATACTTGGCCGGGCTGGTATGGGGGATGACCTGGTAGTTGCGGTCGAACAGGTCGTCCAGACTGATTCGACCGGCATCGATATCCGCCTCGAAACGTTCTGCAATCCGGCTCGCGCCTTCCCGGGCCAGGTCATAGATCCGCTGGTGATAATCATCCAGCCCCACCTCGGCCAGTCGCTCGCTGATGGTTTCGGCCTGCCCTTCCATTTGCACCGCCGCCTGGGCCAGACGCTGAGTCTGCTGATCGCTGACCGCCAGGTCGCTGCGCATCTGTTCGATGGCGTGAAACAGGCTGTCGAGCTGTTCACGGTTGGTGTCTGCGCCCTGGGCGATTTCCCCGACCTGGGACTCGACACTGGCCGCCAGACGGGCAATGTTCTCCAGGTGCTGCCCGGTGCGCTCGACCTGCTCGACGCCGGTGTCGAGGTCGCTGGACAGTTGGCGGATCTGCTCCACCACCTGCGCGGTCCGTTGCTGGATATCGGCCACCATCTCGCCGACTTCGCCCGTCGCGGTCGCCGTGCGTGCGGCAAGCCCGCGAACCTCGTCGGCCACCACGGCAAAACCGCGACCGTGCTCCCCCGCCCGCGCCGCTTCAATGGCGGCGTTCAACGCCAACAGGTTGGTCTGGCTGGCGATGGACTGAATCACCAGGGTCACGCGCTGGATATCATCGCTGCGCAGGCTCAAGGCTTCGATCAGTTCACGGCTGTTGCTGGCGCGCTGGCTGAGCTGATGCATGCGGGCAATGGACTCGATCAGTTCCGTACGCCCCACCGCGCCACTTTGATGAGCCTCGCTGGCGGCGCTCAGCGCCTGGCGACTGAGCAGCGAGGTGGCGTGTTCGGTGGTAATCATGACCTCGGCGTTGCTGACGATCTGTGCCGCCGCCGAGAGCTGCGATTGCAGTTTTTCCGCCAGTTGCCGAACCGAGAACGCCACCCCGGCGGCCGAAAGCGCGTTATGGCTGGTGGTGTAGGAAAGATCGCGAGTCAACTCGCCGATGGCATCGGGGTTGCCGGGGGAAGCCGACTGTGGGGTCGCGCGCGAACGCAAGCGAGGCAGCCAGATGATCAGGACGGCCAGGGGCAGGCCAAGGTAGAGCGACCAACCGCCCAACGACATGCCACATAACAACAGCATCAAGGCGATGCTTTGCAGCGTCGGTGTCAGCCAGCGGTTTTTCGGCAACAGCACTGGTGCAGGCACTGCCGCAGCCAGAGACCCGTCTCTTGTCATCATCGTCACCCCGGAAAACTTCTAATTGTTGTCTTCGCATTAAACGCCGGCATAAGGCCATTATCCATGAGCCTTTAGTCGCGAACGTTGCAGCAGATCAATAGAAGAATCGGGAAATCGCAGACGGCAGAAAACAAAGATCGCAGCCTGCAGCAACCCCCTACGGAACAAATGTAGGAGCTGCCGCAGGCTGCGATCTTTTCAGGCAGCCCGGTTCAACAGGGCTGCCTCACAGAATCAGGCCTGACGCTGGTGCTTGTCGATTTGCTCGTGACGCTCTTGAGCTTCGATGCAGTACTTGGTGGTCGGGCTGATCAGCAGGCGCTTGAGGCCGATCGGCTCGCCGCTGTCGTCGCACCAGCCAAAGCTGTCTTCCTTGATGCGCTCAAGGGCTTGCTCCAACTGAGGCAGCATGCGCTGGTCGCGATCGATCGCGTTCACCAGCCAGGTGCGCTCTTCTTCGACCGAAGCCGCGTCTGCCGGATCGGCCGGGGTGTCCAGGCTTTCGATGGCGATGCGGTTCTGTTCGATGCGCTCATGGGTTTCGACTTTCATGTTCTGCAACAGCTCGGAGAAAAAAGCATGTTGCTCGGCATTCATGTAGTCATCCGCCGGCATGGCCAGCAACTTGTCCTTTGTCATTGATATCTCTATAAAAAAACGTGCATTAAGGCGAATAAGGGAGCGTTCCGGCAGACCTGGGCAGGCCATCGGAAAGGCGCCGTTTGTTCCAAGCGCCACCCGGCACTCAATTTACGAGGGGCGGCAGTCTAAGGCCGACTTGAGGCCTCAGCAACTGAAAAGACAGCGAATTTGTCCGACAAAGCCCTGAAAATGCTCTACGGCAGGCTTTGAGGCGGTAATCGGAGTGCGTTTATAGCAAGAAATTCAATCGAGCGGCTGTATATAGAAGACAAACGGCCTGCACGGGGCCATTTTCCCCGCCTTTTTCCCTGCCATTTGCATGGCTGCGAACCTCAGCTAAGGTTGTCCCTCCCGAAATGGCCATATAAAGGAAAGGACCATGAAGCTGATCGGTATGCTGGACTCGCCCTATGTCAGGCGCGCCGCCATTTCTGCCAAATGCCTGGGAATCACGCTGGAACATCAATCGGTCTCGGTGTTCCGCCACTTCGAACAATTCCGGCAGATCAACCCGGTGGTCAAGGCGCCTACGCTGGTGCTGGATGACGGTGAGGTGTTGATGGACTCGACGCTGATCATCGACTACCTGGAAACCCTGGCCGATAACAGCCTGATGCCCGTCGAACCCCCCATTTGTCACAATGCATTGACACGTTGTCACGATGACCTGACATGAAAGCGCTTTAGCGTGTCAATCAATGCAAAAAAAGAAAAAAAACCCAACCAAACCAAGGTGGTTTTTCCGCATATCCGAGAGGTTCAAGATCGCTCCAGTCGCGCCATGCGTGATGTGAAACAACAAGACTTAATTGCGTACCGCAAGAGTCCGTAGCCCACCGTCATGATATCGAGCAATTGCGGGCCAAAGTCATCAAGCTCAGGTTCGTCAATGAAGTGCTTTTGGACGAGAACCGTGTACTCAAGGCTAAATTAAGCAACCTTGAGGTAGTGGACCTGCCATCAAGGAAGCCGCAGAAATAGGTCGAATTCGCAAGCTGCGCAACTGCACATGGTCACCCATCATCATTGATCGCCGGCGATTTTATCCGGTTTGCTCGGTGGACGAACGCAACGCGACTGGCGGAGAAACGCACACTTCCGGTCAAATATAAAAATGCTCGTTCGTGGTCAAGGCTTTGTGAGCGTTGCATATTAGATTGGAGGACGCTCCCTGGAGAATCTATGAGCTGTTTAGAGTTGTTGAAGCCTATAACTGAAAAAGTGCTTTCGGCAGGGAGGCGGCTATCCGCGGCGATTCAATTGTCCTGATGGACCAAGAGGTCATGGGGATATTTTTTATCCATACTGTTTCCCCCACGCCCTGCACACCCTGCCTTTTGCCGCCTCAGACGTCTCTCGAGCCAAATTATGAATTTTTTCATAATTGCGCATAAAGCTAGTTTTTTGGACGCTCTACCCGATATAGACGATTTACGGACAATAAAATCTAATTTCACCTTGTATTTACACTATTTTTTGTGGTCGAAAAACTGAGAATCTAGACACATGGATGAATCAAAAATCAGGTCATAGCCATCAGACCGAGCTGGATCAATAGTTGGATCGCCTACTGGGTAGCACTTACCACTGTCGACCTCGTAAAGAATGCCATTCTTACTTTTATGGAACAGTCGTTCAGCTTTCACTAGTGACTTCATCAGTAGTCGCCCGCTGTTGTTGACCTCACTAGAGCTAACTAGCTGAACGTCGACTACTGCTAGATGTTCAGACTGTCGTGCAATCAAAGACCGCAAAGCGAATTCACCGCTGATCATGAGATTGAAACGACGCCATCTTGTGCATTCACGTTCCTCGATCTGGACGTGAAACCAAACCCCGCCGACGTCGTACTCGACATATGTCCAAACGCGAAAATCATCCTCGAAAAAAGGGACTGAAATGGCCTCAGCCCAGTCATAAGTGCGGAACACGGTGCACCTCCGTCGTCATAATATCGCTATCGAATATAGTCCTTTCCGTGCTTGACCGGCTTCATCGTTCCTTTTGTGAGTTGTACAAATGGAACGGAAGATCGCGTTTGGATTAGCGCTAAGAAAAAGTCGACTGCGCATGGGTCTGTCGCAGGAAACGCTAGCCCCCAGCCAAGCGTATGTAAGTGAGGTTGAGAATGGGAAGAAAAGCCCTTCAATCGAAAAGGTTGAAGATCTCGCGAAGGCCTTAGGCATCCGTCCTATTACTCTTTTGGCAAAAAGTTACTTATTGGAGGGGGAAGATGTATCCGCGCTTTTGAAGCGTGTTGAGCTTGAGCTCAATCACCTCGCTTCTTGCTGACCTAGGGTTCTGGGATCACCGTCGGCAGCAACCGACCGATTCTTCCGAAAAATCGGCGTGTCCAAACTGCCTGTCATTGACTGGTGAAAACGTTTTTTTACACGCCATTATGTGAAATCCGAGTCCGGAGCCACTGCCAAACCTTTACGACACCAAGCAGAAGCGGCCGCCATGCAGGATGTCACTGGCCGTTTTTGACCATCGCCACCGGCAGCAATGGGCGCTGGCTATCGATAGCGGCTGATCCCTTTGGCCTGCCCTCATTCTCATGCTAGGATTCGGCTTGAGAATAGCCCCACGCCTCGGGCGGGACCTGTCCCTTAGTGCGCACCAGGGGGTTAGTTTTGTTGCCCAGCAAGGCACTTGCCCCACGTCTGCTTACACAATTTCCCTTCCCAGTCCCCCTTTCGTCGAGTTGCCATCATGCACAGCCCCGTAGCTGACGTGCTCGACTTGAGCGCCATTCACAACCTCTCACACAGGTAGCAATCGGCGGTTGCTGCCAATGGCGAAGGGCAACAATCGTTTTCAGCCGCTCACAACAGGCAGCTAACGGCCCAGAGTGTGTAAAACGAAAGCCGGGGCGATTCACATCGTAGCGCTGGCACATCGGTATCGTCGCTTTGGTGCAGCGATGATCTATCTGAAGCTGCGGCAGGCAGGCGAACAGGTCAACAACAAGCGGGTTGAACGTCTTTATGCCGATGCTCGCCTGCAGGTAAAGAGGCGCAAACGCAAGAAGATACCGATTGCGGATCGGCAACCACTGGGCCGTTCACAAACTGCTAATTCAGTATGATCGATGGACTTTGTGTTTGATCGCACGGCTAAGGGGCGGGTCATCAATAGTCTAACCGTAGTGGATGATGCCAACCATGCGGCTGTCGCCATCTTGCCGGAGCGAGCGATTGGTGAGCACTCTTCGACACGTATCCTTATCGCCTCGCTATGTCACGTGGCCCGCCCAAAACCCTCCGCACAGATAACGGCAAGGAGTTCTGTGGCCGCGCTATGCAGACACGGGTCCATCATGTGGTGTGCAGCTATCTCTAATTGAACCAGGAAAATTCAACCAAAAAGCTTACATTGAATCGTTTAATGGACGCTTCGTGATGAATGCCTGAAGGAGCACTGGTTCATTAGTTTACCACACTCCAAGGTGATCATTGAGGCCTGGCGAAGGGAATGCAACGAAGTGCAGGCTTGTTCATGCTTCCGCCCCTCCAAATAAAACACCCTGCGAAAGACTGGCCCTCGCAGGGTGTGGGGAACATCTTATGACCGCGAGTAGGGAACCTACCCGCGGTCAATTGCTACAGCATTGGCAAATCAACAACAGGTATCAGACCAGATTCACCGTCACCCCCTGCTGAACCAACAGTTCTGCATCCATCGTAGAGTGCTGGTAGCTGGCGTAGGTTACGCCCCCTACATCCACCGACCCAGTATTGGCCCAATCACCTGGATCCATGCCATTGGGCAGCAGATCATCGAGCATAACCACATCGCCGGCGTTGCCTTTGACCATCATCTGGACATCGCCACTGGCATGGAACAGGTCCATGCTGCCCTGACCCAGTACATCACCCAGTGACAGCTTGAGCGTGTTGTCACCCGTGCCGGTGATGTCGATCACTTCGACGGAGCTAATCTTGTTGCCAAGCGCGGTCAGATCAAATGTCTGCAGGGCGCCCTTGATCCGCAGAACATCGGTCCCACCGCCGCCATCCACCGAACCGGCGACCCCACTAAGCCACTCGCTATACGAAAGGCTGAACGTGTCGTCAGCCGCAGTGCCCACGTAGGCAAAGTCTTTGGTGATTTCTATGATGTCGGACGGTGCAATATAAGTGATATTCGTCAAGCCCGAATTAAACCCTCCCGTCTCCCCCGTTACGACAATTTTCACGCGATCAATTGGTGCACCTACTCCACCTGTGTCGTACATAGCATAAGTCATCGCATCGGAAGGGAAAGCAGTGTGTCGCAACACACCGTTCGTGTCATAAAACTCGAACGCCACAGAACCTACGTGGCTGATGTCCTTGAGCTGGGTCATCGCGAACTTGGTCGCGGGGCGCCAGAGCTTGATTTCTACCCAACCGTTGTTTGTTCCACTCGTGCCAACGTGCAGATAGTTTGTCGTCTTACTACCACCGTATGCCCCCCCAATGCCAACCAGCCCTGCACTCGCAGTCAAATAGCCTATATCCATCCTCACGCTTCCATTGACATCCCCCTTGGACTCATAGGCGTAGAGTGAACTCATGACGGTTTGAGTTGTTTTAACGGAAGAAGAAGCATTGCCGTATGAGTCCACGATTTTCACGTCGTAGATCGAAGAATTGCTTAACACATGAACTACTGCCTTACCTGCACTCGTATCTGCAGCCGTCACGACGTACTCAACACCTAGATTCTCACCATGTATGAGTATCTTGTCGCCCACCTTGATGTCCGGGTTGTTTAGACCGTTCACAGTCAGCTCCATGTAGGCGGTCTTATTTATTACGGTAGCGCTGGTCGGAGCACCTGGCGCCAAACTATCCATGGTTATGGAGACAGATGTCGCTGCTCCTTCACGTCCAAAGCTATCCACAACGCGCGTCTGAATTGACCAGCTCCCGGCATGACTGTTGAGGTCCTGCAGTACCCAGTCCAGGCCATTCACCACCGCATCCACCCATGTGGCACCACCATCAGTGGACATCTGCAGCCTTTCATGTCCACTCAGTGCTGCGCTCAGCTTGCCCTGTATCAGGCGTCCGGCACTGCCATCGTTGGTATTAAAATCAGTGCGAACGGAACCACTGTCCTTGGTCATGGAGGTGACCGAAGCCGTCTGCGTGGGTGCAGTGGTGTCAACCTCGATCAGTTGCTCCGTCCGCACAGAAACGTTACCCGCTTCATCTACCGCTTCAACGGACAACTGATGTACACCATTACTCAACACAGGTGATGGCGTGTACGACCAACTGCCATCTTCAGCCACTATAACGCGGTCGATTTCCGAGCCGTTGTCGTAGATGACAATCGTTGCGCCCGCCTCTGCCATACCGCTCAACACAGGTGTGCCGTGATCAAGGATTCCTGCCAGAGCGTTGAAGGCCGGTGCGTCTGGAGCGACGATGTCGACAAACACCACGGTGTCATCCGAGGTATTGCCGTTGCGGTCGATCACGCTGACCACCAGGTTACCTTCCGGCTGGGGAACACCGGCCGGGCTGTTGAGGGTGTAGCTGCCCGAATAATCCAACACCGCGCTGCCGGTGCTGCCATCCGGGAACACGACGTTGACCGTACCGAGTGGTTCACCGTAGCCGGTAATCGTGATCGTGCCGTCCCCGTTGTTGGTGAACAAGACCGTTGGAGCGGCAGGCTTGATGCTATCGACATAAACCTCCACGGTGTTTTCGGAGAGGTTGCCGTTAACGTCAGTAACATTGACCACGATTTCGCCATTCGGCTGGATCTTACCCTCCGGGCTGTTGAAGCTGTAGTTGCCTGCAGCATCCACCACCACGCTGAAGAGGCCGCCATCCGGGAGCAGCACGTTCACGGTCGCTCCTGGTTCAGCGCGACCTGCTATGGTCAGGGTGCCGTCACCGTTGTCGGTGATGCCGACAATCGGGGCTTCTGGAACGCGGGTGTCCTCATACTCAACCACAGTGTTTTCAGAATGGTTGCCATTGATGTCAGTGGCACTAACCACAACTTCACCGTTCGGCTGGCTCACGCCCGCCGGGCTGTCGACGCTGTAGTTACCTGCAGCATCCGCCACCACGCTGCCAGTGCTGCCATCCGGGAAGGTCACGTTCACGGTCGCGCCTGGCTCGCCGCTGCCGGAAATGGTCAGGGTGCCATCACCGTTGTCAGTGATACCGACAACCGGGGCTTCTGGAGCACTGGTGTCTTCATACGCCACAACCGTCTCTTCGGAGAGGTTGCCGGTACCGTCGGTGAGGGTGACCACGACGTTGCCATTCGGCTGGATCTTACCCTCCGGGCTGTTGAAGCTGTAGTTGCCTGCAGCATCCACCACTATGCCGAAGAGGGCGCCATCCCAGAAGGAGCCATCCGGGAGCGTCACGTTCACGGTCGCGCCTGGCTCGCCGCTGCCGGCAATGGTCAGGGTGCCGTCACCGTGGTCGGTGATGCCAACCACCGGCGCTTCGGGGGCCGTGGTGTCGTCGTACTCCAGCACCGTGGTG
>NZ_JBWKZB010000040.1:26366-60085 GCF_059424105.1 Pseudomonas sp. GW456-E7 | reverse complement strand
CTTTTGATCTTCAGCAATCTCCAGATCACAAAAGCAAGATCAAAAGATCGCAGCCTTCGGCAGCTCCTACAGGGGAATGCGTGCACCACCAAACAACGAGGTCGAGCGCAGGTTCTGAGCATTGGGCAACCCGGCATGGATGCCGGGTTAACCGCGTACGGCCATGGATGGCCGATGGCGGCGGGCTCTGCAGGAGCGAGCTTGCTCCGGGCGGCGTTCCGACGAAAAACCTGAGAGCACCGCGGGATGTCAGGCTCCCCGCAGCATCGTTGACCTCCATCGCGAGCAATCGAGCGTCGACCGGCTGCTCCTACAGAAGAGAGAAGGGCAAAAAAAAACCGTCGATCTGCAGACCCGTCCAGCAACTGAACTGGTTTTTGCCCGTAATCTGTAGCTTCTAAAAAGCCACTAAGCCCTGATAATTGAATGATTACTTTCATCTCAAGGAATGAGTCATGGCAGGGTGTCAGGCTAAAACTTTTCAATGTGCGCCCTCGGTGCACACCTCCAATTTAGTTAGTTGTTGTGTAGCAGCCAAAGAGTCAGCAACAACTTCTTTCCTTATTTCTTGTGTTAAGTGTCTGTGGGACTCTGTCGGACGCTTCCTAGGACTTCGTCTCCAATCGAGAAAACCCTTGCCAGCCGGGCGCTACAGCCTTGTCTTCGGCGTGCGCAAGAAGGGTTGTTACGATTGTTTCAAGTGATTTCCAGAAAAATCAATTGCTAGCATTTGGCAATAAAGTCGATGACTCCATTCGTGCAGACAGTCCAGCGCAATGTGCTGTCCGCGCGATATTGAACTTACGAGTACCAGGTAAATAAAGATGACCAGCATCCATGACCAAGCGATGAACTATGTCTATCAACAAGTGCTGCAGCGATTGCTGGGTTTCTTCTCCCGTGCCGAGCGCACTGCATTGCAGTTGTTGATTCAACGTCTGGCAGTGGCGGCGGGAGGCATGGAGCGTATAGGTGATTACAAGGTGTTGGCCGTTCAGTCCGGGGCTCGCGACAACTGCTACAGCCTGGCGCTGTTGCGTGCGGCGCAATTGACCATCGCCACTCGGTCCCCGGCGACCTTCCAGTTGCGCATCGCCTCGTTGCGGTTGAACGGGACCAGCCGGGCGGCCGTGGGAAACATGCACCGGACCAACAGCGCACTGTTTGTCTATGACGATCCGCGGGTCGAAGTGCTGATGGTCGATGATCGGGAAGTCCTGCCGTTCGATCACCTGAGGCCGATCTCCGACGCCGGCCGTGAGTCCAGCCGCGTGAACCTGCTGCTGATCGGCCATCGCCGGGAATGGCACGGCGGGTTCGACCTGTGGGATGACGGATACCTGGCCACGGGAGAGTTCTACGGGCAAATCGCCCGCTGGGACGGTGGTGTCGACGCCTTGCTCGTCAGTGACACGCCGCGTCAGCAGAAACAGTTCATCGACGGCCTGAAGCGTGCCGCCACCAAGGCAGGGCTCAAGCCCTCGCACGTGGGCGAGGCCGGCCATGCGGGGTTGTTTGCATTGCTCGATGAGCTGGGCAGCGACTGTTATCAGGCGTTTTATGCCGATGACAGCCAGGCGCGATGGCGTCCTGAAGAGCGTTTTGAGACCTGCCGTCGTACCACCTGCATCGAGATTCACGACCTGCTGGTCAGCAACCTGGAAGAGCGCTGGTCATTGCTGACTGAATTTCTCGGCTTCCAGCCTGACGAACTGTCCGCGCAGATCAGCGACAACGAATTCGTCAGCGCGTCGATTTCGGCGCACGTGCGTGGGTTGCAAGCGAGCTTCGTGCAGGGCCGCGATTACCAGTCAGGCGTTGAGCAGTACCTGCAACGCGCCCTGGTGATGATGCGTCGCAAGCGCTTGCCCGAGCGTTTGTGCGAGCAGGCCATCGCGGTGTTCGGCAACCCGGCGACACTGGGCGATCAGCGTGCCCGCGCGGCGGCCGAGGCGCAAAAGAACCTGGGCCTGAGCGAAGCACAATTGGTGTGTCTGCTCTTTGCGCCTTTTATCGAAGAAGGTGCGGGGCTTGAGCGATTTTTGCGTCAGTGCCATCCGGGCATGCTGGTGGCCATGCCCGAGTTGCATCGGGCCATGCAGGGGCATCCGGTCGCCGAGCAGATCATGCAATGGATGATTGATGTCAGCGGATTGCCCGTCAGCCTGATTGGCCGGCTTTATCGCATGGAGCGGGCGCCAGGCAGCGGTGACGGGGCGCCCGAAGCACAGATCCAGGACGCCGCGTTGCAAGAGGCAGCGGGCGATCCTGACACCGGCACCACCTTGGTGGATGAATGGTCAGCGGGTCACTGAGGGTGAGCGGACTATCAGCCAGTGCGGTCGGCCTTCAGCCATGAAAGGTCCACGAGAAACGGATTTCGCCTATCAGGCCGTTTATCGCTATCTGGGCAGCCTGATCAATGAGTCCGAAGGAGATTCACGCATCCGCCTGCCGTCGCTGCGGCAGCTGGCAGAGCGCCTGAATGTGTCGATTTCGACCATTCAGTACGCCTATTCGCTGCTGGAGAAGGAAGGGCGTGTGTTTTCGGTGGCCAAGTCGGGTTATTACGCGTTGCCAGTGTCCTCTTACAACCCGCAGGACAGCGGCAGCGATCTGCTCGAAGCCGTCTATGTCAATGCCAGGCGTCCGGGGATGCTGGTCCTGAGCGCTGATGAACCGGCGTTGCTGCAGCCGCTCGACAGCCCCTTGTTGCTGCTGGAGCGAGAGTTGCTGCGCCAGTATCCAAGGCAGCCGCAGTCGCCCTCGCAACCCTGCGGCGAGCTCGAGTTGCGCACCGCCCTGGCAGCACGCTACACCACGTCTCCCATGCGTTACTGGCACGCCGATGATGTCTACATCGGCGCCGACCTTCGCGGCGTCCTGGAAATCCTCATCGCCGTGCTGGGCCTGAAGGACGCCACGGTCGTGGTTGAATCGCCGTGCGACTGGACGATCCTGCGTTTGTTTCAAGCCGCCTGCGTACGGGTGATCGAGTGGCCTGTGCAAGCCGATGGTTGCCTCGATCCGCAACGGCTGAAAACCTTGCTGGAGACCGAGCCGGTACGGCTGGTGCTGCTGTCATCGGCCCTGAACATGCCCCATGGCAGCCTGGCGCCTGAGGAAAATCGGCAGGCCATTGCCCGGCTGTTGGCCGCGCATGACAGTTGGGTGCTGGAAAACGACTGTTATGGCGAGCTCGGATTTGACCCGGGCGGCCTGCGCTTTCGCGACGTGCTGGACCCTGAACGGCTGATGGTGTTTTCCGCGTTCGAGAAAATCGTTGGACCGGAAGCGCCCTACGGCTACCTGCTTTCAAGGCACTTGAGCGCCGAGCTGCAACGGCACTTCCTGTTGCGTTCGTTTCGACTGTCGCCGATTCGCCAGAAAGCCATCGCCCGTTTGTACAGCAGCGGCCGCATCGATCAACACCTGCTGGTGCTGCGACGGCTACTCAAGGAGCGCAAGAGTCAAATGACCCAGTTGTTGCAGGAGCGACTGGGTGATGCCTTGCACTTCGTCGAACCGCAAGGCGGTGCAACGATCTGGGTGCGCTCGTTGCGCCGGGTCAATGTGCGCCGTGTGTTCCAGCGCCTGCTGGCACAGCAGGTGGTCATCGCGCCGGGGGAGTTGTTCAGCCTCCACGGTCTGCACGGGCAGCATGTGCGCCTGAGTCATACCTTCGGCGGCGATCACAACCTGGCGGCCGCGCTGGGACTGCTGGGGGATGCGCTGCGCCTGGAATCGATCGAGTGAGTGACAAAAAATAACAACCTCTACTGTGTGGGATCGATCCCATCGCGTTGCGGTCAAACTGCCAGTAAACTGCGACTCACTTCCTGAACCACTCTATTCCAGAGGTTTTGCATGACACTCAGTCCTTTTGCGGGTAAACCGGCACCGGCAGAATTGTTGGTCGACATCCCGCGACTGGTAACGGCCTATTACACCGGCCAGCCTGATGCCGCCATTTCGACCCAGCGCGTTGCCTTCGGCACGTCGGGGCACCGCGGTAGCTCGTTCGACCTGAGTTTCAACGAATGGCACGTGCTGGCGATCAGCCAGGCCATTTGCCTGTATCGCGAAGCTCAGGGCATCGACGGCCCGCTGTTCGTCGGTATCGACACCCACGCGCTGTCCACGCCGGCCGGTGCCAGCGCCCTTGAAGTGCTGGCGGCCAACGGCGTGACCGTGATGATCGCCGCGGGCGACGAGTACACGCCGACGCCGGCCATCTCCCATGCGATTCTCTGCTACAACCGTGGCCGCACCAGCGGCCTGGCGGACGGCATCGTCATCACGCCGTCGCACAACCCGCCACAAAGCGGTGGCTACAAGTACAACCCCACCAACGGTGGTCCGGCCGATACCCACATCACCAAGTGGATCGAAGCCAAGGCCAACGAATTGCTGGCCAACAAGCTCGCCGGGGTCAAGCGCATCAGCTACGAGCAGGCACTCAAGGCCAGCACCACCCATCGTCACGATTACCTCAACACCTATGTCGCCGACCTGATCAACGTGATCGACTTCGACGCCATTCGCGAAGCCAAGCTGCGCCTGGGCGTCGATCCGCTGGGTGGAGCAGGGGTGCGCTACTGGTCGGCGATTGCCGAACATTACCGTCTGGACCTGGATGTAGTGAACAAACAGGTCGACCCGACCTTCCGCTTCATGACCGTCGACTGGGACGGCCAGATCCGCATGGACCCATCCTCCAGCCACGCCATGCAAGGCCTGATCGGCCTGAAAGAGCGCTTCGACGTGGCGTTTGCCTGCGACCCTGACCATGACCGCCATGGCATCGTCACCCCGTCCGGTGGTTTGCTGGCACCGAACAACTACCTCGCGGTTGCCATCGACTACCTGTTCCAGAATCGTCCGCAATGGCGCGCCGATGCTGCCGTGGGCAAAACCGTGGTCAGCAGCGGCTTGATCGATCGCGTGGCCAAACGCCTGGGCCGTCGCCTGTACGAAGTGCCGGTCGGCTTCAAGTGGTTTGCCGACGGGCTGTTCGATGGCTCCCTGGGGTTTGGCGGCGAAGAAAGCGCCGGTGCCTCGTTCCTGCGCAAGGACGGCGGCGTCTGGAGCACCGACAAGGACGGCTTGATTCCGGCCCTGCTGGCTGCCGAGATGACGGCCCGGACCGGTCGCGATCCGAGCCAGGCGTACCGTGCCTTGACCGATGAACTGGGTGAGCCGTTCTCGGTAAGGGTCGACGCCAAGGCCAACCCGGAGCAGAAGGCCCTGTTGAGCAAGCTGTCGCCGCATCAGGTCACTTCGACCCAACTGGCCGGCGAGCCGATCCAGAGCATCCTCAGCCACGCACCGGGCAACGACCAGGCCATTGGCGGTCTCAAGGTCATGACCGAAAACGGCTGGTTCGCGGCGCGTCCGTCGGGCACGGAAGACATCTACAAGATCTACGCCGAAAGCTTTGTCAGCGACGACCACCTCAAGCAACTGGTGGCCGAGGCGCAAACGCTGGTGGATGGTGCCATTGCCTCGAAGTAAGCGCTGTAACTCCCACTGGAGCTGCATATAACCCTGTGGGAGCGAGCTTGCTCGCGATAGCGGTCTGTCAGTCAATATCAATGCTGGATGCCAGGCCGCCATCGCGAGCAAGCTCGCTCCCACAAAGGGTTTGCCGCAGCAACTAAAAAGGGGCGACCAACACGGTCGCCCCTTTTTTTTGCAATTGCGCTCAGTGAATCAAGCCAGATCCACCAACACGATCTCACTGTCCTCGATAGCCGTCACCCGCAGCACCTGCTCATCGGCCACCGCGACACCGTCTCGAGCTTGTGCGCGCAAACCATTGACTTCAATGACCCCGGTGGCCGGAACCAGGTAGGCACGACGACCGCTGTCCAACAGGTATTCGGCCGTTTCGCCGGCTTTCAGATTGGCGGCCACCAGCCGCGCATCGGCGCGGATGCGCAGGCTCTGCTCGTCGCCTTCCTTGCCGCTGGCCAGGGTGACAAAACCTTCGCGGTCGCCTTTCGGGAACGGTTTGGCGCCCCAGGACGGTGCCAGGCCGGTCTCGTTCGGGATGATCCAGATCTGGAAAATCCGGGTCGGCGTCGCTTCCAGGTTGTACTCGCTGTGGGCGATCCCGGTACCGGCGCTCATGACCTGGACGTCGCCCGCTTCGGTCCGGCCCTTGTTGCCCAGGTTGTCCTGGTGGGTAATGGCGCCTTCACGGACATAGGTGATGATTTCCATGTCCCGGTGCGGGTGCTGCGGGAAACCGGTACCGGGAGCGATCACGTCGTCATTCCAGACCCGCAGGTTGCCCCAGTTCATGCGCTGTGGATCGTAGTATTCGGCGAACGAAAAATGGTGATGCGCATCCAACCACCCGTGGTGAGCACCGCCAAGGGTTTTGAAAGGTCTGAGTTCAAGCATGATCGTCTCCAGAAAAGGTTCGTCATGGGGCGAAGCGCCTGAGCCACGAAGCGAGACCGGTGGTTGATGACGGCCATCATCCATCAGGCAACAATCGATAAAAAGCGTAAAAAATGCGCCATTCCCATCTAATCAATTGATATGAAATAGGCTCGAAACGCTCTCATCCAACCTTCACTTCATCGCATAAGCCAATGAGTCATAAGCAATTCACTAGAACTCAATGGCAAATGCAGACACCATAGCGCTCAACAGCCTCACACCCTGGAGTCAGTCCGCGTGCCGCAACACACCCCCGATCTTCCGCCTGAACTTCGCCCCCTGGCCGAGATGCCGCTGATCAAGCGCCTGCTCGCCCGGTTCTTCGGTTACAGCCTGACCCGCCTGCACGCACAGCATCGTGCGTCGTGGTTGCATGGCCAGGCCGACGGTTTTCGCAGCGGTCACAGCGCCGGGGTCGATTACGGCTACAGGGAAGGCAAGCTCGAGGGGTTGGAGGAGGGTCGCCAGGTCCTGCTGATCCGCGACTCGCGCTCCACTGAACACCGGCCACCGAATGTCGATGACCTGCTGTTCGACGATTGGCGCCTGCCGTTGAGCGCCGAGTTGAAGAAGCGCATGAAGGCGGATGTCGCCCGGCTGCTGCCGGCCCATGCCCAGCCCAGCGCCGCACAGTGGAAAATGATCTTCAGCGACACGCCGTCCACCTCGGTGATCGCCGGTGCCGGCGCAGGCAAGTCGACCACGCTGGTGTTGCGCATCTTGCTGTTGAGCCATTACCTGGGCTTCGAGCTGAGTTCGATGACGGTGGTGACCTTCACCCGCGAGTCGCGCAAGGACTTCATCAACAAGCTGATCGAACTGTTTGCGCTGTGGGGCCGCGCGATCAGTTTCAAGGAGGCACGGGACCTGGTGCGCACCTTTCACTCGCGGATCCTGCCGATGGTGCGCAGTCTTCCGGGTTTCGAGCGTTTGCAGGCCTTCGAGAACCTCAGCTTGCGGGCTGCACAGGGTGACGAGGAGGTCGACAGCAATCCGTTCGACCTGCGCATCAACGACGCTCAGCGCCAACAGCTCAACGCCTGCTATCACCGTCTGCACAGTAACGACGAGCGCTTTCGTGAGCTGATCAAGCCTTTGTCCCGGCATGCCTTGCAACTCAAGGAACTGGAGCGGGATCACCCCGATGTGCAGAAACGCATGGGCGTCACCGAGCTGGCGGCCAAGCGTGATGAAGAGTTGTGCGACGCCATTGAAGACCTGTGGTTTCGCGCCGGTGCCTGGCCCATCAAGGGCATCGAACCGAATCGCCAGTCGTTCGATATCAACGGGTCGACATTCCACTGTCACGGCTACATCCCGACGCTGGACGCCTGGGTGGTGCTGGGGTTCGATCCTCGGGAGAACCCGCAGGTCATGCGGCCCAATGCCAAGCTGACGGTGCGCGCAGAGTGGGCAGTAAAGCGCACCCTGTTTCAAGCTTTCTGCCGTAAACCTTTGATATGGCTGGATAGTTACGAATCATCAAGGCGTGTTTTGGCCTCGCTGGCGGGGGATGCCAGCGCCGGGCCGGGCTTCGATTACAAGGTCAAGGGCGAGCTCGCTTCCGCACCGTTGCTCGATTGCTTTGTCGCCGCCGCCGGGTTCATCGAAAACCTCGGGCTGGATGTGCCGAGTGCCGTGGGACAGATGAGCTTCGCCAAGGACGATCCCGACCGGTTCTTCTTCGAGGCCCTGAGCCTTTACTGGCGGGCGCTGGAAGATCATTTGCTCGACCAGAAACCGCCGATCATGACCTACAACCGGATGTTCGCCCTGTTCAGCGAGCATTCGCCGGAGAACCTCAAGTTGCTGAGTGATGAGCTGCTGCGGCCGCTGTCACACCTGATGATCGACGAATTCCAGGACGTCTCGCCGCAAATCGTTTCCTGGATCAGGGCCAGCCTGGCAGAGATCCGCAGTCGCGGGCCGGCCATGCACGTCGGACGGGGTGCCCAGCGTTCCTCGCTGCTCTGTGTGGGCGATGACTGGCAATCCATCTATGGCTGGCGCGGCAGTTCGCCAAGCTACTTCATGGAGTTCAACAAGGAGTTCCCGTCGCCGAGCACCACCAAGGTCATGCTCAGCGACAACTACCGCAGCCACCAGCACATCATCGATGCCGCCGAGCACATCGTGCGCGCAGCGCCGGCGATTGCCGGGAAGAAAGCCAAGGCCAGCGGTGAACCCAAGGCATTGCTGCCGGTGAGCGTCCTCGATCGTGATGACCAGGGCATGGCGCAGCGCCTGATGGAGCATTACCGAAAGGGTGATTCAATCTTGATGCTTTATCGAAAAAGTAGCGATAAGTCATTGATAGAAGAGCATATTCAGTCGGTAGTTAATGTTGATTCGAGCTTGCCCCATGAAGCTCGCAGGCTCAAGCAACTGACGTATCACAGTGCCAAGGGCCTGCAGGCCGATGCGGTGTTTTTGCTGGGTGACTGCCAACACCTGACCAGTTCGCCCTACAAGAATCAGGTATACCGGATGGCGGGCCTGGGCAAGGCCGGCGACAGCGAACCCTACGACAATGCCCAGAAGGACGAGATCCTGCGGCTGGCGTACGTGGGTATTACCCGTGCCGTCAGCCATTGCTACTGGTACGTCGATGCACAAGACACCCAGGCCGCGAACATGCCCAAGGCGTCCGACCGGATCGGCAAGGGCAAGGCGTTCTTTTCCGACCATCGAAAAAGTCAAACCACCGCCTGACCTTGTAGGAGCGAGCCTGCTCGCGATGGTCGTTAACGATAACGTGTATTTACTGGCTAAACGCGGCGCACTTGAGTCCATCGCGAGCAGGCTCGCTCCTACAAGGAACATCGCTCAACAAAAAGCCCACTTGATGTGGGCTTTTTTGGGAGTGGACAGGCGTCAGGCATAACTCCTGAAGGCTTCCGGTGGAACGAAGGCTTCAAGTTCATCCTCCACCGCTTCGATTATTCGTTCTACATCCGCGGCATTCATGACGGTGGCGCAAGGAATACCGGCAATGGCGATCATGGTCTCGCCAGTGGCACGATCGAAAAGACGGGCAATCATGCTGCCCGGCGCGTCCATGCTCGCCTCGAAACCCATGGGATGAAAATGCCAGCGCATCAGCTGGCAGGCGTTTGGAAACGTGACCTTACTGAACCCTCTATTCATGTGTTGCCCGCCTTCATTATCGAGCGCTTCCTTTAGCTCATGGTAGGAGGGAAGAACCTTCAATGGCTCAACCAGTGACAGTCTTTAAAAGTAGCATCCGAATGTGAAAAAGAATGGGGTTTTTTCAGGTCGTTTGGCGATTGCCGCCATTTTTTTGATTCAGGTCACGCTTCCTTGATATTGGCGGCCCGAAGCCCGCATCCGTTTAGTCGTTGAAGACAAAGCGGAAGTTGGGCAAGCTCGGTTTTTTCCGTCGAGACTTTCAATGCACGCCGAGGATGATGGCCCGCTGCAAACCCAGGCCACGGGCGAGACGGTCATGCGCTATCACTTGCGCTGGAAACACCGGGACCTGGACGGCGTCATGGCGCTCTATCACCCGGAAGTCCAGTACAACGACTTTTTCCAGAACCGGGTCATGGGCCTGGCCGAACTGCGCGACTATGTGCGCAGCAGCATGCCCCGGGATGCGGATGAAGCGCTGGAGCACTCCGACCGTATTCGACTGGACGGCAACACCGCCTTCATTCAGTACCGCATCACCCTGCGCGGTGGTGAAGGACTGGTGTCGTTCCGCGCCAGCGAGGCGATCACCGTCAAGGACGGGCTGATCTGGCGGGTCAATGAATACGCTTCGCTGGTGCATGAGCAACCCGTCAGCAAAACTACCCCCGGCCAGCGCCCGGCGGTCAGCCGGCTCGGCCTGTCGCCTCGCCAGTTGAGCTTCATGGCCGATGACCTGCAGCAGTATTTCCAGCGCCAGCAGCCGTATCTTGACCCGGAGCTCGACCTGCAACGGGTGGCGAAGGAGTGCGGGTACAGCCGTAACCAGATTTCCTATCTGTTGAACCAGGTACTGGGCCAGAGCTTCTACCGCTACGTCAACCAGGCGCGCCTGCAACACTTGCTCGCGGCACTGGATGACGCCACGCCACCGTTGCGTATCGATGAACTGGCGTTCGCCGCCGGATTCAATTCGCTGTCGGCGTTCTACAGCTGTTTCCGCCAGCACACCGGCCAGTCACCCAAGGCTTACGTCAAACAAATTTCTTTGCGTGCACGCGCGCAAGACAGCGCCTGAGCCCACGCACTAGGATCGACGCCATCGAAGTTTTTCAGTGGCGGAGTCTTGCATGCCGGCGTGGCGCACTATCAGTTTGTGGATGGACCAACTCGACGAGCCTTTGTTGGCGCGTCCGGCGCTGGAGCGGGACCTGGATGTGGACGTGGCGATCATCGGCGCGGGCTACACCGGTCTCTGGACCGCGTACTACCTCAAGCAGCAGAAACCGCAGCTGAACATCGCCATTGTCGAAGCGCAGACCGCCGGTTTCGGCGCGTCGGGGCGCAATGGCGGCTGGCTGATGGGCAACTTGCTGGGTGAAGACCGCCTGCTGGCCGGTCTGCCGGCCCAGGAGCGCCGCGCTTCCTACGATTTGTTGCATGGCATTCCGGATGAAGTGGAGATTGTCCTCGAACGTGAGGGTATCGACTGCGATTTCCGTAAAGGTGGAGTGCTGTATTGCGCTGCGCGTTATCCGGAGCAGGCGACCAGCCTGCGTCACTACCTGGACGATCTCCATCGCCAGGGCCTCGACGACAACCACTATCGCTGGCTGAGCCCGGAACAACTGGCACAGCAGATTCGCGTTGCCAAACCCTATGGCGGCATCTATGCGCCGCACGTGGCGACCATCCACCCGGCCAAGCTGGTACGCGGGCTGGCCCGGATGGTGGAGCGCCTGGGGGTGAGGATCTACGAAAACAGCCCGGTCACCCATTGGCAATCCGGCAGCCTGCGCACGGCGAAAGCGTCGGTGCGCTGTCACTGGGTCGTTCCGGCAGTAGAAGGCTACGCCGTCACCTTGCCGCCCCTGGGGCGTTATCAGATGCCGGTGCAGAGCCTGATCGTCGCGACCGAGCCCTTGTCGGCGGCCACCTGGGATGAAATCGGCCTGAGCCGTGGCCAGGCGTTCAGCGAGGCCAGTCGCCAGGTGACCTACGGCCAGCGCACCGCTGACAACCGTTTGATCTTTGGCGCCCGTGGCGGCTATCAGTTCGCCGGCAAGCTGCGCCACGACTTCGAGCTGACCACGGATGAAAAAGACCTGCGGCGCTACCTGTTCGGCGAGCTGTTCCCGCAGTTGAAGAACGTGCAGATCACTCATTCCTGGGGCGGCAACCTGGGCATGTCCCGGCACTTCAAGCCGCACATGCTCTGCGACCGGGCCAAAGGCATCGCCTTGTCCGGCGGCTACGGCGGGGAGGGCGTTGGCGCCAGCAACCTCGGTGGACGCACGCTGGCCGACCTGATCCTGGGGCGCGACACCGATCTGGTGCGCCAGCCGTGGGTCATCCCGCAGCGGGGCCTCGACGCGCTCAGGGCCTGGGAGCCGGAACCGATTCGCTGGCTCGGCTACAACGCAATCATCCGCAGCTTTGTCCATGAGGACCAGACCCTGGCCAACCCGGCTACCGCGCCCTGGCGGCGCAAGCTGGCCAGCGGGGTGGCCGGTTTCATGGAAGGTTTCATGCACTAAACGGCGCGCTCTTCATCGACAGGCCATATCGACAGGTATTCCCATGAGCATCACGCAATTCAAGCACACCGCAACCCTGAAACTGGAGGAATCCAACCCGGTCGCCGTGCCCCTGGGCACGCCCGTGGCCGTGGCTTCGACTACCAGCGTCGAACGCGACGATGGCGTCGAGACCGGCGTCTGGGAATGCACCCCGGGGCGCTGGCGGCGGCAGATCGTCGCCCAGGAGTTCTGTCACTTCATCCAGGGCCGCTGCACCTTCACCCCGGACGGCGGTGAACCGCTGTACATAGAAGCGGGCGACGCACTGATGTTGCCGGCCAACAGCCTCGGTATCTGGGATATCCAGGAAACCGTGCGCAAGACCTACGTCCTGATTTTCTGATCCTTGATTGCCTGCCAACAAAAACAACCTACAGGAATCGACTCATGCTCCGAAAGACACTGACCCTGGCTCCGCTGCTGCTGGTTGCATCGATCAGTCAGGCGGCCGAAACCGTCAAAATCTATAACTGGTCGGATTACATCGCGCCGGACACCACGAAAGACTTCCAGAAAGAAACCGGCATCGGCTTCACCTACGACGTCTATGACAGCAACGAAACCCTCGATGGCAAGCTGATGACCGGCAAATCCGGCTACGACGTGGTGTTTCCGTCCAACCACTTCATGGCGCGGCAGATTGAGGGCGGCGCACTGAAGAAGCTCGACAAGAGCCAGTTGCCGAACTGGAAAAACCTCAACCCGGTATTGCTCAAGGCCTTGCAGACCAACGATCCGGGCAACGAGCACGGCTTCCCGTACCTGTGGGGCAGCACCGGCATCGGCTACAACGTTGCCAAGGTCAAGGCGGTGCTGGGCGACAACGCCCCGGTGGATTCCTGGGACTTGATTTTCAAGCCCGAGAACATGCAGAAGTTGCAGAAGTGCGGCGTGGCGATCCTCGATAACGGTCCCGAACTGCTGCCGGCCGCATTGAACTACCTCGGGCTGCCGCCCCACAGCAAGAACCCGGAAGACTACAAGAAGGCTGAAGCCTTGCTGTTGAAAGTGCGGCCGTATGTCAGCTATTTCCACTCGTCCAAGTACACCAGTGACCTGGCCAACGGCGATATCTGCGTCGCGGTCGGTTTCTCCGGCGACATCCTGCAGGCGGAAAACCGCGCCAGGGAAGCCAATAATGGCATCGATATCGGTTATGCGATTCCCAAGGAAGGCGCCGCCATCTGGTTCGACATGGTCGCGATGCCGGTCGACGCTCCCGACGAAAAGGCCGGTTACGCCTTCATGAACTATCTGCTGCGCCCGGACGTCATGGCCAGCGTCAGCAACTACGTGCACTACGCCAATGGCAACGAGCAGGCTGACAGCCTGATCGATCCGGCGATCAAGAACGACACCAAGGTTTACCCAAGCCCGGAAATGATGGGAAAACTCTTTGCCCTGGAAGCCATGCCATTGAACATCGACCGGGTTCGCACGCGCGTGTGGAACAAGATTCGCACCGGCAGCTGAAGACCGGTCAGGCAATCGGGACAGGATGTCCCGTTGCCATCTTTGTCAGCCGACCGGCTCGGCTGCGCAACTCATCTGGCCTGAGCCGGGTATCTGGAAAAAAACCTCTTCGCCGATTTGCCAGAAGCTGTAGCTGCCTTTGTAATCCTTGCCCCTGTACTGGGTTCCGGAATTGTTCGGCACCTGGTTCAGCGTCACCGAGGAGTTGGCCCATTTGAGGAACACCACGCCCGGTTCGACCGTAAAGAAAGTCGCGGCAACCAATGCGTTGAACCCTGCGCAACGATAAGCCAAGGGGCCTTCGGAGAGCCTGCTGGGGTCCTTGGTTCTGGCAATGGCCGAACCCTGGCGCAGTTGGAACGCACGCTCGGCATAACTGGCGATGACGCACCCCTTGGCTTGCGGCCCGGCACCACACTGGTTACGGGACTCCATCCAGAACCGCTGGTCTATTTCGACTTTATTCGGGCGCGGTACTGAATGTTCGTCGGTGAGCGCCAGGCGATAAAGACGATCGAGCTCCAGGTCCATGCGCGCCAGCTGAGGGTCGTGACAGATAAGCTTTTCGGTGGATGCCTGGGGCGTGGTGCAATCGAAACTGGTTTTGTAAGTTGGCAAGGGTTTTGGCTTTGCCTTTGTCGCGGCGTCGCAAAGGCTCGCCGTCACGCACGCGCTGACGGCGAGCACAGAGGCCAGAAGTGGCATGACCATTTTCATTTCGGCGTCACCTGAGTCTATGCGTGATGCCCGTATTGCAACGCCTGTGTCGAAGCGTTGCACAGTCATTCGGTCGCACGGGGTCTATCGAGTGTAAGGCAGTGCTCGAAACCTGCCACATCGTGCCAGGAGAAACGTCAGTCTTCCTCGCGAATCGTCGCCACTTCATCGGCCCTGACTTTCACCTTCGCTCCCGAAATGTCCTCGAACTCAAAGAACCCGTCCTTGGTCCTGGTATTCGGCATGTCCTTGGTCAGGTACTGAGTGCCGTTCTGCAGGGTCACCACCGTCGGCGTCGAGCAGCCGGCCAGCATCAGCAGGGCCATTGCGGCCAGGGGTAAACCCAAAGTCTTGATGTCCATGATCACCTCCCGTTCGTTTTGAAGCTGTAGATCCGCTCGCGCCTGTCACTGCATGCCTATGGCGGTTGGTGCCGCCAGGGGGCAGAAAGTTCTACTGCCCGGGAAATATTCCGTACAGCGCCTCCATTTATCCTTTTCCGATTGCGCCACGCGGTGTGGAACTGGTATCTGTATGCATAACCAGTACCTCTCGCCATGGCCCATTTTCCAGTGACCGCAAATCCTCTCGACGATCCGTTCTACTACTTGAACAACTTCATGCAAGTGCTTGATTGGCTTGAGCAGCGCTTTGCCGATGTACTGAGCGTCGACGAGCTGCGTTTCATTAATGAGTTTAAGCGGTTACCCCGTGAATCGCAGGCACTGCTGGTCAGAATGGTCATGCGCAAGGGCATTCATTTCAGGGCCGGCAAACTGCATTACGACGAAATCGGCGATATCCTCAGCGCCGCCGCTCCGCTGTTGACACTCGGTTGGGTCGACGAGCATATGCCGCTGGCGGTCGAGGAACTGTTCGAACTGCTGCTCAAGGGTGAAATCCTCCAGTCCTTCGGTTCCGTCATCGATCAACCCAAAGGCCGGAAAACCGATTGGCTGCCAACGCTGAGCGAGCAATTTCCCCAGGCGCAAAGCTTCAACGACTGGTGCCCGTGGCTGGATGAGCGCCTGCTCAGCCTGACCATCATGGAGTTGTGCGATCGCCTGCGCCTGATGTTCTTCGGCAACCTGTACCAGGACTGGTCGGAGTTCGTGCTGGCCGACCTGGGTATCTACACCTACGAAAAAGTCGAGTTCAGCGCCGAGTCCCGCGGCTTGCGCAGCCGCGACGACGTGGATGCCTGTGTCCTCCTGCACGCGTACCAGCAACAGTTCGAAGCCGGTGAAGCGCTGGAGGAGGTGGCGGGGCGCATCAAGGGCCTGGCGCTGGACAATCCCTGGTTGCAACGTCGGCGCGGAAAACTGTTGTTCCAGATGGGCCAGTATTGCGAACGCATCGCGGATTTCGCCATGGCCCTGGATCTCTACCGCGAATGCGCTTATCCGGGGGCGCGTGCGCGGCTCATTCGCGTGCTGGAGCGCAGCGGGGAGTTCGAGTTGGCGCTGGAACTGGCCGAGCAGGCCGAACAAGCACCGGAGAGTGCCGCCGAACACCAGCAGTTGCTCCGCGTGCTGCCGCGCCTGCGGCGCAAACTCGGCGGGCCGCCCATCAAGCGGACGGCGCCTCGGGAAATGCAGCGTCTGGACCTGCAACTACCAAGAGTCGATCCGGCAGTGTCGGTCGAGTTTTACGTTCAGGCGCATCTGGCTGAGGATTCGGCACCGATCCACTACGTCGAAAACAGCCTGATCAACTCACTGTTTGGCCTGCTGTGTTGGCCCGCGATTTTCGCGCCTTTGCCGGGGGCATTCTTCCACCCGTTCCAGCGCGGGCCGGTGGATTTGCTCAGCGAAGACTTCCAGGCCCGCCGGGCCGAACTGTTCCAGGCCTGCCTGGCCGAACTCGAAGACGGGCGCTATCGGCAGACCATTCGCCAACGTTATGCCGCCAAGTGGGGTGTGCAGTCGCCGTTCGTGTTCTGGAGCGTGCTCAGCGAAGAGTTGCTGGAGCAAGCCCTCGATTGCCTACCCGCCGAGCATCTCAGGCACTGGTTCAACCGCCTCTTGCTGGACATCAAGGCCAATCGCGCCGGCATGCCGGACCTGATCCAGTTCTGGCCGGAGCAAAAGACCTACCGCATGATCGAAGTCAAGGGCCCGGGCGATCGCCTGCAGGACAACCAGTTGCGCTGGCTGGAGTTCTGCCATGAACACCAGATGCCCATTGCCGTGTGCTACGTGCAATGGGCGGAGCAGGACGCTTGAGCTACAGCATTGCGGTGCGGGCGCTGTGCGAGTTCACCGCCAAGGTCGGCGACCTCGACCTGCGCTTCACGCCGTCGCCCACTGCGCTGGAGGGCATTGTCGGGCACCGCACGGTGGCCTCGCGGCGCAGCGAGGGTTACCAAAGCGAAGTCGCCCTTGAGGGCCAGTTTCAGACCTTGACGGTCAAGGGCAGGGCGGATGGCTATGATCCAGGGCAAAACTGCCTGGAGGAGGTCAAGACCTACCGCGGTGACTTGAGTAAACAACCGACCAACCACCGGCAGTTGCATTGGGCCCAGGCGAAAATCTACGGCTGGTTGATGTGCCGCCAACTGGATCTGCCCCGGATCAACCTGGCGCTGGTGTATTTCGACATCGTCAGCGAAAAGGAAACCTGCCTGGTCGAACCCTTCGAGGCCCTGCAGCTGCAACAGTTCTTCGACCAGCATTGCGCGCGCTTCCTGCAATGGGCGCAACAGGAAGTCGTCCACCGTGACGGGCGCAATCTCGCGGCGCAGCGCCTGGCCTTTCCCCATGCCGACTTTCGGCCGGGGCAGCGCCATCTGGCCGAGTCGGTGTTCAAGGCCGTCAGCACAGGGCGCTGCCTGATGGCGCAGGCACCCACGGGAATCGGCAAGACCCTGGGCACCCTGTTTCCCATGCTCAAGGCGCTGGCACCGCAGCAGCTGGACAAAGTGTTCTTCCTGACGGCGAAAACCCCGGGACGCAAGCTGGCCCTGGACGCCGCGCAAGTGTTGCTGGACAGTGCCGATGCGCCACCGTTGCGGGTGCTGGAGATGATTGCCCGGGACAAGGCCTGCGAACATCCGGACAAAGCCTGCCACGGCGAGTCCTGCCCACTGGCCCGGGGTTTCTACGATCGCCTGCCGGCCGCGCGACAGGCGGCCAGTCAACTGAGCCTGCTGGACCAGGGCGCCCTGCGCGAGGTTGCCCTGGCACACGATGTCTGTCCCTATTACCTGAGCCAGGAAATGGCGCGATGGGCCGACGTGGTGGTTGCCGACTACAACTATTACTTCGATTTCAGCGCCTTGCTGTTCGGTCTGGCCCAGGCCAATCACTGGAAGGTCGCGGTACTGGTGGACGAAGCGCACAACCTGGTGGAGCGCGGTCGGCAGATGTACAGCGCCAGCCTCGATCAGGCGACCTTCAACGCTGTGCGCAAAACCGCACCCGACGCGCTGAAAAAGCCGATGCAGCGAGTCAACCGCGAGTGGAATGCCCTGCATGACGCGCAAACCGGCGCCTATCAAGCCTATGACAAGGCGCCGGAAAAGCTGCTTCAGGCACTGTCATCGTGCAGCGCCAGCATCGGTGACTACCTGAACGATCACCCACAAGGGCTGGACAGCGCACTGCAAGGCTTCTACTTCGACATGCTGCAGTTTTGCCGGGTGGCCGAACTGTTCGATGAGCAGTTCCTGTTCGACATCAGCAAGCGCGACCTCGAACGCAAGCGCAATCTCTCGCAGCTGTGCCTGCGCAATGTGGTACCCGCAGGGTTCATCGGCCCGCGCCTGACTGCCGCGCGCAGCACCGTGCTGTTTTCCGCGACACTCAGCCCCCGGCACTATTACGCCGATTTACTGGGAACGCCGGCGGACACGGTGTGCATCGACGTCGAGTCGCCGTTTCATGCCGATCAACTGCAAGTGCACATCGTCAACCAGATCTCCACGCGGTTCGTGCATCGCCAGTCCTCACTCGAACCGATCGTGGACCTGATCGCCAGGCAGTTCTGCAAGCGCCCCGGTAATTACCTGGCGTTTTTCAGCAGTTTCGATTATTTGCAGCAGGTGGCGCAGCTACTCGCCGAGAAACATCCGCACATCAGCCTGTGGTCGCAGTCCCGGGGCATGGGCGAAGTGCAACGCCAGCAGTTTCTCGACCAGTTCCACGCCGACGGCCAGGGGGTCGGCTTTGCGGTGCTGGGCGGGGCTTTTGGTGAAGGCATCGACTTGCCCGGTGCCCGGTTGATCGGCGCATTTATCGCCACGTTGGGGCTGGCCCAGCTCAATCCGGTGAACGAGCAACTGAAACGACGGATGGCCGCCATCTTTGGCGCCGGTTACGACTACACCTATCTGTTTCCCGGTGTACAGAAAGTGGTGCAGGCCGCCGGACGGGTCATCCGTACGCAACAGGATCAAGGGGTAGTGATGTTGATCGACGACCGTTTTGGCGAGAGCAGGGTCAAACAATTGTTGCCGCGTTGGTGGGCTTTCCAAATTCCCGGCATGACGCATACTCCAGAGAAATAATGAAGCGGTGGGATCCATGAGCGAAGATCGAACCAAGGTCAGTGCCATCGAAGACGGTCGTTTTCGGCTATTGATCGATGCGGTGATCGACTATGCGATCTACATGATTGATCCAGACGGCATCATTACCAGCTGGAATGCCGGCGCCAGGCGTTTCAAGGGGTATGAAGAGGCCGAGATCCTCGGTGAGCATTTCTCGCGCTTCTACACCGATGAGGATCGCCGTGCCGGCTTGCCCCAGCGGACACTGGACACGGCGCTGGGTGAAGGGCGTTTCGAGGGAGAAGGCTGGCAGGTGCGCAAGGACGGCAGCCATTTCTGGTCCCATGTGGTCATCGATCCGATCTTCGACCCGTCGGGCACCTTGCTGGGTTTCGCCAAGATCACCCGCGACCTGACCGATCGAAGAGTGGCCGAGGAAATCCTCAAGCAAAGCGAGCAGCAGTTCCGCCTGCTGGTGCAGAGCGTTACCGACTATGCGATCTACATGCTTTCGCCGGACGGACGCGTGAGCAACTGGAACCTTGGCGCCCAGCGCATCAAGGGCTACTTGCCGGAAGAAGTCATTGGCCAGCATTTTTCGATCTTCTATACCCCGGAGGATCGCGAGGCCCGCGAGCCACAAAGGACGCTGGACATCGCCAGGCGTGAAGGGCGCTTTGAAAACAAGGGCTGGCGGATGCGCAAGGACGGTACGCGGTTTCTCGCACACGTCATCGTCGATCCGATCTGGGGTGACACCGGTACCTTGCTCGGTTTTGCCAAGATTACCCGTGATATCACTGACGTCACGCATGCGCAGCAGGTGCTGGAGCAAACCCGGGAGGCCTTGTTCCAGGCGCAGAAAATGCAGGCCATCGGCCAGCTCAGTGGCGGCATCGCCCATGATTTCAATAACCTGCTGACGGTGATCCTCGGCAATCTGGAAATCGTGCGCAAACGGGTGACGGACAACCCTAAAATAACCCGCTTGATCGACAACGCAACCCAGGGTGCCTTGCGCGGCGTTTCCCTGACCCAGCGCATGCTGGCGTTTGCCCGACGCCAGGAACTCAAGTCGGAACCTGTGCGGATACCGGCCTTGGTGGAAGGCATTTCCGGGCTGTTGCGCAGTTCCCTGGGGCCTTCGGTGAAAATCGAAACGCACTTTCCTGACGATCTCCAACCGGTGCTGGCGGACCTCAATCAGCTGGAACTGGCCGTACTGAACCTGGCCACCAACGCCCGTGACGCCATGCCCAACGGCGGGACCATCAGCTTCAGCGCCAGAAACCGTGAAGTGACCGACAGCGCCACCTCATCCCTGGCCCCGGGAAGTTACGTCTGCCTGAGCATTGCCGATACCGGCGAGGGCATGGATGAAACCACGCTGGTCTCGGCGATGGACCCGTTTTTCACCACCAAGGGCGTCGGTAAAGGCACGGGCCTGGGGTTGTCGATGGTTCACGGTTTTATTGAACAACTGGGCGGACGGTTCATCCTCAAAAGCCAGAAGGACCATGGCACCACCGCCGAACTCTGGTTGCCGGTCGCCACCGGGGATTCCCCCGTCAAACCGGTCGCCGCAGCGCCGGCCGTGACGGGACCAGGCCTGCGCGTGCTGGTGGTGGACGATGACAGCCTGGTGTTGACCAGCACCTGCCTGCTGCTCGAGGACCTCGGGCATCGGGTCATCAGTGCGCCTTGCGGTGCCAGGGCGCTGGAGCTGTTCAACAGTGAGCCGCAGATCGATCTGGTCATCACCGACATGGCCATGCCACAGATGAGTGGGGCACAACTGGCCAATGCCATCAGGAGCATGCGACCGGACGTGCCGATCATCCTCGCCACCGGTTATGCCGAGCGGCTGGAAGGCTTTGCTGCGCATCTGCCGCGTTTGTCGAAACCTTTTACCCAACTCAACCTGGTGGAAATCATTGCCTTGGCGATGAAGTGACGCGGCGGTTGTGCTGTTCATAGCGGGCCAGCATCGGCTGGGTGCTGATGCCGTGGACCAGAATGCTCAGGGCCACCACCGAAAGCGTCAGGTCGGCACACAAAGTGGCCACCGAAGGCGACAGGTCGTGGTTCAAGGCGTAGAACAGGTAGTAGAAACTGCCGATGCCGCGAATGCCGAACCAGCCGATCAACCAGCGTTGCGGGCCGTTGAGCAGCGAACCCCAGGGCATCAGCCAGACCGCCAGCGGACGAATCAACCCGAACAGCACCAGGGCGAGCACCAGAGCCCGCCAGTCCCAGTGTGCAACCAGCACGACCCCGAGCAAGGTGACCAGAAACACTTCCATGGCCCGCTCCACCAGGCTGCCGAACGACAGCATGTCGCCCATCATGATCCCGGCAGCGACTTGCGTGTCTTCCAGGTGGTCCACGTTGCCGGCCACGGCCGCTTCCGGTTCGACATGCTGATGACCGACCACCGCCTGGACCAGATGCTCGGCCGGTGCGTGGGTGTCACCGCTTGTCTTGACCTCGGCCTGGCGCAAGCCCAGGCCGGCGGCAAACACCGAGAGAAACCCGTAGCCCTGGATGGTTTCGGCCACGACATAGGCCAGTGCGATCAGGGCCAGGGCCAGGTAATCATTGGGTGAGAAGGTGCTGTCGGCATTCTTGATGCGCATGAACAAGGTCAGGCGGCCAATGCCGCGCCCCATCCAGTAACCGGTCAGCAGTCCGGCGGGCACGGCCCATAGCAGGCGCTTGAGTGCCCAGCCGTCGAGCCAGGCACCTGTATTGTCACTGTGTTGCAGAAACAACAAGCCGAGGATGACGAAGGGGAATGCAATGCCATCGTTGAAACCGGCCTCACCGGTAAGCCCGAACCTGACCGGGTCGTAATCCCTGGCATCGCTGACCTGTACCAGAGAGGCCAGGACCGGATCGGTGGGCGCCAGAATCGCCCCGATCAACAGCGACGGCCCCCACGGGAACCCAAACCCGAAATGCAGCAACAGGCTTACACCGGCAATGGTCAGGATCATCACCGGTCCCGCCAGGGCAAATGCCACCCGCCATCGGCGATCGCCCAGGGGCAAGCGCAACTTCAACCCGCAGACAAACAGCGAAAAAAGTACCGCTACTTCCGATAGATGCTCCATCCAGGAGGCGGCATCCTTGACATCCAGCCTGAGCAAACCCAGGCCCACCGGACCGATGGCGACGCCCAGCACCAGACACACCGCCGACGTGGTGACCGGCATCCAGCGCAGGTACGACGAGGTCAGTGCCAGCGTCAGCAACACAGCCCCCAACACCGCCACCCAGGTAATGAAGCTCATGGTCCGGTTCCCGAAACAACCTTGTAGGAGCGAGCTTGCTCGCGATGGACGTAAACGATAACGCGTTCTGTCTGAATAAACGCGTTGCGCTGGCGTTCATCGCGAGCAAGCTCGCTCCCACAGGGATCCCGGTTGTTGTCGAGGGCTGGATCAGGCCTTGAGATGGCGCAAGCTGCGCTCCATCCGCGCGATGCAGATGACTTGTGGGAGCGAGCTTGCTCGCGATGGACGTCAACGATAACGCGTTCTGTCTGAATAAACGCGTTGCGCTGGCGTTCATCGCGAGCGAGCTCGCTCCCACAGGGATCCCGGTTGTTGTCGAGGGGCGGATCAGGCCTTGAGATGACGCAAACTGCGCTCCATCCGCGCGATGCAGATTACTTGTGGGAGCGAGCTTGCTCGCGATGGACGTAAACGATGACGCGTTCTGTCTGAATAAACGCGTTGCGCTGGCGTTCATCGCGAGCAAGCTCGCTCCTACAGGGATCCGGGTGGTTGTCGAGGGGCTGGATCAGGCCTTGAGATGGCGCAAACTGCGCTCCATTCGCGCGATGCCTTCTTCGAGCAGCGAGCGCGGGCAGCCGAAATTCAGGCGCACGAACTGCTTGCAGTCATCGCCGAAGTCCAGGCCGGCGCTCAAGCCGACCCTGGCCTGTTCGAGGAAGAACTGCTGCGGGTCGTCCAGCCCCAGTGCCGTGCAGTCGAGCCACGCCAGGTAAGTGCTTTGCGGCAGGTTCATGGTGATGCCCGGCAGGCGGGTGCGTATTGCTTCGGCGAGAAAATCGCGGTTGCCTTGCAGGTAGACCTTCAGTTCGGCCAGCCAGGGCGCTGCCTCGCTGTAGGCGACGCGGGTGGCTTCCATGCCCAGCGGATTGACGCTGTCGACCATGCCGCAACGGGCGTGATTGACCTTTTCGCGCAGCTGGCGGTCCTGGATGATCATGAACGAGGTCTTCAGGCCGGCGATGTTGTAGGCCTTGCTCGCCGACATCAGCGTGATGGTGCGCTGGGCGACTTGCGGGCTCAGCGTGGCCATCGGAATGTGCTGGCGGCCGTCGAAGCACAACTCGGCGTGGATCTCGTCGGAAATGATCCAGGCATCATGCTCAAGGCAAATGTCGGCAATGGCTTGCAGCTCTGCGCGGGGGAAAGCCTTGCCCAGCGGGTTGTGCGGGTTGCTCAGCAGCAGTGCGCCACCGCCTTGCAACGACTGGCTCAGGGTATCCAGCGGCGTGCTGTAGGTGCCATCGGCTTGCGCATCGAAATTCAGTTCGACCTTGTTCAGGCCCCAATGTCCGGGGGCGTGGCGCAGCGGCGGGTAGTTCGGCACCTGCACAACGACGTTCTGCTGCGGCTGTACCAGGGCCTTCAACGCCATGTTGAAGCCCGACTCGACACCCGGCAGGAAAATCAACTCCTGGGGCTCGACACGCCAGGCGTATTTGTTCCAGAGGTCGGCAACGATAGCCGCGCGCAGATCATCCTGGGCCACGCTGTAACCGACCATCGGGTGTTCCAGTCGTTTTTGCAGGGCCTGGATGATCACCGGCGGCGCGGCGAAATCCATGTCGGCGACCCACATCGGCAACACGTCCGCCGGGTAGCGGCTCCACTTGGTACTGCCGGTGTGGTGGCGGTCGAACACCTGATCAAAATCGAAAGTCATGCGCAAATCTCGTAAAGGCCGGTTAATCATGCCGGCCATGATAAGCGCCAATCCCCGCAGGAGCGAGCCTGCTTCTGTAGGAGCTGCCGGAGGCTGCGATCTTTTGACTTTGTTTTTTAAGATCAAGATCAAAAGATCGCAGCCTTCGGCAGCTCCTACAGGGTCAGGGGGCACGGTGACGGGCGGCGGATGGCCGTTGCCCGACGGTCGGTTCTCATGGCGAATTCGACAGCCCTGTCTAAAATTCAACTGTCGGCAGCCAGACTGCCGCGACCGTGGTTGTTCGAAAAAGCCCGGCCATGTACCGGGTTCCACCTGATCAGGAGTGCACGATGGATCTCAGCCGTCGTCAGTTCTTCAAGGTCGCCGGTATCGGCCTTGCAGGCTCTAGCCTGGGTGCGTTGGGCATGGCCCCGACGCTTGCCTTTGCCGAACAGGTGCGTCACTTCAAGCTCGCCCACACCCATGAAACCCGCAACACCTGCCCGTATTGCTCGGTCGGTTGCGGCTTGATCATGTACAGCCAGGGCGATGCGGCGAAGAATGTCGCGCAAAACATCATCCACATCGAAGGTGACGCCGACCACCCGGTCAACCGCGGCACCCTGTGCCCCAAAGGTGCGGGCCTGCTGGATTTCATTCACAGTCCCGGCCGCCTGCAATACCCGCAGGTGCGCAAGCCCGGCAGCACCGAATGGACTCGCATCTCCTGGGATGAAGCCCTCGATCGCGTCGCCAACCTGATGAAGGCCGACCGCGACGCCAACTTCATCGAGAAGAACGAGCAGGGGCAAACGGTGAACCGCTGGCTCACCACCGGTTTCCTCGCGGCATCGGCGGCGTCCAATGAAGCGGGCTACATCACCCACAAAGTGGTGCGCAGCCTGGGCATGCTGGCGTTCGATAACCAGGCGCGTGTCTGACACGGCCCGACGGTGGCAAGTCTTGCCCCGACGTACGGCCGTGGTGCCATGACCAATACCTGGACCGATATCGCCAACGCGAATCTGGTTCTGGTGATGGGCGGCAACGCAGCAGAAGCGCACCCGTGCGGCTTCAAATGGGTGACCGAAGCCAAGGCGCACAACAAGGCGCGGCTGATCGTGGTCGACCCGCGTTTTACCCGTACCGCCTCGGTGGCCGACTATTACGCGCCGATCCGTACCGGCACCGACATCGCCTTCATGGGCGGGCTGATCAACTACCTGCTGACCGAGGACAAGATCCAGCACGAGTACGTGCGCAACTACACCGACGTGTCGTTCATCGTCAAAGCCGGTTATGGCTTCGAGGACGGGATTTTCAGCGGCTACGACGCGGCCAAGCGTCTCTACACCGACAAATCCGGTTGGGGCTATGAGCTGGGTGAAGACGGTTTTGCCAAGGTCGACCCGACCCTGCAGGACCCGCGCTGCGTCTATCAGTTGATGAAGCAGCATTACAGCCGTTACACCAAGGAACTGGCGAGCCAGATCTGCGGCATGCCGGTCGATGCCATGCAGAAAATCTGGGAGGAAATCGCTACTTGCTCGCAACCGGGCAAGACCATGACCATCCTCTATGCGTTGGGCTGGACCCAGCACTCGATTGGCGCGCAGATGATTCGCAGCGCGGCGATGGTGCAACTGTTGCTGGGCAACGTTGGCATGCCGGGCGGCGGCGTGAACGCCTTGCGCGGGCACTCCAATATCCAGGGGCTGACCGACCTGGGGCTGTTGTCCAACTCGCTGCCGGGTTACCTCACGCTACCTGGCGATGCCGAACAGGATTACAACGCCTACATCGTCAAGCGCACGCAGAAGCCGTTGCGGCCTGGGCAACTGTCCTACTGGCAGAACTACAGCAAGTTCCACGTCAGCCTGATGAAGTCCTGGTACGGCGCCAATGCCACAGTCGAGAACAATTGGGCTTACGAGTACTTGCCGAAACTGGACATCCCCCAGTACGACATCCTCAAGGTGTTCGACCTGATGGGGCAAGGCAAGGTAAACGGCTACATGTGCCAGGGCTTCAACCCTATCGCCGCGCTGCCCGATAAAAACCGCGTGATGGCGGCTCTGGCCAAGTTGAAATGGCTGGTGGTGATGGACCCACTGGCCACTGAGACTTCCGAGTTCTGGCAAAAGGTCGGGCCGTACAACGACGTGAACAGCGCCGACATCCAGACCGAAGTGATCCGCCTGCCCACCACCTGTTTTGCCGAGGAGGACGGTTCGCTGGTCAACAGCAGCCGCTGGCTGCAATGGCACTGGAAAGGCGCCGACGGCCCTGGCGAAGCGCGCACCGACGTGCGGATCATGAGCGAATTGTTCCTGCGTCTGCGCCAGCGTTATCAGGCCGATGGCGGCAAGTATCCCGACCCGCTGCTCAAGTTGACGTGGCCGTACAAGATCCCCGACGAACCTTCGCCAGAGGAACTGGCCAAGGAAATCAACGGCTCGGCGACGACCGACTTCACCGACGCCACCGGTGCGGCGATCAAGGCCAATACGCAACTGGCCGGTTTCGGCCAGCTCAAGGATGACGGCAGTACGGCGTCCGGTTGCTGGATTTTCTGTGGCAGCTGGACCGAACAGGGCAACCAGATGGCCCGCCGCGACAACAACGATCCGTATGGCATGCACCAGCATCAGGGCTGGGCCTGGGCCTGGCCGGCCAACCGGCGGATTCTCTACAACCGCGCCTCGGCGGACCCGCAAGGCAAGCCATGGGATCCGAAAAAACGCCTGGTGTGGTGGAACGGCAAAGCCTGGGCCGGCACCGATGTGCCGGACTACAAGGCCGACGTGCCGCCGGAAGCGGGGATGAATCCGTTCATCATGAACCCCGAAGGCGTGGCGCGATTCTTCGCCGTCGACAAGATGAACGAGGGGCCATTCCCCGAGCACTACGAGCCGTTCGAGACCCCGATCGGCATCAATCCACTGCACCCGCAAAACAAGAAAGCCACCAGCAACCCGGCAGCGCGGATCTTCGATTCGGTGTGGGACTCCCTCGGCGTGGCCAAGGATTACCCGTATGCCGCCACCAGTTACCGGCTGACCGAGCATTTCCACTTCTGGAGCAAGCATTGCAAGCTCAACGCGATTACCCAACCGGAGCAGTTCGTCGAGATCGGTGAAGTGCTGGCCAAGGAAAAAGGCATAGTCGCAGGCGACAGGGTGCGGGTCAGCAGCAAGCGTGGCTTCATCGAAGCGGTGGCGGTGGTGACCAAGCGGATTCGTCCGTTGCAGGTCAACAACCAGGTGGTGCACCAGATCGGCATTCCGCTGCACTGGGGCTTTACCGGGCTCACGCGACACGGTTACCTGACCAACACCCTGGTGCCGTTCCTCGGCGATGGCAACACACAGACCCCGGAATCCAAGTCATTCCTGGTCAACGTGGAGAAAGTCTAAATGGCCAGCCAAGACATCATTGCCCGCTCGGCCACCACCACACCCGCGCCCTCTGTGCGCGGCATGGAAGAAGTCGCCAAGCTGATCGATACCACCAAATGCATTGGCTGCAAGGCCTGCCAGGTTGCCTGCTCGGAATGGAACGAGCTGCGCGATGAGGTCGGCCATAACCACGGCACCTACGACAACCCGCAGGACCTCAGCGCCGAAACCTGGACGCTGATGCGCTTCACCGAGCACGAGACCGACGCCGGCAACCTGGAGTGGCTGATCCGCAAGGACGGCTGCATGCACTGCGCCGAACCCGGTTGCCTGGCGGCATGCCCCAGCCCCGGGGCGATCATCAAGCACGCCAACGGCATCGTCGATTTCGATCAGGACCACTGCATCGGCTGTGGTTACTGCATCACCGGGTGTCCGTTCAACATTCCACGGATCTCGCAAAAGGATCACAAGGCCTACAAGTGCACGCTGTGCTCGGATCGGGTGGCAGTCGGGTTGGAACCGGCCTGCGTGAAAACCTGCCCGACCGGTGCCATCGTGTTCGGCTCCAAAGACGACATGAAGGAGCACGCCGCCGAACGTATCGTCGATCTGAAAAGCCGCGGCTTTGAAAACGCCGGCCTGTACGACCCCGAAGGCGTCGGCGGCACCCACGTGATGTACGTGTTGCACCATGCCGATACGCCAAGACTGTACGCCGGCTTGCCCGATCATCCGGCGATCAGCCCGCTGGTGGGGCTGTGGAAAGGCATCAGCAAACCCCTGGCGCTGCTGGCCATGGGCGCGGCGGTGCTGGCCGGGTTCTTTCACTACGTGCGCGTCGGACCGCAAATCGTCGAAGAGGATGAACATCCCGAGCCGCCGGACAACGCCGTGCACGAAGTCGATCCGTCGGTGCATACCTTCGATCCCCGTGGGGAGGGCAGGCCATGAGCGACAAAACGATCCTGCGCTACACCAGCAACCAGCGCACCAATCACTGGCTGGTGGCGATTCTGTTCCTCATGGCGGGGCTGTCCGGGCTGGCGTTGTTCCACCCGGCGCTGTTCTGGCTGAGCAACCTGTTCGGCGGCGGGCCATGGACACGCATCCTGCACCCGTTCATGGGCGTGCTGATGTTCCTGTTGTTCCTTGGCCTGGTGTTTCGCTTCTGGCGCGCCAACTACTTCATCGCCAACGACCGCCTGTGGCTCAGGCGCATCGACCGGGTGATGAAAAACGAAGAGGAGGGCGTCCCGCCCATCGGCAAATACAACCCCGGGCAGAAGCTGCTGTTCTGGACTTTACTGCTGTGCATGCTGGTGCTGTTGTTCAGCGGGCTGGTGATCTGGCGTGCCTACTTCAGCGAGTATTTCGGCATCACCGCGATACGCTGGGCGATGTTGCTGCATGCGCTGGCCGGTTTCGTGCTGATCCTGAGCATCATCGTGCACATCTACGCCGGCATCTGGATCAAGGGCTCGGTCAGCGCCATGGTGCACGGCCGGGTCAGCCGCGGCTGGGCCAGGAAACACCACGAACTCTGGTATCGCCAAGTGACTCAAGATGAGACGCGCGACGAAGCGCCTACGCGACCGATCACCAAAAAGGGCTGACATTTGCCAACCATCCTCGAACCTGGAGAAATCGAAGCGGCGGCCAGTTCGCCGCCGTTTCTGTACCTGCCACCGCCTGACCTGTTCGGCCTGCGCGCCCAGCGTCTGGAAACCCTGGCCGAAGGGCACCCGCTGGCCGATTACCTGCACCTGATTGCCGGGTTGTGCCGAGTGCAGCAACAGGTGCTGGACGACCCGCCGCTTGGCGAGCCTCTGGACCGGCAACGCATCGAATTGTGCCAGCAGCATGGCTTGCCGCCCTTTGCGGCCGACAGCCTGGCGCGCGAAGACGACTGGCAGCTTTATCTCGATGCCTTGTTGCAGCGCTATGGCGCACCGCCACAATCTGCCGTGGCCGATGCCGTGGACACCTTGCGCCTGGCCGCTGCCGGGCAACGCCGCGCCTGGGCAGTGGCACTGGTCAGCGGCCAGTATTCGCTGGTACCGGCGGCGCTGGTGCCGTTTCTCGGTGCGGCGCTGCAAACGGCCTGGAGCCACTGGCTGTTGAGTACGCCGAACCTGGCACTGACCCCCGGCGACAGCCTCAGCCAGTGCCCGGCCTGCGGCTCGCCGGCCATGGCCGGGGTCATCCGCCATCGCGGCAAGCACAACGGCTTGCGTTATCTGGTCTGTTCGCTGTGTGCCTGCGAGTGGCACGTGGTGCGGGTCAAGTGCGTGTATTGCGAGCAGAGCAAGGGCCTGGAATACCTCAGCCTTGAAGATGATCGCCATGCTGCCAACCAGGCGCCGTTGCGCGCCGAAGTCTGCCCCGGTTGCAACAGCTATCTGAAGTTGCTCTACCTGGAAAACGATGCGGATGCCGAAGCGTTATCGGCAGACCTGTCCAGCCTGATGCTCGACATGCGCCTGGCCCAGGACGGTTATCAGCGCCTGGCGCCGAATCTGCTGCTGGCGCCGGGAGACGAATAAACGCAGCGTCTACACTCTGGCGCGAGGGTCATTCGTTTCCAGGAGTGCCAGATGTCTGCACGCGGTGCCAGCCAATCCCTGCGTCTACCTTCCATCGACAGTCTGTTGCGTCACCCGGCGTGCCGGCCGTTGGCCGAGCGCCATGGACGCGACGCCTTGCTGAGTGCCTTGCGGCTGTTGTTGGATGAGTTGCGCGAAGGGGTACGGCAGGGATTGCTCGAACCTGTAGAAGTCAGCGCCGAAGTGCTGGCAGGCAGGGTCGGCGAGCGATTGGCGATCCAGCATCGCAGCCATGTGCGGCGGGTGTTCAACCTCACCGGCACGGTGCTGCATACCAACCTCGGGCGGGCGTTGTTGCCCGAAGAAGCGATCGAGGCGGTGCAAATGGCCGCGCGTTATCCGCTCAATCTGGAATTTGACCTGCGCAGTGGCAAGCGCGGCGATCGCGACGACCTGATCGAAGGCTTGATCCGCGAGCTGACCGGCGCCGAAGCGGTGACCGTGGTCAACAACAATGCCGCAGCGGTCCTGCTGACCCTCAACAGCCTGGGGGCGCGCAAGGAAGGGATCATTTCCCGGGGCGAACTGATTGAAATCGGCGGCGCCTTCCGCATTCCCGACATCATGGCCCGCGCCGGGGTGAAGCTGGTCGAGGTCGGCACTACCAACCGCACCCATGCCCGCGACTACGAGGCCGCCATCGGCCCGCGCAGCGGTTTGATCATGCGGGTGCACGCGAGCAACTACAGCATTCAAGGCTTCACCACGAGCGTGCCGACCGCCGAACTGGCGCAACTGGCCCACCGGCACGGCTTGCCACTGCTCGAAGACCTCGGCAGCGGCAGCCTGCTGGACTTGACCCGCTGGGGGCTGCCCGCCGAACCGACGGTGCGTCAGGCGCTGCTGGATGGCGCGGACATCGTGACCTTCAGTGGCGACAAACTGCTCGGCGGCCCACAAGCCGGGCTGATTGTCGGTCGCAAGGACCTGATCGCCAGGATCAAGAAAAACCCCCTCAAGCGTGCGCTGCGGGTCGACAAAATGACCCTGGCGGCCCTGGAAGCAGTGCTGGGTCTATACCGAAATCCGGACCGACTGGCCGAGCGTTTGCCGAGCCTGCGCCTGTTGACCCGGCCACAGGCCGATATCCTCGCCCAGGCTGAGCGCTTGCAGCCGGCGCTGGCCCGCGTGCTGGGTGACGGCTGGAGCGTCAGCGCCATGCCGTCACTGGGCATGATCGGCAGCGGCAGCCAACCGGTGGCGCGGCTGGCCAGCGCGGCGCTGTGTATTCGCCCACTCACGTCGAAGCGTTTGCGCGGGCGATCCTTGCTGAATCTGGAGGAGGCCTTTCGCGCCTTGCCGATTGCGGTGCTCGGGCGCATTGACGATGACGCCCTGTGGCTGGACCTGCGGCAACTGGACGACGAGCCGGCCTGGTTGACGCAGCTCGATCAATTGCACATGGAGGGCCGGGCAGGGTGATTGTCGGCACCGCAGGACACATCGACCATGGCAAGACGGCGCTGCTCCAGGCGCTGACGGGGCAGGCGGGCGACCGGCGCCGGGAGGAGCGTGAGCGCGGCATGACCATCGACCTCGGCTACCTGTATGCCGCGCTGGAGCCGCAGGCGCCACTGACCGGTTTCATCGACGTTCCCGGCCATGAGCGCTTCACCCACAACATGCTGGCCGGGGCGCAGGGCATCGATCTGGTGTTGCTGGTGGTGGCCGCCGATGACGGGGTGATGCCGCAGACCCGCGAGCACCTGGCGATCGTCGAGTTGCTCGGCATCCCGCGGGCGCTGGTGGCGATCAGTAAGTGCGATCGGGTCGACAGCGCCAGGGTGCAGGACGTGCGTGAGCAGATCCGTACCTTGCTGGCGCCCGGACCCTTTGCCGATGCGCCGCTGATTGCACTGTCGAGCGTGAGCGGCGAGGGCGTCGAATCCTTGCGCAAGGCGTTGCTCGATGCCCAGGGTGAAGTGTCGCAACGCAATACAGAAGGTGGTTTTCGCCTGGCGATCGATCGGGCCTTCAGCGTAGCCGGGGCCGGTATCGTGGTGACCGGTACGGCGCTGTCCGGCCAGGTCGCTGTGGGCGATACCTTGCTGTGGGGGCCACAAGGCAAACCGGTGCGCATTCGCGGCCTGCACGCGCAAAACCAGGTCGCCGAACACGCCTGTGCCGGCCAGCGCGTGGCGTTGAACCTGAGTGCCGAACGACTGACCCTGGAGCATATCCATCGCGGTCACTGGTTGCTGGCCGACGGCTTGTACGCACCCACCCAGCGGCTGGACATCGACATGCAGTTGCTTGCCGGCGAATCCCGGGCCTTCGACCACTTTCAACCGGTGCACGTGCATCTCGGCACCCAGGACGTCACCGGCAGAGTCGCCTTGCTCGAAGGCGCCAGCCTGGCGCCCGGTGGGCGGATGTTTGCACAACTGCTGCTCAATGCGCCGGTGCACGCGGTGAAAGGCGATCGGCTGATCCTGCGCGACCAGAGTGCCCAACGTACCTTGGGTGGCGGTCGGGTACTCGATCCGTTTGCACCGACCCGGCAACGCCGCAGCCCCGAACGCTTGGCGCAGCTGGTGGCACTGGCGAGCAGCACCAGGCTGGAGGATGTTTTGCCGGCATTGCTGGCCCACAGCGACACCGGGATCGATCCGCAGCGCCTGGAGCGGCAGTTCAACCGACCGCGCAGCCGTTGGGTGTTGCCCGCTGACGTACGCTTGATCGACACCCGCCAGGGCGCGTTGCTGTTCAGTGCCAGCCGTTGGCAGGCCTTGAAGGCCGCCGTGCTGGAACACCTCGCACGCTTTCATCAACTCGAACCGGACCAGATGGGGCCGGACCGCGATCGCTTGCGCCGATTTGCCGGCAGCACTCAAGAACGCGGGACATTCATCAGCCTGCTCGACGAGTTGCTGGCCAGCGGCGACATCGCCAGCAGTGGCCCGTGGTTGCATCTGCCCGGGCATCAGGTGCGCTTGAGCGAAGAGGACGAAGCCCTGTGGCTGCAATTGCAGCCGCTGTTCGAACAGGCCGCATTCGACCCGCCGTGGGTGCGCGACCTGGGACATGAGGAAGCGGCCGTGCGCGGATTGCTGCGCAAAATGGCGCGCCTGGGCCTGATGCATCAAGTGGTGCGCGACCTGTTTTATACCGACAGCATGATTCGTCGATTGGCGGCTATGCTGTTGCAACTGGCGGACGCCAACCCGGTGATCCAGGTGGCGGCGTTTCGTGATGCGGTGGGCCTGGGGCGCAAGCGCAGTATCCAGATACTGGAGTACTTCGACCGCATCGGCCTGACCCGGCGTTTTGGCGATCGTCGCCAGGTTCGCCCGGACAATGCGCTGGCCCAGCGCAATGAGCCCTGATTCAGGGGCAGGAATTCAAGGAAGGCAATCGCGCCCGGTGGCGCGGCCGGGCTTCAAACCCGGTTGGGGACGGCATCCGTTCCCGGGCAGGTTCGACTCCGGCTGCCTTCCGCCAAACAACCTGTAGGAGCGAGCTTGCTCGCGATGGTCGTTAACGATAACGCTTGTTTACTGGCTAAACGCGGCGCTCTCGAGATCATCGCGAGCAAGCTCGCTCCTACAGGCGCGGTCTTCTGTGGGAGCTGGCTTGCCAGCGATGGTCGCTAACGATAACGCTTGTTTTCTGGGTAAACACGGCGCTCTTGAGATCATCGCGAGCAGGCTCGCTCCTACAGACGTGGTCTGCTGTGGGAGCTGGCTTGCCAGCGATGGTCGTTAACGATAACGCTTGTTTGCTGGGTAAATGCGTCGCTCTCGAGATCATCGCGAGCAAGCTCGCTCCTACAGACGCGGTCTTCTGTGGGAGCTGGCTTGCCAGCGATGGTCGTTAACGATAACGCTTGTTTTCTGGGTAAACGCGGCGCTCTCGAGATCATCGCGAGCAAGCTCGCTCCTACAGGCGCGGTCTTCTGTGGGAGCTGGCTTGCCAG
>NZ_JBWKZB010000040.1:12545-26268 GCF_059424105.1 Pseudomonas sp. GW456-E7 | reverse complement strand
AGCGATGGTCGCTAACGATAACGCTTGTTTTCTGGGTAAACACGGCGCTCTCGAGACCATCGCGAGCAAGCTCGCTCCTACAGACTGGTCAATCGCCGACAACGCCGGACCAACGATGCGCTCGTCTCAACCGGGCTGTCCATCGGCCCGGTCCAGCACGCGGCCGGGGATCCATTATTCTGATAGTGATGCAAGCGCTAACGGACGAGGAGGGGACGCAATCATGCCTGCCCAGGATCGCGAACTGCTGGACCGGATACTGACCGCTCATGGCGGCCTGGCGCGCTGGAACAGTTTCAATAAAGTCTGCGCCACGATCGTCACCGGCGGCTCGCTCTGGGGCATGAAAGGGTTGACCCAGGACAGCGCGCCACGGCAGATGACCGCATGGCTGCATGAACAAAGAGCCTCGGTGACACCCTTCGGTGCACCGGGGCAATTCACGGCCTATACGCCGAACCGAATCGCCATCGAGAATACCGCGGGCAAGGTGATTGCCGAGCGCCAGGCACCCCGGGCATCTTTCAAGGGCCATGGGGAACACACGGCCTGGGACCCCTTGCACCGGGCCTACTTCAACGGCTATGCGATGTGGTCCTACCTGACCATGCCCTTCCTGTTCACCTTGCCGGGCGTAACCAGCGAGGAAATCGAGCCCTTGCAAGAGGGCGCCGAGCTCTGGCGGCATTTGCGGGTGCACTTCCCCGACAGCATCGCAACCCACAGCGCCATCCAGGACTTCTACTTCGGCGATGACTTTCTGCTGCGCCGCCACGACTACAACGTCGATGTGAGCGGCGGCATGCCCGCTGCCCAACTGGTTTATGACTACGTCCAGGCTGACGGCTTGCACATGCCGGGCAAGCGGCGAGCCTATCGGCGCAAGGCCGATGGGCAGGTCAACAAGGAGGCGTTGCTGGTGTCGATCGACTTGAGTGAGATCCATTACTCGTAGCGATCGAATGACAGGGAACTGTAGGAGCCGGCTTGCCGGCGATGGACTCAAGTGCACCGCGTTCATCCAGGTCACACGCGTAATCGTTAACGACCATCGCTGGCAAGCCAGTTCCCACAAGGCACCATGCCCACGCTGAAACTATAGGAGCCAGCCTGCCGGCGATGGACTCAAGTGCACCGCGCTCATCCAGGTCACGCGCGTAATCGTTAACGACCATCGCTGGCAGGCCAGCTCCTACAAGGGGCCCTGCCCACGCTGAAACTGTAGGAGCCAGCCTGCTGGCGATGGACTCCAGTGCGCCGCGTTGATCCAGTTCACCCGCGTTATCGTTAACGACCATCGCTGGCAAGCCAGCTCCTACAGAAGACCGCAATGTTAAAGATGATCCGCATCGATCACAGCCTTGGCGAACGCCTGCGGGTCTTCCTGCGGCAGGTTGTGGCCGATGCCGCCGTTGATCAGCCGGAACTCGTATTTGCCGGTGAAGCGCTTGGCATAGTCTTCGGGGGCCGGGTGCGGTGCGCCGTTGGCATCGCCTTCAAGGGTGATGGTCGGCACGCTGATGGACGGCGCCGTGGCCAGCTTCTGCTCCAGCGCTTCGTAGCGGCTTTCACCCTGGACCAGGCCCAGGCGCCAGCGGTAGTTGAACACGGTGATGTCGACATGGTCCGGGTTGTCCAGCGCCTTGGCGCTGCGGTCGAAGGTGGCGTCATCGAACGCCCATTTCGGCGAAGCCAGTTGCCAGATCAGCTTGGCGAAGTCGTGGGTGTTTTTCGCGTAACCGGCGCGACCGCGGTCGGTGGCGAAGTAGAATTGATACCACCATTGCAGTTCCGCCTTGGGTGGCAACGGGTTCTTGCCGGCCGCCTGGTTGCCGATCAGATAACCGCTGACCGAGACCAGCGCCTTGACCCGCTCCGGCCACAGCGCGGAGACAATGTCGGCCGAACGCGCACCCCAGTCATAACCACCGAGCACCGCTTGCTTGATCTTCAACGCATCCATGAAGTCGATGACATCACTGGCCAGCGCAGCCGGCTGGCCATTGCGCAGGGTCTGGTCGGAGAGGAAATGCGTATCGCCATAGCCGCGCGCATAGGGCATCAATACCCGGTAGCCCTTGGCGGCGAGCAGCGGCGCGACGTCATCATAGCTGTGAATGTCGTACGGCCAGCCGTGCAGGAGGATCACCACCGGTCCGTTGGCCGGGCCGGTTTCGGCGTACGCCACGTCCAACAGCCCGGCGTTGACATGCTTGAGCGGGCCGAACGGAGAGGGCGCCGCCTGAGTGGTTTGGGAAGGGGTCGCAGCCGGCTGCACGCTGGCGGCCGTTTGCCCATGGGCTGCGCCGAGCACACCGAACAGGCTGAGTGCGAGGATCGATGGGCCGACCAGGTGGCGGCGAGTCTTGCCGGTGTTGCTGTTGCGCAGTGCCATCTTCATGGGATGTCTCCATTACCAGCCATGGGCCGGGGTTCGGTCTGAACCCCTGTAAACCTTGCTTGCATTGAAACGCGGCAACGTATCCGGCCTGTGTCCAATCAACGACCGGATGAAAGTCTGTGTATCGGGACGTCGCACTGACACAGTGTGATACACAGCGGCGTCATGCGTGGCCCGTGACCTGCGCACATGGTTTTTTTGCCGAGCGTACGCCTCGCGAGGCTCGCGTTGGGAAAGTCAATACGGATCTACCGTCTTTGAACTAACCAAGCGACGCCACACTGTTGAGCAATGTCTTGACCAATTGAGCCTGGCGGGTGGCGCCGGTCTTGGCGAACACCCCGCGCAAGTGGGCACGCACCGTGTTGCGCGAAACCCCGAGGGCCAGGGCTGTTTCATCGAGGGTTTGCCCGTCCATGACGAGCATGGCCACTTCGGTTTCGGTCGGCGTCAGCTGGAACAGGCTGCGCAACAGGTTGCGCGATGCCTGCGGCGAGTCCGCCGGGTCGCGGATGAACACCGCTACGGCGGGCCGGCGTGCGCCGTTGCGGGATTGATAGCTCACGGGGATGGGGCGCAGCAGCAAATTGAGTGGCATCTCGCCGCTTGGCCGGGTCAGGGTCAACACTTCGATGTCATCGAGACCCCGCTGGCGTTGTTTCAATACGGCCTGTATGGCTTGCTGGACATTGCGGTTCTGCTGGCTGGTGAAGGCACAGAGCTTGTCGTGCCGGCATTCCAGGCCGTCACGGTTGTCGAACAGTCGCTGGGCGGCGCGGTTGCAACGCATCATTCTGCCGTCTTCGTCGAGGATCGCCGTGCCCACCATCAGCCGGTCGATGGTCGCGGCATAGAGTTGGCGTTCGGAGTCCAGTTGCTCTACCGCCGAGTGCAGATCCACCGCTTGTTGCAGGTGCGGCAGGAGCAGGCGAATCAGGGCAATCTCCGTTGTATCGAAGTCGCGGCTGGCGTGGTTGCGGCAGGCGAACAAGGCGCAGTGCATACCCGTGGGCGTGCGCATGTTGGCGACCAGGACGTGGCGCAGATCCAGGGGTTGCAGATAGTTGCGGTAGAAGTCGTGGGCCAGCCAGGCATCGGTGCCCAGTACCTGATCGGCACTGGCCACCTGCTCGACAGGCCAGTCTATGAAAGGGCAGATTGCGTAGTACTGTTCGCTGTAGAACGGCTCGCCTGGCAACAGGGGACCATGAATCGATGCGTTGACGATCAGCCCCGGCCGTTCATGGTCGGGGTTGCGTAGCACCAGGGTGAAGAAGCTGGCGTCGAAACGCTGACGCAAGGTTTCCAGCAGGCCGGACCAGGGTGTGGATTCAAGGGGGCCTTGATAGACCAGCGCAAGCAAGTGACTGAGTTCTGCAGACGGGATTTCGGTATCGGGCTGCAGGTCCGTGCAGACCGGAAGAGAGAGGGTCATGGATGCGCCTCGCTGCTGCTTGTTATTGTCGTTCGAGTATTGATCGCGCCCATGGCGGGAAAATCGTCCGTTTGGCTTAGGCGGGTTGTCGGGCCATGTGATAGGCAGCGCTATGCCGGTTCATGCCGGCATAGCGCTGAGTTCATGGGCTTTTACAGTGCCAGCAGTGCCTCGACGATACGTTCGGCGGCCGTTTCGGCGGACTCGTTGCGGGTATCGATATGGATGTCCGGCGCTACCGGCGGCTCATAAGGCGAGTCGATCCCGGTGAAGTTTTTCAACTCGCCGCGCCGGGCCTTCTGGTACAGGCCCTTGGGGTCGCGCTGTTCGGCCAGGGCCAGTGGCGCATCGACGAAAATTTCCAGGAAATTACCGTCTCCTGCCAGGCGGCGTGCCATCTCGCGTTCGGCACGGAACGGTGAGATGAACGACACCAGGGTGATCAGACCGGCATCGAGCATCAGCTTCGCCACTTCCGAGACCCGGCGGATATTCTCCACCCGGTCGGCTTCGGTGAAGCCCAGGTCGCGATTCAGGCCATGGCGGACATTGTCGCCATCGAGCAGGTAAGTGTGCCGGCCGAGGGTATGCAGCTTGCGCTCCACCAGGTTGGCGATGGTCGACTTGCCCGCGCCGGACAACCCGGTGAACCACAGGATTCGCGGCGATTGCCCCTTGAGCGCCGCATGGGCCTCACGGTTCACATCGACGGCCTGCCAGTGCACGTTCTGTGCGCGGCGCAAGGCAAAGTGCAGCATGCCGGCGCCGACCGTCCGGTTGCTCAGGCGGTCGATAATGATGAATCCGCCCGTATCGCGGTTATCGGCATAAGCATCGAAGGCGATCGGCCGGTCCAGGTGCAAGTTGCACACACCGATACCGTTCAGCTCCAGGGTTTTGGCCGCCAGGTGTTCCAGGCTGTTCACATCAACCCGGTGCTTGAGGCTGGCGCAGCTCATGCTGACGGTGCGGCAGCCGATCTTCATCAGGTAAGGACGCCCGGGCAACATCGGCTCTTCGTCCATCCACACCAGCGTCGCCTCGAACTGGTCGGCAACGGCCGCCGGTGCGTCGGCCAGGACAATCATGTCGCCGCGGCTGATATCGATTTCGTCCTTGAGCGTCAGCGTGACAGCCTGGCCGCACAGAGCCTGTGGCTGTTCCCCGGCGCTGCCTAAAATCCCGGTGATCTCGCTCTGATGACCTGACGGGAGCACCCGGATACGATCCCCCACGCTGACGCTGCCCGCGGCGACGTTGCCGCAGTAGCCACGAAAGTCGAGGTTCGGCCGGTTCACCCATTGCACGGGCAGGCGGAACGCGGCCTCGACCTGTCGAGCCTGCTCAAGGGGGACGTTTTCCAGATGCTCGAGCAGGGTCGGCCCCTGGTACCAGGGAGTGTTCGGGCTGGCTTCCAGCATGTTGTCGCCACGCAGCGCAGAGAGCGGGATGCACTGGATGTCGTGCAGGCCAATCTGCGTGGCGAACGCACGATAATCGGCTTCGATGCGTTCGAACACCGCTTGGGAATAGTCCACCAGGTCCAGTTTGTTGATGGCCACCACGACCTTGCGGATGCCCAGCAGGGACACCAGGTAACTGTGCCGACGGGTTTGGGTGAGGATGCCCTGGCGGGCATCGATGAGGATCACCGCGAGGTCGGCGGTCGAGGCGCCCGTGACCATGTTGCGGGTGTATTGCTCGTGGCCGGGGGTGTCGGCGACGATGAACTTGCGCTTGTCGGTGGCGAAGAACCGATAGGCGACATCGATGGTGATGCCTTGCTCGCGCTCGGCGCTCAGACCGTCGACCAACAGGGCGAAGTCCAGTTCGTCGCCCTGGGTGCCGAGTTTTTTCGAGTCGGCTTCGAGTTGGCCTAGCTGGTCCTCGAACAGGACCTTGGATTCGTAAAGCAGGCGGCCGATCAGGGTGCTTTTGCCATCGTCGACGCTGCCACAGGTGATGAAGCGCAGCAGTTGCTTGTTCTGTTGCTGTTCCAGATAGGGCGTCAGGTCGCCATTGAAGGTGTCGTTCAGCGCGCTCATCAGAAATACCCCTCTTGCTTCTTTTTCTCCATGGAACCGGCCGAATCGCTGTCGATCAGTCGACCCTGGCGTTCCGAAGTACGGCTGACCAGCATTTCGCTGATAATCGCCGGCAGGTTGTCGGCATCGCTGTCGATGGCGCCGGTCAGCGGGTAGCAGCCAAGCGTGCGGAAACGCACCTTGCGCATTTGCGGGGTTTCTCCCGGTCGCAGCGGCAGGCGCTCGTCGTCGACCATGATCAGCGTGCCGTCACGCTGAACCACCGGGCGCTCCTTGGCGAAATACAGCGGCACGATGGGGATCTGTTCGAGGTAGATGTATTGCCAGATATCCAGCTCGGTCCAGTTCGACAACGGGAATACCCGCAGGCTTTCACCCTTGCGTTTGCGTGTGTTGTACAAGCGCCAGAGTTCGGGGCGCTGCTGTTTCGGGTCCCAGCGATGCTGCTCGGAGCGCAGCGAGAACACCCGTTCCTTGGCCCGCGACTTCTCTTCATCACGGCGGGCACCGCCGAAAGCGGCGTCGAAACCATAGTGATCCAGGGCCTGCTTCAGTCCTTGGGTCTTCCACACGTCGGTATGCAGGGCCGAGCCGTGGGTAAAAGGGTCGATGGCCTTTTCCACGCCCTCGGGATTGACGTGCACCAGCAGTTCCAGCCCCAGGCGCGATGCCGTCTGGTCGCGGAACGTGATCATTTCGCGGAACTTCCAGGTGGTGTCCACGTGCAGCAAGGGGAAGGGCGGTTTGCCCGGGGCAAACGCCTTCATCGCCAGGTGCAGCATCACGGCGCTGTCCTTGCCGATGGAATAGAGCATCACCGGGTTTTCACACTCGGCGACCACTTCGCGGATGATCTGGATGCTTTCCGCTTCCAGCCATTGCAGATGAGTCAACATCGGATACCTCCTCGATTTCTGCCGGGTTTGGCTCCGGCGGACCTCCAAGGTAGGTAAAGCGCCGCTGGCGCTTCTTCGTCTGCTCGGACGAAGAACGCGACAGCGGCTGAAGGTCACGCGACGGACGCGTACAACGTCTCGGCACGCACCTTGAGGGCGCGGGCTACGGCATCGAAGCCCTGTTGCACCCAGGGACCATGGTTGGCCATGACCTGGTCGGCGGTCGCACCGAGGAATTGGTCGGTGGTGTGGTAACGGCAACTGGCCGGACCGGTGCGCTCGATGTGCTGTTCGCGGCGGGCAGCGTCCGGATTGTCGGCACTGGCATACATCTCCCAGGCGAGCAGTCGGTGGGGCTCGAAGTCCGCCAGGTATTCGATCACGTGCAGCAATTCACCCGGTTGCCCCGGATGGGGCAGGAACAGGTTGACCGGCTCCCCAAGTCGCAGGCTCGACTCGACCTTGACGGTATAGGGGTTCCACTGCGGATAACGCGCCAGGTCGATCAGTACCGACCAGACCAGTTCAGCTGGCGCGGCGATGTCCACGATGACGGAACGAACCAGATTTTTCTCTGCGGTCATGGGTGACTCCTCTGAGAGTGACTCCGCGCCACGCATCGCGACGGGAGTAAGCCATGGGCTCAGGCGCGATCCTCCGCGCTCGGGATGCCCGGCTCCTCGTCCGAGCGGACTAGCCGGGCGCTTAGTCCGCTCGGACGAAGAACCGGCAAGCGGGAACTCCCTAAGGTCACTGGCAGCGGCGGGATGTCCGCCGGCAGAGGAGAGCGACATGGTTGCAGACATGGTTAAAGACAGGATCGATCAGGAGGTGCTCAGCGGTGAGAGCTGGAACCTCTTTTGCGAGCAATTGCGCCGCAGTGGCGAGCAGATACTGCGCCGCGAAGCGCCGGCCGATGTGCAGACCCGTGCCGAAGGCTTTCGTTATCTCACCCGGTTACTGCGCATTGCCCTGGAAATGCACCTGGAATTCGCTGACCCGGACTTTCCGGGCTTCATCACTCCGTCCCATGAAACCGCGAAAATCGGCGCCGACAACCCGGATAACCGGTACAGCTATGCGCGCCTGAACGGCGAGCATGAGTACCGGGTCAGCGGTCACCGCGGCAGCGTGGCCTACCTCAGCTTCGGCTCCCAGAAGGGGGGGTATGAGACGGATGGCAAGATGACCCAGACCGGTTTCCTCGATGCCGGGGCACTGGCGCTGGATGCCGAGGGCCACTTCGAAATCATCCTCAGCCAGCGTCAGCCGGCTGAAGGCAACTGGCTGCGGCTGGAGCCGCAGAGCAATGCCCTGATCGTGCGCCAGACGTTTCTTGACCGTAGCAGTGAGCAACCGGCACAACTGCGAATAGAGCGCCTGAATGCCGGGCAGGCACCCGAGCCGCTGACGGCGCCACGCTTGCAGCAAAGCCTGCAGCGGGTGGGCAGTTTCGTCGAGAACACTGCCCGATTGTTTGCCGATTGGGCCCAGGGTTACCAGGCCCATCCCAATCAACTGCCAGCTGCCGACCAGGCGCTGTGCCAGTCCGTGGGGGGCGACCCGAACATTTTCTATTACCACTCCTACTGGGCCCTGGCCGAAGACGAGGCCTTGCTGATCGAGGTCGATCAGGTGCCTGACTGCGACTTCTGGAATGTGCAGATCAACAACTACTGGATGGAGTCGCTGGACTACCGCTACCACCGTATCTGCCTGAACAAGCACTCAGCGCGCCTGGACGCCGATGGCCGCTTGCGCATGGTGCTCTGCGGCGTTGATCCGGGCCTTGAGAATTGGCTGGAAACCGCCAGCCATCCCCACGGCACCCTGTGCTTGCGCTGGGTGGGGGCGCAGCATCCCGTGCACCCGACCACGCGCGTGGTCAAGCTCGATGCGTTGAAGGAGATTGTGCGATGAGCGCCGATGATTTCACCCTGGATGCCTTGCTGGCCGAAGCCCGCGCCCGTTCTGGGGGACTCGACGACTTCGGTCCCGGGGATTTTCGCCAGGGCTTGCGGGTATTGGCCGACGCCCTGAAGAACGAAGCGTGCCTGTCGCCCGCCGGGCGGGGCCTGTTGCGGGAAAAACTGCTGGGGCAACTGGTCAACCGCCTGGTCATGGAGGATCACTTGCGGCGTCACCCGGAGATCCTTGAGCAAGCCATCGATGACCCCTTGGTGATCGTCGGCCTGCCGCGCACCGGCACTACACTGCTGCAGCGCACACTGGCGGTGGACCCGCAGTTCAGCAAGGCGTTGTGGTGGGAAACCCGTTACCCGGCACCCTTGCCCGGTGAAACACTGGAGCAACCACAAAAGCGCATCGCCCGGGCACGGGACGAAGTCGCGGGAATGATCGAGTTCCTCCCGCAGTTGCTGGCCATCCACCCGCTGGACGCCGAGCAGCCCGATGAAGAGTTCATGCTGATGGAACACTCGTTCCTGTGCGCCATGGATTCCTACGTCAATGTGCCCAGCTATACCGCCTGGCTTGACGCTCAGGACCAGACGCAGGTCTATCGGTACCTCAAGCGAACCCTGCAGTTCCTGCAATGGCAGCAGGCACGTCGCGGCATCGAGCCTGGCCGTCGCTGGCTGCTCAAAAGCCCGCAGCACCTGCATACCCTGGAGCTGCTGTTCGAGGTTTTTCCAAAGGCGCAGGTCGTTCTCACCCACCGCGAACCCGCCAGGACCATTCCTTCGCTGGCCAGCTTTATCCATACCCTGTGGTTGCTCTACAGCGACGAGGCGGATGCCGAGGCCGTAGGAGAGCAGTGGAACCGCCGTATGGCACGTGCGTTGCGCCATGGGATGGCCGTCCGCGAGCGTATGCCCCCGGAGCGTTTCCTTGATGTGCACTTCGAAGACACCGTGGCCGAGCCGCAGGCTGTCGTCGAAAGGATCTATCAGTTTGCCGGCCTCCAATTGACGCCGCAGACCCGGTCCGCCATGGCGCAATGGCTGCAGGCAAACGGGCGTGAAAAGCGTGCGGTTCATCACTACAGCCCCGGCCAGTTCGGCCTCAGCGAAGAGATTTTGCAACGAGACTATGCCGAGTACCGGACCCGGCATATTCAAGCCTGAAACCCCTGCAGCTCATAACAACAAGAGGAATCTCCCCATGCTGTTGAAAGACAAGGTCGTGATGGTCTCGGGTGTCGGCCCCGGGCTGGGTATCAAGCTGGCCATGGAGGCCGCACGCGAAGGTGCGCGCGCCGTTGCCATCGGGGCGCGGGACAAGGCGCGCCTGCTTGAGGCGCAACAACGTATTTTGGCGCTCACCCATACCTGCGAGGTGTTGTGTGTACCCACGGACATTACCGATGTCGAAGCCTGTCAGCGCTTTGCCGCAAACACGCTGGAACAATTCGGGCGTATCGATGCGCTGATCAACAGCGCCTTCTCCCACGGCGGCTTCCAGTCCGTGGAGGAGGGCGACAACGCGCCATTGCGCGAGGCCCTGGAGGTCAATCTGCTGGGCTCGCTGAACATGAGCCGCGCCGTGCTGGCGCCCATGCGCACCCAGGGCACCGGCGCCATTGTCATGATCAATACCCTGGGGGTCCGCAAGCCTTACCAGGGCGGTGCCGCCTATGCCGCCTCGAAAAGCGCATTGGCCGCGACAGTGCGCTACCTGGCGACCGAGCAGGCGGCGCATGGCCTGCGGGTCAACGGCCTGGCGTGCGGCTGGATGTGGGGCGAGCCGGTCCAGGCCCTGGTCCGCCAGACCGCTGCCGCCCGGGGCGTCAGTGAAGAACAGGTGCGTGCTGAACTGAGTGCCGGGATCCCGGGGGGGCGCATGCGCACCGATGACGAGTGCGCACGCGCCGCGCTGTTCCTTGCATCGGACTACGCCAGTGCAATCAATGGTGCGCAACTGGATGCCAACGGCGGCGAAATGATGTGCTGAGGAACAGACAGATGATTGATCACTGCGCCTTTAATGGCGATGCGGACGGCCTCTGTGCGCTGCAGCAATTGCGACTGGCCGGGGAACTGGACCGCGAGGTGCGCTTGATCAGTGGGGTCAAGCGCGATATCGAACTGTTGCGCCGGGTCACGGCCGCTCATGGCGAGCGGGTCACCGTGCTGGATGTGGCTCACGAGCAGAATCGCGAGGATACCCGGCGTTTACTCGACGCCGGTGCCCGGGTGCGCTATTTCGATCACCACTATGCGGGTGACCTGCCGCGACACCCGGCATTCGAGTCATTTATCGATACGGCGGCCCATGTGTGTACCAGCATCCTGGTGGACAACTACCTCTCGGGACGAGAGCACCGCTGGGCGGTGGTCGCCGCATTTGGTGATGGCCTGGCCGGTCCGGCGCGTGCGCTGGCCGAACGACACGGGTTGAATACGGAGGAGGTGGTGGCGCTGGAAGAACTGGGTCAGTTGTTGAACTACAACGCCTACGGCGACAGCCTGGAGGACCTGCATTTCGATCCGTTGGCCCTGGCTGGCGAACTGTTGCCGTACCGCGATCCAATGGACTTCGTCCGCGAAAGCGCGAGTTTCATCACCCTGAAAGAGGGGCATGCCGCCGACATGGCGGCTGCCGCTGACCTGGTGCCGTGGCGTGAGGGCAACGGCGCGCGGCTCTATCGCTTGCCGCCGCAGCCATGGGCGCGACGGGTCAGCGGGGTGCTGGCCAATCAATTGGCGGCACAGGCTCCGCACCTGGCCATTGGTCTGCTCAGTGCCAAGGCCAATGGTGAATGGGGGTTCAGCCTTCGTGTACCGGACGGCAGCGAACAGACGGCGGATGCGTTCTGCCGTCAGTTCCCGACGGGGGGTGGACGCAAGCGTGCAGCCGGCATCAACCGTTTGGCGGAGTCGGATCTGCCCGCGTTTGCAGAGCGCTTGCTTGCAGCTTATTCGTCCGGATGTTGCTGAGATTGCAGAGACAGTCCGGCATGGATGCCGGATTTCACCTGCAGATTGACGCGCTGCAGCCTCTGCGCGGGTTTCTGACTGGACGTGATCAAACTATTTTCCCGAATGCATGGCAATCGCACCGTAACTGAGCTTTGCTACTGAGTCTGACGACGCGCGATCGACCCGCTGTTTTCCGTGGAGAACAATCGATGCCTACCTTCCAAACGCCTGTCCGGTTGTTCTGTTTCGGTCTAGCCATTGGTCTGTTCGCGATACCCCTGCACGCCGCACAAGCTCCCTCTGCCAATCCGCCTGCGGTGCAACTGGAACCCAAGGCATTGGAGGTTCTAAAGGCAATGAGTGCCAGGCTCGCGGGCACTCAGGGCATGAGTTTCAAAGCCGTCACGACCTACGAAAAACCCAGCCGGTTAGGGCCTCCCCTGGCCTATGGCACGGTGGACCTGGTCAATGTGCAACGACCGGATCGCCTTCGTGTGTTGACGTCCGGCGACGGTCCGGCCACCGAGTTTTACTACGACGGTAAAAAAGCCTATGCCTTCGAACGTAAAGGCGACTTGCTGGCCCAGGCGGACGCGCCGCCTACCATTGATGCGACCCTGGAGGCCGCGTACCAGCGTGCCGCGATCTATTTTCCGTTTACCGACGTGATCGTCGCCGATCCCTACAAGGATTTGTCCCGGGACCTGCGCGTGGCGTTTTACGTCGGCCAAAGCACGGTGGTCGGTGATACCACCACCGATGTGATCGCCTATACCAGCGACAGCGTGTTCGTGCAGGCGTGGATCGGCGTGCAGGACAAGCTGCCACGCCGGTTGCGCGCCGTGTTTCTCGATGATCCGACACGATCCCGGCATCAAGTCGATTTCAGTGACTGGAAGCTCCAGTCGGCGATGCCTGCCGATTTTTTCAGGCCTGACCACATCGAAACGGCCCACCGCATTCAGTTTGCCCCACCGCCCGATCTTCGTGCCCCACAGGGGGTAAAAGAACCCGTGGCGAAACCCTGAACAAGGAGACTGATCCATGAACAGATCTACCTTGAAATTCGCCGGCCTGCTTGTCGCGCTGCTCACCTGCAACCAGGCCGCGGCCTGGTCCCACGCTTCCGGCTTCGGGCGCACTTACGGAGGAGGGGGCTCATGGAGTCATTCGGGTGAATACGGCTCGGCTTCGGGCGGGGGCGGCAGTTGGAGTGGCGAAACCAATCGCGGCGGCTCGGCTTCCGGAGGTGATGGGAGCTGGAGCGGCACAGGCTATCGCGGCGGCACGGCGTCCGGCGGCGAGGGCTCCTGGCACGGCACGGGCGCGGAAGGTGGAACGGCGTCGGGTGGCGAAGGTGCCTGGCACGCGCAAGCTGAAAATGGCGCCACCGCCGCCGGCTATCACGCGGATGGCTATGGCACGACGGCTTACCGCCCTCCCGTTTATGGCACAACCGCCTACCGTGCCGTGCCTTACGGGACCGCTTACTACCATCCGCCAACCGCTGTGATTGCCAGCAGTGGCTGCTACAACTGTGGCTATAACGAGGGCGTCAATCCGGCAGCCGCCGCTGCGGCCGGCGTGGTCGTCGGTGAAGCAGCCGCGACGGTCGCCAACCAGAACGCCAGCTATAACGCCGGCATGGTGGCTTCCGCACCACCGACAATGCCCATGGGCGCGACGTACGCCTCACTGCCCCCAGGCTGTGGCTTGATAAGTTTCTCCAATACCACGTATTACCAGTGCGGCAACGCCTGGTTGAGACCGTCCTTTGGCGCCAACGGGGTTTATTACACCGTCGTGCCGATGCCTTGATCCCCTATCTGTAGGAGCTGCCGAAGGCTGCGATCTTTTTGAAACTCCGAAACCGCCAAAAGATCGCAGCCTGCGGCAGCTCCTACAGGCTGCGATCTTTTGATCTCAACCAATTCCGAAACCGCAAAAGATCGCAGGCCGCGCCAGCGCCCACAAGGTATCGGGTGTTTCTGTAGGAGCTGCCGAAGGCTGCGATCTTTTTGAAACTCCGAAACCGCCAAAAGATCGCAGCCTGCGGCAGCTCCTAC
>NZ_JBWKZB010000040.1:0-12447 GCF_059424105.1 Pseudomonas sp. GW456-E7 | reverse complement strand
ACAGGCTGTGATCTTTTGATCTCAAGCGATTCCGAAACCGCAAAAGATCGCAGGCCGCGCCAGCGCCCACAAAATTATCGGATGCATCTGTAGGATGCTGCCGAAGGCTGCGATCTTTTGATCTTAAGCAATTTCGAAACCGCCAAAAGATTGCAGGCTTCGCCAGCTCCTACAGTGGCCGTGTGCATTTCAACTGATCTTGCGTGAAACTCCCTGCCAGTACTTTTCGCGAACCTGTCGGCGCAATACCTTGCCCACCACGGAAGTGGGCAGTTCATCCACGAACACCAGGGATTTCGGCGCTTTGTAGCCACCCAATCGAGCGCGCGTCTGTGCGATCAACTCTTCAGGCGTGACTGTTTGCCCCTGACGCAGGATCACTTCGGCATGCACCGCTTCACCCCATTCCGGGTGCGGGATGCCGACCACGGCTGCCATCAGCACCGACGGATGCGCCGCCAGCGCGGCCTCGACTTCCACCGCATAGACGTTGAAACCGCCGCTGATGATCATGTCCTTGAGCCGGTCGACGATGTACAGGTAGCCGTCAGCATCGATGTACCCGAGATCGCCGGACTTCCAGGCACCGTCCTCAAATTCCGCGGCTGTGGCTTCAGGGTTTTCGTAGTAACCCTTGATGATGGCTTTGCAGCGGATGCGGATCTCACCGGTTGCGCCAATCGGCAACGGCAGGCCATCCGCATCGGTGATGAACACCTCGACACCGGGGGTAGGCCGCCCAGCCGACGACAGATGTCGCAGGGCGGCGGCATTGCCGGGTTGATGCGCAGCCTTGTCCAGCGCGGCGATCATCATCGGCGACTCGGTGGCGGCGTAGCCCTGGACAAAAATCTGCCCGAAGCACTCCACCAATTCGCCAAGCTTGTCCGGGCTCATGGGCGCGGCGCCGTAGATCAGCGTGGTCAGCGAAGAGAAATCCTTCGGATTGGCGCGCTGCATTTCCAGCAAGCGATACAGCACGGTCGGCACCAGGAACGAATGGGTGACGCGTTCGCTTTCGACAATCTGCCGCCAGTTTTCCATGTCCAGCTGATTCAGGGTGATGTTGGTGCCACCGCCGTAAACCGTGGGGAAGAACAACATGATCGTGCCGTGGGACAACGGTGAAACGTGCAGCAACCGTGTTTGGTCGGACAAACCCAGATCCGTGTTGATGAACGCCGCGTCGCGGCAGGCCATCCAGTTATCGATCGAGTACATCGCGCACTTGCCTTTGCCGGTGGTGCCACCGGTGAAACGCAACATGCAGATGTGCTGGTCGCTGTCGAGGCTCAGGTCGTAGTCGAGATCCGATGCAGCTTCCACCAACGGCCAGAAGCTGAACACGCCGGGGAGGGCAGCTTGCTCAGGCGTCGGCGGGTCTATCACCACGATCTCGCAATCGCGGCTGCGCAGCGTGCTGTAGTAACTGTCCAGCAGGCGGGTTTCGATAAACACCACCCGCGGCCGGACCAGGTCGATCTGCCGCGCGTGCTCGTCGAGCGGGTCGCGCAGGTTGGTCATGACCACCGTGCCTTCCTGCTTGAAGGTGCTGGGAAACATCATCAGGCTGAGGTTGTCGTTTTCCAGGATCAGCATGAAGCGCTCGCCCGCCCGCACTTGCAGCCTGGAGCGCAGGACGTCGGCGATACGGTTGGTCAGCAGGTGGTACTGCTCGTAGGTGAAACGCCGGTTGCGCTCGACGTTGACGATCGCCTCCCGGTCGCGATGCCGCAGCGCGAGCAAGCGCATGATTCGGCTGAAATTCATTTTCATGGTGGATTGCTCCAGTGGCTCAAGAAGACCGTGACGCGCTTAGCGGGCGCGCATGCGCGACGCGGCATCGAGACGGATGGTCTCGCCGTTGACGTAGGCGTTCTCGATCAGGAAGGCGCAGCAATGCGCGAATTCACGCATGTCACCCAGGCGCTTGGGCGACTCCATCTGTTCTTTCAGCGAGTTGAGCACCTTCTCGTCGAGGCCGGCGACCATGCTGGTCAGGAACAGGCCCGGAGCGATGGCGTTGACCCGCACGCCAATGGCGCCCAGTTCACGAGCGGCGGGCATGTTCATGCCGATCACACCGGCCTTGGTCGCCGCATACGCGCACTGGCCGACCTGGCCTTCATAGGCGGCCCCCGACGACACGTTGATCACCACACCGCGCTCTTCGCCGCCTTCGGCTTCGTTGTTGGCCATGTGCTCGGCGCACTTGGACATCACGTTGAACACACCGTTGAGGTTGATCGCCGTGGCCAGGGCGAATTTCGCCAGCGGCGCAGCCTTGCCTTCCTTGCCCAGCACCTTGAAACCGTTCGGTACGGCGGCGCCGTTGATGCACACATGGATGGCGCCGAATTTGCCGATCACGGCGTTGACCGCGTTCTGCACCGAGGTCTCATCGCTGACATCGGTCTGCACGAACATGGCGCGCTCGGCGCCAATCTCGGCCACAGCCTGTTCGCCGGCTTCGATGTTGAGGTCGAAGATCGCCACGCGGGCGGCTTTTTCACCGGCCATGTAATGTGCGGTGGCCAGGCCCAGGCCCGAAGCGCCGCCGGTGATTACGATGACTTTGTCTTGAATGCGCATGAAGGTGTCCTTGTTCGCTGCCCGGCTCGAAGGAGCCGGGTTGTTATTGTTGGAGATGGAACGGGCGGCTGATCAGAACGCGTTGACCCCGGTCAGGGCGCGGCCAATGATCAGTTGCTGGATCTGCGAAGTGCCTTCGGGAATCGGCACGACGATGGCTTCACGGGCGAGTTTTTCCACCAGGAAGTCGGTGGTGACGCCGGCGCCGCCGTGGATCTGCACGGCCTGGCGGGCGATGGTCACGGCGGCTTCGCAGGCGAAGTACTTGGCCATGGCCGCTTCCATTTCCGCCGGGATGCCGGCGCCGATCATCTCGGCGGCACGGTAGGTCAGCAGGCGGGCGGCATCGACGTGGGTCGCCATTTCCGCAAGCATCGCCGAGATCAACTGGTGGCCGGCAATCACTTTGCCGTGCTGCTTGCGCTCCTTGGCGTAACGCACGGCTTCTTCCAGCGCGCGACGACCGATGCCCAGGCCTTGGGCAGCGACGAACACCCGCGAACGCTCGAAGAACGACAGGGTGTTTTTCAGCGCTTCGCCTTCCTTGCCGATGATGTTGCTGGCCGGAACCCGCACGTCGTTGAGGAAAATCTGCGCGGTGGACTGGCTGTTCCAGGCGATCTTGTGGATGTCTTGCACTTCGTAGGGATGTTCTTTGCGATCCAGCAGGAAGTGGGTCAGGCCCTTGCGCGGGTCATCGCCGGTGCGGCAGGTGCAGATCAGGAAGTCGGAGTAGGAGCCGTTGCTGATCCAGGTCTTTTCACCGTTGATGATGAAGTCGTCACCGTCGCGGCGGGCGCGGGTCTTGATCTCCAGTACATTGGAACCGACGTCCGGCTCCGAAATGCCGACGCTGACGAACAGCTCACCGCTGATAAGCCCTGGCAAGTAACGCTCGCGCAGGTGGTCCGGGGCGAGTTTTTCCAGCATCTGCGCGCCGAAGGAGTTGATCACCACGGGCGTCGACAGGTCCACCGAACAGGCGGCGACTTCTTCGAAGAGCATGATCAGGGTTGGCCAGTCCAGGCCCAGGCCGCCGTGTTCTTCACTGACGGCGCCGCTGATCATGCCGAACTCGGTGAGCTGGCGCATGATCTCGGACATCTTTTCCCGAGGGATGAATTTGTCGCGGTATTCCTTGTTGAACACCGGGTCGATCCTGTCGGCCAGGAAACGCCGGAAACTCTCGACGGCTTCGAGTTGTTCCGGGGTGCGCATGACGTGTCCCATGAGGGTTCTCCTTAAATGTTGTTATTGGCGAGAATGTTGACGGCGACCACGGCTTCTTCGATGCCGAACAGTCCGCCGCCGTTTTCCTGGATGGCGATGCGCGCACCTTCGACCTGGCGCTTGCCGGCTTCACCGCGCAGTTGCGTGACCAGTTCGTGGATCTGCCCCAGACCGGTGGCACCAATCGGGTGGCCCTTGGATTCGAGGCCACCGGACGGGTTGATCGGCATCCGGCCGCCGACGGTGAAATCACCGCGTTCAGCGGCCGGGCCACCCTGGCCGAACGGCACCAGCATCAGCGATTCGGCGTTGAGGATTTCGCCGATGGCCGAGGCGTCATGCACTTCCGCAACGCTGACGTCGCCAGGGCTGACGCCGGCCTGGTCGTAGGCTTTTTTCGCCGCCAGGTGGGCGATGATTTTTTCCGGTTCATCCAGGCCGCGGTTGCTGCCGGTCTGCACCACGCTGGCGAGTACGCGAACGGCGCGGTCGCCGGCATGCTTCAAGCGCTTCAGGCCCTCGGCGTTGCACAGCAGGACAGCCGCGGCGCCGTCGCTGATCGGCGAGCACATCAGCGTGGTCAGCGGATAGCAGATCGCAGGCGAAGCCAGCACTTCGTCGATGCTGAAGGCTTGCTGGAACTGCGAGAGCGGGTTGTGCACCGAGTGCTGGTGGTTCTTTGCGGCCACCGCGGCGATCTGCCGTTGGGTGGTGCCGTAACGCAGCATGTGATTGCGCGCGATGGCGGCATACACGTCCATGAACACGCTGTAGGGGCGTTCGGACACGGTGCCCGGCGGCGGCACGATGCCTTCGCCCATGGCCAGCAGGGTGTGCTTGTTCTGCTCGACCGTGGACACGTCCCAGCCGCCGTCGAACACGGCGAACATCTTGGCCTTGTCCGGGATGTTCATTTTCTCGGCGCCGACCGCCAGGGCGATGTCGCATTGACCGGCGCGCAAGGCCAGCGTGGCCAGGTTGAACGCCGACGAGCCGGAGGCACAGGCGTTCTCCACCGAGAACACCGGCACGCCTTCGATGCCGATGCGGCGCATGGCGATCGGGCCGGGAATGCCGGTCTGGCCCTGCAACAGGCCGTTGGTCATGGTGCTGTAGTACACCGAGCCGACGTCGGCGCTGCTGGCGCCGGCATCTTTCAACGCCAGGCCCACGGCTTCGTCGACCATGTCGTAGACGCTGCGCTCCAGCAAGCGGCCAAAGGGCGTCATGCCGACGCCCACTACGTAGATATCGTTCATTGTCTGATCCTGAAAATTGCAGGGAGTGGCCTAGCGGCCCTTGAAGTTCGGTGCGCGTTTTTCACCGAAGGCCTGCAGGCCTTCCTGGAAGTCGGCGGTGCGCAGGTGCTGGCGCAACATCACTTGCTCATGCAGCAAGGCGTCGTCACGGGACTTGTCAGCCGACGTGCGCGCGACTTCTTTCATGCGGCGCAGGGCAATCGGGCTCTTCCTGGCGATCTGGTTGGCCAGGCTGAGGGTGGCGTCGGCCAGCTGTTCATCGGCGTGGACCTCGCAGACCAGGCCGTAGCTTTTCATTTCCGTGGCCGAGAGCGATTTGCCGGTCAGCAGCAGGTACATCGCCACGTTCAACGGAATCAGGCGTGGCAACACCGCCGCACCACCGGCACCGGGGTAGACGCCGAAGTTGGCGTGGGCATCGGCGAGGGTGGCGGTTTGCGCAGCGACCACGATGTCGGCGCACATGGCCAGTTCCAGGCCTCCAGCCATGGTCACGCCGTTGAGCGCGGCAATCACCGGTTTGGGGAAGTTGCGCAACTGAGCGAAGACCTGATTGGCGCGGTCGAGGAAGTCGGCTTCGCCAGCGGGCAGGCAGGCGCCGGCCAACACTTCTTTCAGATCGGCACCGGCGCAGAAGGCCGGACCGCTACCCGTGAGGATGACCACCCGAAGCTCGTCGTTGCGCGCGATGTCATTCAGGCAACGCTCGAGTTCGGCCAGTGTCGCCAGGTTCAGCGCGTTCATGGCCCGTGGCCGGTTCAGCGTCAGGCGCGCCACCGGGCCGACGATTTCATACAGCAAGACATCTTCACTCATGACAACACCCTTTTATTGTTGGTCGCGCATTTGGCGTAGTGGATGGGCCGATAGTAGGAATGCGCGCGGTGCGGTCGCAGGTCATTGCAACGAAAGCGCTTGTCCCCCGGGAATGCCCCAAACACCGTAGATCCCTGTAGGAACTGCCGAAGGCTGCGATCTTTTGATCTTGAAAAGATCGTCCGAACGCGGCCCGAGCCTTCGGCAGCTCCTACAGGGCACGCCTGTGAAGACAGATGAATTGATCGAGAAGACCGGCAGGTCAGGCGCACTTGCTTGCACCATCGAAACGGTATTCGAACAACAATTACAGAGAGACCGTGCGATGAAGAAAATCCGCGTAGTGCTGACGGTGTCAGTGTTGGCCGCCAGCATTGTCGGGGCGCTGCAATGGTCGCGGGGGCAAACCGGCGTTCACTTGCCAGCGGTCGAAAACAGCGCAGGGCAGGGAGGCCAGAAAGCCGCGACCGCGGCGACCATCGCCGTCAATGCAACCACGGCGCACACCATGCCCGCCGTCGATCCGCAGGTGGAGGCCGACATCCAGCGCGGCTTCATTGCCAGCCTGCCGGATGCCGAAACCACCGCGGCCGATGGGCACGTGGTGTACAGCCTCAAAGGCTACGAGTTTCTCGACAGCCCGGATGCACCGGCGACGGTCAATCCGAGCCTGTGGCAGCAAGCCCGCAAAAGCATGGCCAACGGGCTGTTCAAGGTCACCGACGGTTTCTATCAGGTGCGCGGTCTTGACCTGACCAACATGACCATCATCGAAGGCAAGACCGGCCTGATCATCATTGATTGCAACCTGGCGACCGAAGTGGCGCACGCGTCACTGGAGCTGTATTACCAGCATCGGCCGCGCAAACCGGTGGTGGCGGTGTTCTACAACCACAGCCATGTCGATCACTTCGCGGGTATTCGCGGCATCGTCGACGAAGCAGACGTGAAGTCGGGCAAGGTGCAGATCATTGCCCCGGCAGGCTTCATGGAAACCTCGGTGGCCGAGAACGTGATGGCCGGCAACGCCATGAGCCGCCGCGCCGAGTACCAGTTCGGCACCACGTTGCCGCGCAGCGCCCAGGGCCAGATCGACCTTGGCGGCGCCAAGGCGTTGTCCAGCGGCACCATCACGATGATCCCGCCGACCCTGGAACTCAGCCAGCCGGTGCAAACCCTAACCATCGACGGCGTCGAGATCGTCAACATGCTCGCCCCCGGCACCGAAGCGCCCGCCGAATTCATTCACTATTTTCCGCAGTTCAAGGTGATCGATACCGGTGAACTGGCACTGCCGACCCAGCATCAGTTGCTGACGTTGCGCGGCGCGACCATCCGTGATGGCCTGGCCTGGTCGAAATACCTCAATCAATCTCTGCACCAGTTCGCGCCCGGCGCCGACATCCTGGTGGGGCAGCATGGCTGGCCGGTGTTTGGCCACGAGCGTGTGGTCAACTATTTGTCCAAGCAACGGGACATGTACAAGTGGCTGCACGACCAGTCCCTGCGCTTGATCAACAAGGGTTACAAACCGGTGGAGATTGCCGAGTACCTGCGCGATCACGTCCCGGCGAGCCTGGCCAGTGAAACCTTCACCCATGGTTTCTACGGGTCGGTGCAGCGCAACGCCAAGGCGGTGTATCAGCAATACATGGGCTGGTATGACGCCAACCCGGCCAATCTGGACGCGTTGTCCGACGGTGATTACGGCAAGAAGTTCGTCGAGTATGGCGGCGGCGCCGAAGCCGTGCTGGCTCGTGCGCGCAGCGATTTTGCCAACGGTCAGTACCGCTGGGTGGCGCAGGCCATGAGTCATTTGACCTATGCCGAACCCACCAACAGCGCAGCCCGAGAGCTGGCAGCCGATGCCCTTGAGCAATTGGGTTACCAGGCCGAGTCGGCGGTCGAGCGCAACAGCTACCTGGCGGCGGCCATGGAGCACCGCAGCGGCGGCAAGAAACTCGCTTCGCCGCTGCGCACAGCCAGCCCCGACATGCTTCGGGCGCTGACCATCGAGAACATTTTCGATTACCTGGGCGTTCGCCTGAAGGCCCCGGATGTCGAGGGCAAACACATCGTCCTCAACTGGAACTTCACCGACATCGGCACCTCGGGCAAGCGTTACATGCTCAATCTGGAGAACTCGGCGTTGACCTACATCGCCGATTACAACGCCGAGCAGGCCGATGCCACCTTGACCCTGACGCGCGAGACGCTCAACGCCATCCTGGCGGAGAAAGTGTCGCCGATCGAAGCGGTGTTCAAAGGCGACCTCAAGATCGATGGCAGCAAACTGGCGGTCTATGACGTGCTCGGTTCGCTGGACAAATTCTCACCGGACTTTGAGCTGGTCGGGCCCAATGCGCCGGCACGATAGGAGCCGCACCATGTACCCTGCGATGGACGATATCGACACTTGTGCCGCCACGCCCGCCAACGCTGCGATCGACGGGGTCCGCGCGGTCCTGGCCCGACAACAGGCGGCGTCCCGGGTCGAGGGGCCGCCCTCGGCCGAACTGCGGATCGAGCGCATCAACCGGGTCATCACGCTGTTGGTCAATCATCAACAGCGGCTGTGCGAGGCGCTGGCCCGGGATTTTACCTGGCGCAGCCATGATCAGTCGCTGATGGCCGATGTGCTGTTGCCGATCCGCGGCCTCAAGTATGCCCGTGACCATGTTCGCCGCTGGATGCGACCAGAGCGTCGCAAGGCGGAGCTGGGGAGCGGCTGGCTGGGCGCGAAGGCTGAAATCCACTATCAGCCACTGGGGACCATCGGCATCATTTCGCCGTGGAATTTCCCGATTGCCATCGCGCTGGGGCCGCTGGCCGAGGCACTGGCGGCGGGGAACCGCGCAATCATCCTGTTCTCCGACCAGTCACCGGTAACGGCGGGTTTGTTGATCGAGCTGCTGGCCGAGCAGTTCGATGACAGCGAAGTGGCAGGCTTTATCGGCGGCGCTGAACTGGGCGCGGCATTTTCCGCCATGCCACTGGATCATCTGGTGTTCACCGGCAGCCCAAGGGTTGGGCGTTTGGTGATGCGCGCTGCGGCGCAAAACCTGACGCCGCTGACCCTTGAACTGGGCGGAAAGTCGCCGACCGTCATTGGCCGCGGCGCCGACCTGGAAAACGCCGCCAGACGCATCTGGGGCGGGAAGGGGGTCAGCAGTGGACAGGCCTGTATCGCCCCCGACTATGTGTTTGTGCACGAGGATGACTGTGAGCGCCTGTTGAGCTGCATGCAGGTCGAACTGCGGCGCATGTTCCCGACGCTGCTGGACAATCCCGACTACACGGCCATGGCGACGCCGGGGCAATACCGGCGGATGCAGGCCTGCCTGCAAGACGCCCGTGAACATTGCGTGCGGATGATCGAGGTCAACCCGGCCAATGAGGACTTGAGTGCTTCGCGCAAGATCGCACCGACCCTGCTGGTTGATCCGCCGGACTCGACACTGGCGATGCAAGAAGAAGTCTTCGGTCCGCTGCTGCCGATTCGCGGCTATCGCCACATCGACGAGGTGCTCGACTACATCAACGGGCATCCGCGCCCCCTGGCGCTGTATTACTTCGGCAACGACCGCGCTGAAGCCCGGCATGTGCTGGAACGCACCCATTCGGGCGGCGCTTGCATCAATGAAGTCATGCAGCACCTGTTCCAGACCGATTTGCCCTTTGGTGGCTGCGGTCATTCGGGGTTTGGCCGATATCGCGGCGGGTATGGCTTCAAGGCGTTCAGCCTGGAGCGTTCGGTGTTCACGCCGCCGCGTTGGGATGTCATGGGGGTGCTGCGGCCGCCTTATGGCAAGGTGTTTCGCCGGGTCATCGGCGCTCTGTTGAAATCTTAAAATCAAAAGATCGCAGCCTGCGGCAGCTCCTACAAGGCTGCGATCTCTTGATCTTACCCGCCCAAAGGACCCCGTGAATGATCCCGTTGAAACCTCTTGTCCTGGCGATGGGTTGTCTCGCCTTCGGCACTCACGCTTTTGCCACCCCCAAACGCCCGAACATCGTGGTCCTGGTGGCCGACGATTGGGGCTACAGCGATGTCGGCGCCTTCGGCAGCGAAATCGCCACGCCGAACATCGACACCCTGGCCCGTGAAGGCGTGCGCTTTTCCGACTTCCATGTCACGGCTTCCTGTTCGCCGACGCGCTCGATGCTGCTGACCGGCGTCGACAACCACCGCAACGGCGTCGGCAACATGCCGGAGACCATGCCCGACGAACACCTGGGCAAACCCGGCTACAGCGGCGTGCTCAACGACAACGCCATCACCGTCGCCAGCCTGCTCAAGGACAGCGGTTACAACACCTACATCACCGGTAAATGGCATCTGGGCAAGACCCCGGACACCTTGCCCGACAAACGCGGCTTCGAGCGCTCGTTCATCCAGGCCGACAGCGGTTCGGACAACTGGGAAGAGCGGCCCTACGCGCCGCTGTACGACAAGGCGGCCTGGTTCGAAAACGGCCGGCCGGCGCACCTGCCGAAGGACTATTACTCCTCGACCTTTATCGTCGACAAGGCCATGGACTACATCGCCGCCGATCGACAGGGCGGCAAACCGTTTTTCGCCTATCTGGGGTTTCAGGCCAATCACGTTCCCGTCCAGGCCCCCAAGGACATGATCGACAAGTACCGGGGCCGTTATGACCAGGGCTGGACCGCCTTGCGCCAGGCCCGGCGTGACCGTGCCGTGGAACTGGGCCTGATTCCCGCCGGTGCGGGACTGCAGACCATGGCCAGCACCGCCGACTGGAATGCCCTGGACGCCCATGAAAAACGCTACGAAGCGCGGCGCATGGAGGTCTATGCCGCCATGGCGGAAACCATGGACCAGCAAATCGGCCGTTTCATCGAGCACCTGAAAGCCAGCGGCGAGTACGACAACACGGTGTTCGTGTTCCTCTCCGATAACGGCAGTGAGCCGACCGACCCGTACGCGATACCGGCGATCCGCTTGTGGCTGGAAATGAACTACACCCGTGAGCTCGATCGCCTGGGCAGCAAGGGTGCGTTCACCAGCATCGGCCCGAGTTGGGCCAGCGCGGCGGCCTCGCCGTTCAGCGGCTACAAGTTCTTTGCCGGCGAGGGCGGTTTGCGCACGCCGATGATCGTCTCCGGCGTGCCCGGTATCCAGGCCAACCACATCGCCAAATCTTTCACCCACGTCACCGACATCGTCCCGACCTTGCTGGAAGTGGCCGGTGTGCCGGCGCATCACGGCGAGTACCAGGGGCGAACGGTGGAACCGCTGATCGGCAGCAGTCTGGTGCCAGTGCTGCAAGGCACGGCCGAACGCGTGCATCCGCAGGATCAGGCCATCGGCTATGAACTGTCCGGCAGCGCAGCCCTGTTCAAGGGTGACTACAAACTGGTCAAGAGCCTGAAGCCGGTGGGCAACGAACAATGGCATCTCTACAACATCGTCACCGATCCCGGTGAAACGATCGACTTGCAGGCGCAGATGCCGGAGCGCTTCCAGCGCATGCAGGCCGACTATGCCGAGTACGCCCGCGCCAACGGGGTTCTGCCGATGCCGGTCGGTTATGACTACATGCACCAGGGGCAGATGTATGCGCTCAAACATGTGGTCATTCCCAAGCTCAAGGCCGTGGCACCGCCGCTTTTGGCGGTGATCTTGTTGCTGGTGGGCGTGCTGGTCTGGCGCCGGCGTCGCAAGCAGGGTGTCTGAGTGATGATCGACGAAGTGGACGAGTGGGGGCGCCGGTTGATCCACCGGCGCAAGGTCGAGTGCCAGGGGTTTCTACGGGCCGATGGGCTGTGGGACATCGAAGGTCGATTGAACGACAGCAAGACCCACCCCGTGACCCTCGCTGAAGGGCGGACGGTAGCGGCGGGGCAGGCGTATCACGGCATGTTCATGCGCCTGACCCTGGACGATGACTTTGTTGTGCGAGAGGTGCACGTGGCCATGCCCGATGTGCCCACCAGCCAATGCCGTGGCGCGATGCCGGGCTATGAAAAGCTGCTCGGCGAACGCATTGGCCCCGGGTTTTCGCGACGGATCAAAGCGCTGTTTGGCGGGGTCGGCGGTTGCGTGCACTTGACCGAGTTGCTGCTGCCGATGGCCACGACGGCGTTTCAGACCATTCCCATGGCCCGGGCGATGGTTGCGCCGCGTACGGCGGCAGACGCAGAGGCTTACCGCAACGCTACTGGCCGACTGATCAACACCTGTCACGCCTTGCGCGAGGACAGCCCCGTTGCCATATACCTGAAGAACTAACCAAATCCCCCGTGTAGGAGCTGCCGCAGGCTGCGATCTTTTGATCTTGTTTTTAAAGCAAAATCAAAAGATCGCAGCCTTCGGCAGCTCCTACAGGGTCCGTGGCGATCAGGTAAATGGGTCGTGATGATCAGGTACAGGGCCCGGGCGATGGTTGCGCCGCGTACGACGGCAGACGCAGAGGCTTACCGCAACGCTACCGGCCGACTGATCAACACCTGTTACGCCTTGCGCGAGGACAGCCCCGTTGCCATATTCCTGAAGAAATAACCAAATCCCCCGTGTAGGAGCTGC
>NZ_JBWKZB010000039.1:0-64719 GCF_059424105.1 Pseudomonas sp. GW456-E7 | reverse complement strand
CCCCATGTGAGAGTAGGTCATCGTCAAGATTAAATTCCGAAACCCCAATTGCGAAAGCAGTTGGGGTTTTGTTTTTGTCCGCAGGAAAGTCACGGCTACTGGATTTCTATGCAATAGCTCGGCGCGTGGCTATCATGCGGGCCTCATTGTGAGGCGAGACCTGCATGCTGACGTTGTTAAAGCTTCTTAAAGATGGCCGATTCCATTCGGGTCAAGCATTGGGTGCTGCCCTGGGCGTCAGTCGTAGCGCCGTGTGGAAGCAGCTTCAGCATTTAGAAGCTGAGCTGGGATTGTCCATTCATAAAGTTCGTGGGCGTGGCTATCAATTGTCCGCGCCATTAGCGCTGCTCGATCCTTCCGAGATCAGTGCCCGGGCGATTTCCTGCGACTGGCCCGTCCACGTTTACCACTCAATCGATTCCACGAACGCCGAGGCGCTGCGTGCCATAGAGCGGGGGCAGGCTGCGCCCTTTATTGTGCTCTCGGAGCGGCAGACGGCCGGGCGCGGGCGACGGGGTCGCAAATGGGTCAGTCCCTTCGCTGAAAACGTCTATTACAGCCTGGTGCTGCGCATTGATGGTGGGATGCGTCAGTTGGAGGGCTTGAGTCTCGTCGTTGGGCTCGCTGTTTTGCAGACGTTGCGTGAGCTGGGTATTGCGGCCGCTGGATTGAAGTGGCCCAACGATGTCCTGGTGGGTCAGAAAAAGATCGCTGGGATATTGCTCGAGCTGGTCGGTGACCCTGCTGATGTGTGCCACGTGGTTCTGGGGGTGGGAATCAATGTGAACATGCAGTCCGCTGACGAGGTGGACCAGCAATGGACATCCATGCGGCTCGAATCAGGCAAATTGTTTGATCGCAACCAATTGGTCGCCATGTTGGGGGAGGTGCTGCAGCGGTACCTGGCTCGTCATCAGGCGGGTGGTTTTTTGGCCATCCAGTCGGAGTGGGAGCAGAATCACCTGTGGCAGGGGCGAGGCGTGTCGTTGATTGCCGGTGTCAATCAAATAGATGGTGAAGTGCTTGGTATTGATGGCCAGGGTGCACTGCGCCTGAAGGTGGATGGTGTGGAGAAAGTCTTCAGTGGTGGTGAATTGAGCCTGAGGTTGCGTGATGATTCTTGAGCTCGATTGTGGGAATAGTTTCATCAAGTGGCGCGTGCTTGCGGCGAACGCCGGGCAGGTGCTTGGTGAGGGGGTTGTCGATTCCAATCTCGCATTGCTTGAGGGGTTAGGGGAGCTCAAAGGGCTTGCCCTCACGTTTTGCCGGCTGGTGAGCGTCAGGACAGCGGAAGAGACTGGTGCGCTGACGTCATTGCTGAAGGATACCTTTGATGTGCCGATAGTGAGCGCAGCGCCTGCTCGCGAAATGTCAGGCGTGCGCAACGGTTATGAAGAATTTGAGCGGCTGGGCCTGGATCGGTGGCTTGCAATGCTGGGAGGCTTTCATCTGGCTTCAGGTGCGTGCCTGGTGCTCGACTTCGGTACGGCCGTGACTGCGGACTTTATCGCTTCTGATGGCGAGCACCTGGGTGGTTTCATCTGTCCGGGCATGCCGTTGATGCGTAACCAGTTGCGTACCCATACGCGAAAAATTCGTTACGGGGATCTGGCGGCGGAGCAGGCTCTGGAAAGTCTTGTTCCGGGTCGTGCGACTGTCGAGGCTGTCGAGCGTGGTTGTTTGCTGATGTTGCGCGGCTTCGTAATGACTCAGCTCGAGTTGGCGCGCAGCTACTGGGGTGAGGACTTTGTCGTATTCCTCACCGGGGGGGATGCGAGCCTGGTTTCTGAGGTCGTGCCTCAGGCCAGGGTGGTTCCGGACTTGGTGTTTGTCGGATTGGCCATGGCCTGTCCCTTGTCCTGAGGTTTTTATGCGTTGGTTGTTTCTGCTGCTGCTTGTCCTCAATGGCTTTTACTACATCTGGCATCAACAAGAGGCGCCGCTGCGCGCCAAGGATGTCACGCCTTTGAGTCTGTATCGCGGGTCTCAGCAGGATATACGACTGTTGAGCGAAGCGGGTGACGCCCCCAAAGACAAGGCTAAAGCTGTCTCGCCAGACAATGGTTGCCTTTATCTGGGGGGTTACACGCGCCAGGACGCCGCGCAGGCGGTTGAGCGGCGGTTGAGCGGGATGGAGGTCAAATACCAATCCCTGCCCAGGGGCTCGGAAAGCGCAGGGTATTGGGTGCGTATTGCGCCGGAAAGCCGGCGTTGGCTGGACGATCTGCAGTTGCAAAACCTTTCTAAAGAATTCAATGAGTTAAAACATAAAATAATGCCGTGCGAGGGGGTTGCGCCCACTGAATAGTTTGCATAGAATGGCGCCCGCTCCACAGCGAACACCGGAAACGGTCAACGAAGTGAAGCGAGTCAACGCAGCTAACCTCAAGATTTAATTGAGAAAATGCTTGACAGAAGGCTGGCATGATGTAGAATGCTGGCTCGCTTAGGAGGGGTTCCCGAGCGGCCAAAGGGATCAGACTGTAAATCTGACGTCTACGACTTCGAAGGTTCGAATCCTTCCCCCTCCACCATTTTTAGCGAGAGCTGTAAGCCTCGCGGGTATAGTTTAGTGGTAGAACCTCAGCCTTCCAAGCTGATGATGCGGGTTCGATTCCCGCTACCCGCTCCAAGTTTACAGGTTTTGCACAGTGTTACGCTCTTGTAGCTCAGTTGGTAGAGCACACCCTTGGTAAGGGTGAGGTCAGCGGTTCAAATCCGCTCAAGAGCTCCATATAACAAGGCAGATATGAAAATATCTGCCTTTGTTTTAGGTGGTTGTGGTTGCGCCTCGTTATGCTTTCGGGGTTGCCAGTGTCATAGATGCTGGTGTTGCAGTCGGGATTGCCTGGTAAGTGTTGTAAAGTCTTTTTCGGGTCGGCATAATGGTCGGCCTGATTTTGTTTTAGGTCAGTAGCTCAATTGGCAGAGCGACGGTCTCCAAAACCGTAGGTTGGGGGTTCGATTCCCTCCTGACCTGCCAGATTCACCTGGTGTGTCTGGCTTTCTTTTCACAGGATCTTCATAGATGACTCCTAAAGCTGAAGCTCAAGGCTCTCGTTTCGACCTCCTCAAGTGGCTTGTAGTAGTCGCTCTGGTGGTTGTTGGCGTTGTTGGCAATCAGTACTTTTCTGCTTCGCCGATCCTGTACCGCGTACTCGCATTGCTTGCCATTGCTGCCGTAGCTGCCTTTGTAGGCCTGCAGACGGTCAAGGGCAAGTCTTTCTTTGTACTGGTTAAGGAAGCTCGCACCGAGATTCGTAAAGTCGTTTGGCCAACTCGCCAAGAAACCACGCAGACCACCCTGATTGTGGTGGCTGTTGTTCTGGTTATGGCGTTGCTGTTGTGGGGGCTTGATTCCCTGCTCGGCTGGCTTGTTTCCTTGATTGTCGGCTAAGGGTGTCCCGTGGCTAAGCGTTGGTATGTTGTGCATGCTTACTCCGGTTACGAGAAGCATGTAATGCGCTCGCTGATCGAGCGCGTAAAGCTGGCCGGTATGGAAGACGGCTTCGGCGAGATTCTGGTTCCCACTGAAGAAGTGGTTGAAATGCGTAATGGCCAGAAGCGCAAAAGCGAACGCAAATTCTTCCCTGGCTACGTGCTGGTGCAGATGGATATGAACGAGGGTACTTGGCACTTGGTCAAGGATACTCCTCGGGTGATGGGTTTCATCGGCGGTACCGCCGACAAGCCTGCACCGATCACCGATAAGGAAGCAGAAGCGATTCTGCGCCGCGTTGCTGACGGTAGCGACAAGCCGAAGCCGAAGACGTTGTTCGAGCCGGGCGAGTCGGTACGTGTCAATGACGGTCCATTCGCGGACTTTACAGGTGTTGTTGAAGAAGTTAACTACGAAAAGAGCCGGATTCAGGTCGCAGTGCTCATTTTCGGTCGCTCTACTCCGGTGGAGCTCGAGTTCAGCCAGGTCGAAAAGGTCTAGCTGGGCAAAAATCCCAACCCCGCAGCCGTAGGCTGTGGGGTTTTGTCGTCACTGGGATAAACGCGCAAGTAACCGGGGAGCCTCTCGAGGCGTTCGAACCCGTAATTGGAGTGCCTCATGGCCAAGAAGATTACCGCTTACATCAAGCTGCAAGTGAAGGCCGCTCAGGCTAACCCAAGCCCACCTGTTGGTCCTGCTCTGGGTCAGCACGGCGTGAACATCATGGAATTCTGCAAGGCTTTCAACGCCCGTACCCAGGGTCTTGAACCAGGTCTGCCGACTCCAGTGATCATCACTGTCTACAGCGACCGTAGCTTCACTTTCGAAACCAAATCCACCCCTGCTTCGGTTCTGCTGAAGAAGGCGGCCGGTCTGACCAGCGGTTCCGCTCGTCCGAACACCGTTAAGGTTGGCACCGTAACTCGTGCTCAGCTGGAAGAAATCGCGAAAACCAAAAACGCGGATCTGACTGCAGCTGATATGGAAGCAGCCGTGCGTACCATCGCCGGTTCTGCTCGTAGCATGGGCCTTAACGTGGAGGGTGTGTAATGGCTAAGCTGACCAAGCGTCAAAAGGCTATCGCCGGCAAAATCGAAGCAGGCAAGGCCTACAACTTTGTAGACGCTGCTGCCCTGCTGGCCGAGCTGTCGACTGTCAAGTTCAGCGAGTCGTTCGACGTAGCTGTAAACCTGGGTGTTGACCCGCGTAAATCCGACCAGGTCGTTCGTAGCGCTACCGTGCTGCCACACGGCACTGGCAAGACCGTTCGCGTTGCTGTGTTCACCCAGGGTCCAGCTGCTGAAGCCGCTCTGGCTGCCGGCGCTGACCGTGTAGGCATGGACGACCTGGCTGCCGAAATGAAAGGCGGCGACCTGAACTATGACGTAGTGATCGCATCCCCGGATGCAATGCGCGTTGTAGGTCAGTTGGGTCAGATCCTCGGTCCACGTGGTCTGATGCCTAACCCTAAAGTCGGCACCGTGACTCCAGACGTAGCTACCGCGGTTAAAAACGCCAAGGCTGGTCAGGTTCGTTATCGCACCGACAAAAACGGCATCATCCACACTTCCGTTGGCAAGATCGGCTTCGATGCCGTCAAGCTGAAGGAAAACGTTGAAGCCCTGATCGCTGATTTGAAGCGTATCAAGCCAGCTTCCTCGAAAGGCATCTACGTCAAGCGCGTTACCCTGAGCACCACCATGGGCCCAGGTCTGGTTATCGACCAGAGCTCGCTCGACGCGTAAGACACAAATTGGCGCAAGCGATTGCGCCAATTGAAAAATTGGGGTCCCTGCCTGGCGGGGGCTATCCAAGACCGTAGGCGACGCAAGTCTTAAACCACAAGCCTACGCAGATGGTGCTCCCGGTTCCTTACCGAATCAGACACCAAAACGACATCCGGTTTCGACCAGATGAAACGGTAACAAGCAGGAGTTAAACCCGTGGCAATTAAACTCGAAGACAAGAAGGCCATCGTCGCTGAAGTCAACGAGGCTGCCAAAGTCGCTCTGTCCGCTGTCGTGGCTGATGCCCGTGGCGTAACAGTAGGCGCGATGACCGGACTCCGTAAAGAGGCTCGTGAAGCTGGCGTTTACGTACGTGTTGTACGTAACACCCTGCTCAAGCGCGCTGTTGCTGACACTGAATTCAGTGTCCTCAACGACGTGTTCACCGGCCCTACCCTGATTGCGTTCTCCAAGGAACATCCAGGCGCTGCTGCCCGGATCTTCAAGGAATTCGCAAAGGGTCAGGACAAGTTCGAGATCAAGGCAGCTGCGTTCGAGGGCAAGTTCCTCGCAGCTAACCAAATCGACGTACTGGCAACTCTGCCGACCCGTGACGAAGCAATTTCTCAGCTGATGAGCGTGATTCAAGGCGCTACCAGCAAATTGGCTCGTACTCTGGCGGCAATTCGCGACCAGAAAGAAGCTGCTGCAGCCTAAGGCTCGTCAACTTCTCGCGTTTTTTGTTTTTTTCGATGGTCGCGTAGGCCGTCCCCAATATCAGGAATTAGATTCATGTCTATCTCTCAGAACGATATCCTTGAAGCAGTTGGCAACATGTCCGTAATGGAAGTTGTTGAGCTGATCAAAGCTTTCGAAGAAAAATTCGGTGTTACCGCTGCTGCTGCATCGGCTGGTCCAGCTGTTGCTGCTGCCGTTGCTGAAGAGCAAACCGAATTCAACGTCATGCTGACCGAAGCTGGCGAGAAGAAAGTTAACGTGATCAAGGCTGTACGTGAACTGACCGGTCTGGGCCTGAAAGAAGCCAAGGCTGTAGTTGACGGCGCTCCTGCCATGGTTCTGGAAGCTGTTGCCAAAGACGCAGCTGACAAAGCCAAAGCAGCTCTGGAAGAAGCAGGCGCTAAAGTCGAGCTGAAGTAAGCATCGACTTTGCTCCTCCAGCCCGAGCGTTAAGCGACAGGCTGATGGCTGGTGGCTCTTGCCACCGGCCTTTTTCCGTTATTGGCAGCCGACTGGGTCGGTGCCGATAACGTGCTGTAACCACCCGATGCGGTGGCGCAAACCATGGGGTTTGCACGATTTTCTGGCTGCTCCCGTCGGGAGGGGCCAAACAAGCAGGTGACCAAGCTGGGGAACGCTGATGGCTTACTCATATACTGAGAAAAAACGTATCCGCAAGGACTTTAGCAAGTTGCCGGACGTCATGGATGTGCCGTACCTCCTGGCCATCCAGCTGGATTCGTATCGTGAATTCTTGCAAGCGGGAGCGACTAAAGATCAGTTCCGCGACGTGGGCCTGCATGCGGCCTTCAAATCCGTTTTCCCGATCATCAGCTACTCCGGCAATGCTGCGCTGGAGTACGTCGGATATCGTCTGGGCGAACCGGCATTTGATGTCAAAGAATGCGTATTGCGCGGTGTAACTTACGCCGTACCTTTGCGGGTAAAAGTGCGCCTGATCATTTTCGACAAAGAATCGTCGAACAAAGCGATCAAGGACATCAAAGAGCAAGAAGTCTACATGGGTGAAATTCCCCTGATGACTGAAAACGGTACCTTCGTAATCAACGGTACCGAGCGTGTAATCGTTTCCCAGCTGCACCGTTCCCCGGGCGTGTTCTTCGACCACGACCGTGGCAAGACGCACAGCTCCGGTAAACTGCTGTACTCCGCGCGCATCATTCCTTACCGCGGTTCGTGGCTGGACTTCGAGTTCGACCCGAAAGACTGCGTATTCGTGCGTATCGACCGTCGTCGCAAGCTGCCTGCATCGGTACTGCTGCGCGCGCTCGGCTATACCACCGAAGAAGTGCTGGACGCGTTCTACACCACCAACGTATTCCACGTGAAGGGCGAGACCCTGAGCCTGGAGCTGGTGCCTCAGCGCCTGCGCGGTGAAATCGCTGTCCTCGATATTCAGGATGACAAAGGCAAGGTTATTGTCGAGCAGGGTCGTCGTATCACCGCTCGCCACATCAACCAGCTGGAAAAAGCCGGTATCAAAGAGCTGGATGTGCCTCTGGACTACGTCCTGGGCCGCACAACCGCCAAGGTCATCGTGCATCCGGCAACCGGCGAAATCCTGGCAGAGTGCAACACCGAGCTGAACACCGAGATCCTGGCAAAAATCGCCAAGGCCGGCGTTGTTCGCATCGAAACTCTGTACACCAACGATATCGACTGCGGTCCGTTCGTCTCCGACACCTTGAAGATCGACTCCACCAGCAACCAACTGGAAGCGCTGGTCGAGATCTATCGCATGATGCGTCCTGGCGAGCCGCCAACCAAAGACGCTGCCGAGACCCTGTTCAACAACCTGTTCTTCAGCCCTGAGCGCTATGACCTGTCTGCGGTCGGCCGGATGAAGTTCAACCGTCGTATCGGTCGCACCGAGATCGAAGGTTCGGGCGTGCTGTGCAAGGAAGACATCGTCGCGGTACTGAAGACCCTGGTCGACATCCGTAACGGTAAAGGCATCGTCGATGACATCGACCACCTGGGTAACCGTCGTGTTCGCTGCGTAGGCGAAATGGCCGAGAACCAGTTCCGCGTTGGCCTGGTGCGTGTTGAGCGTGCGGTCAAAGAGCGTCTGTCGATGGCTGAAAGCGAAGGCCTGATGCCGCAAGACCTGATCAACGCCAAGCCAGTGGCTGCGGCGGTGAAAGAGTTCTTCGGTTCCAGCCAGCTGTCCCAGTTCATGGACCAGAACAACCCGCTGTCCGAGATTACCCACAAGCGTCGTGTTTCTGCACTCGGCCCTGGCGGTCTGACGCGTGAGCGTGCCGGCTTTGAAGTTCGTGACGTACACCCGACTCACTACGGTCGTGTATGCCCGATCGAAACGCCGGAAGGTCCGAACATCGGTCTGATCAACTCCCTGGCCGCTTATGCGCGCACCAACCAGTACGGCTTCCTCGAGAGCCCGTACCGCGTGGTGAAAGACGCTCTGGTCACCGACGAGATCGTGTTCCTGTCCGCCATCGAAGAAGCTGATCACGTGATCGCTCAGGCTTCGGCCACGATGAACGACAAGAAAGTCCTGATCGACGAGCTGGTAGCTGTTCGTCACTTGAACGAATTCACCGTCAAGGCGCCGGAAGACGTCACCTTGATGGACGTATCGCCGAAGCAGGTAGTTTCGGTTGCTGCGTCGCTGATTCCGTTCCTCGAGCACGACGACGCCAACCGTGCGTTGATGGGTTCGAACATGCAGCGTCAAGCTGTACCGACCCTGCGCGCTGACAAGCCGCTGGTAGGTACCGGCATGGAGCGTAACGTAGCCCGTGACTCCGGCGTTTGCGTCGTGGCTCGTCGTGGTGGCGTGATCGACTCCGTCGACGCCAGCCGTATCGTGGTTCGTGTTGCCGATGACGAAGTTGAAACCGGTGAAGCCGGTGTCGACATCTACAACCTGACCAAATACACCCGCTCCAACCAGAACACCTGCATCAACCAGCGTCCGCTGGTGCGTAAGGGTGATCGGGTTCAGCGTAGCGACATCATGGCCGACGGTCCGTCCACCGACATGGGTGAACTGGCTCTGGGTCAGAACATGCGCATCGCGTTCATGGCATGGAACGGCTTCAACTTCGAAGACTCCATCTGCCTGTCCGAGCGTGTTGTTCAGGAAGACCGTTTCACCACGATCCACATCCAGGAACTGACCTGTGTGGCCCGTGACACCAAGCTTGGCCCAGAGGAAATCACTGCCGACATCCCGAACGTGGGTGAAGCGGCACTGAACAAGCTGGACGAAGCCGGTATCGTTTACGTAGGTGCTGAAGTTGGCGCAGGCGACATCCTGGTGGGTAAGGTCACTCCGAAAGGCGAGACCCAACTGACTCCGGAAGAAAAGCTGCTGCGTGCGATCTTCGGTGAAAAAGCCAGCGACGTTAAAGACACTTCCCTGCGTGTACCTACCGGTACCAAAGGTACTGTCATCGACGTGCAGGTCTTCACCCGCGACGGCGTTGAGCGTGATGCTCGTGCCCTGTCGATCGAGAAGTCCCAGCTGGACGAGATCCGCAAGGACCTGAACGAAGAGTTCCGTATCGTTGAAGGTGCTACTTTCGAACGTCTGCGTTCCGCTCTGGTCGGCCACAAAGCCGAAGGCGGCGCCGGTCTGAAGAAAGGCCAGGACATCACCGACGAAGTTCTCGACGGTCTTGAGCACGGCCAGTGGTTCAAACTGCGCATGGCTGAAGACGCTCTGAACGAGCAGCTCGAGAAGGCCCAGGCCTACATCGTTGATCGTCGCCGTCTGCTGGACGACAAGTTCGAAGACAAGAAGCGCAAGCTGCAGCAAGGCGATGACCTGGCTCCAGGCGTGCTGAAAATCGTCAAGGTCTACCTGGCAATCCGTCGTCGCATCCAGCCGGGCGACAAGATGGCCGGTCGTCACGGTAACAAGGGTGTGGTCTCCGTGATCATGCCGGTTGAAGACATGCCGCACGATGCCAATGGCACCCCGGTCGACGTCGTCCTCAACCCGTTGGGCGTACCTTCGCGTATGAACGTTGGTCAGATCCTTGAAACCCACCTGGGCCTCGCGGCCAAAGGTCTGGGCGAGAAGATCAACCGCATGATTGAAGAGCAGCGCAAGGTTGCCGAGCTGCGTAAGTTCCTGCACGAGATCTACAACGAGATCGGCGGTCGTCAGGAAAGCCTCGATGACTTCTCGGATCAGGAAATCCTGGACCTGGCTCAAAACCTGCGTGGCGGCGTTCCAATGGCCACTCCAGTGTTCGACGGCGCCAAGGAAAGCGAAATCAAGGCCATGCTGAAACTGGCGGACCTGCCAGAAAGCGGCCAGATGCAGCTGACCGACGGCCGTACCGGCAACAAGTTCGAGCGCCCGGTTACCGTTGGCTACATGTACATGCTGAAGCTGAACCACTTGGTAGACGACAAGATGCACGCGCGTTCTACCGGTTCGTACAGCCTGGTTACCCAGCAGCCGCTGGGTGGTAAGGCGCAGTTCGGTGGTCAGCGTTTCGGGGAGATGGAGGTCTGGGCACTGGAAGCATACGGTGCCGCTTACACTCTGCAAGAAATGCTCACAGTGAAGTCGGACGATGTGAACGGCCGTACCAAGATGTACAAAAACATCGTGGATGGCGATCACCGTATGGAGCCGGGCATGCCCGAGTCCTTCAACGTGTTGATCAAGGAAATTCGTTCCCTCGGCATCGATATCGATCTGGAAACCGAATAACACGTGACGCGAATCGAGAGCGGGGCAGGATTGCCCGCTCTCTGCTCCGCCAGGAGGAAAGGCCTTGAAAGACCTACTGAATTTGCTGAAAAACCAGGGTCAAGTCGAAGAGTTCGACGCCATCCGTATCGGATTGGCATCGCCTGAGATGATCCGTTCGTGGTCGTTCGGTGAAGTTAAAAAGCCGGAAACCATCAACTACCGTACGTTCAAACCTGAGCGTGACGGCCTGTTCTGCGCCAAGATCTTTGGCCCGGTAAAGGATTACGAGTGCCTGTGCGGTAAGTACAAGCGCTTGAAGCACCGCGGTGTGATCTGCGAGAAGTGCGGCGTTGAAGTCGCGCTGGCAAAAGTTCGTCGTGAGCGCATGGCGCACATCGAGCTGGCCTCGCCGGTTGCCCACATCTGGTTCCTGAAATCGCTGCCGTCCCGTATCGGCTTGCTGATGGACATGACCCTGCGTGATATCGAACGCGTTCTCTACTTCGAGAGCTACGTCGTAATCGATCCAGGCATGACCACCCTTGAAAAGGGTCAGCTGCTGAACGACGAGCAGTACTTCGAAGCGCTGGAAGAGTTCGGCGACGATTTCGATGCCCGCATGGGTGCCGAAGCTGTCCGCGAACTGCTGCACGCTATCGACCTGGAACACGAGATTGGCCGTCTGCGTGAAGAAATTCCGCAAACCAACTCGGAAACCAAGATCAAGAAGCTGTCCAAGCGTCTGAAGTTGATGGAAGCCTTCCAGGGTTCCGGCAACCTGCCAGAGTGGATGGTGCTGACCGTTCTGCCGGTTCTGCCGCCAGATCTGCGTCCACTGGTCCCGCTGGATGGCGGTCGCTTCGCGACTTCCGACCTCAACGACCTGTATCGTCGAGTGATCAACCGTAACAACCGTTTGAAGCGCCTGCTGGATCTGTCCGCTCCGGACATCATCGTGCGCAACGAAAAACGTATGTTGCAGGAAGCCGTCGACGCACTGCTCGACAACGGTCGTCGTGGCCGCGCTATCACAGGTTCCAACAAGCGTCCTCTGAAATCCCTGGCTGACATGATCAAGGGTAAGCAGGGTCGTTTCCGTCAGAACTTGCTCGGTAAGCGTGTTGACTACTCCGGCCGTTCGGTAATTACCGTAGGTCCGACCCTGCGTCTGCACCAGTGCGGTCTGCCGAAGAAGATGGCTCTCGAGCTGTTCAAGCCGTTCATTTTCGGCAAGCTGGAAATGCGTGGTCTTGCGACCACCATCAAGGCTGCCAAGAAGATGGTCGAGCGCGAGCTGCCGGAAGTTTGGGACGTTCTCGCTGAAGTGATTCGCGAACACCCGGTTCTTCTCAACCGTGCACCGACCCTTCACCGTCTGGGTATCCAGGCGTTTGAACCGGTACTGATCGAAGGTAAGGCTATCCAGCTGCACCCGCTGGTCTGCGCCGCGTACAACGCCGACTTCGACGGCGACCAAATGGCCGTGCACGTACCGCTGACGCTGGAAGCCCAGCTGGAAGCGCGTGCGTTGATGATGTCGACCAACAACATTCTGTCGCCAGCCAACGGTGAGCCAATCATCGTTCCGTCGCAGGACGTTGTATTGGGTCTGTACTACATGACGCGTGAAGCGATCAACGCCAAGGGCGAAGGTCGTGTATTCGCGGATCTGCAGGAAGTTGACCGTGTGTTCCGTGCCGGCGAAGCCGCACTGCACGCCAAGGTCAAAGTCCGGATCAACGAAACCGTCAACGACCGTGACGGCGGCAGCGTGACCAACACCCGTATCGTCGACACCACTGTCGGCCGTGCGCTGTTGTTCCAGGTTGTGCCAAAAGGCCTGTCGTACGACGTCGTCAACCTGCCGATGAAGAAAAAGGCGATCTCCAAGCTGATCAACCAGTGCTACCGCGTGGTTGGTCTGAAAGAGACCGTTATCTTCGCTGACCAGTTGATGTACACCGGTTTTGCCTACTCGACCATCTCCGGCGTTTCCATCGGCGTTAACGACTTCGTTATTCCGGATGAAAAAGCCCGCATCATCGGTGCTGCCACCGACGAAGTGAAAGAGATCGAGAGCCAGTACGCCTCCGGCCTGGTAACCCAGGGCGAGAAGTACAACAAAGTGATCGACCTTTGGTCCAAGGCGAACGACGAAGTTTCCAAGGCGATGATGGCCAACCTCTCGAAAGAGAAAGTCATCGACCGTCATGGCGTCGAAGTCGACCAGGAATCGTTCAACTCGATGTACATGATGGCCGACTCGGGTGCGCGGGGTTCCGCAGCACAGATTCGTCAGCTCGCCGGTATGCGTGGCCTGATGGCCAAGCCGGACGGCTCCATCATTGAAACGCCGATTACTGCGAACTTCCGTGAAGGTTTGAGCGTACTTCAGTACTTCATCTCCACTCACGGTGCTCGTAAAGGTCTGGCGGATACCGCGTTGAAAACGGCGAACTCGGGTTACCTGACTCGTCGTCTGGTAGACGTGGCGCAGGATCTGGTTGTAACCGAGATCGATTGCGGCACCGAACACGGTCTGCTGATGACTCCGCACATTGAAGGCGGTGACGTTGTAGAGCCGTTGGGTGAGCGCGTATTGGGTCGTGTTATTGCCCGTGACGTATTCAAGCCGGGTACCGAGGACGTCATCGTTCCTGCTGGCACCCTGGTAGACGAGAAGTGGGTCGAGTTCATCGAGCTGAACAGCATCGACGAAGTGATCGTGCGTTCGCCGATCAGCTGCGAAACCCGCTACGGCATTTGCGCCAAGTGCTACGGCCGTGACCTGGCTCGTGGTCACCAGGTGAACATCGGTGAAGCGGTCGGCGTTATCGCTGCCCAGTCCATCGGTGAGCCGGGTACCCAGCTGACGATGCGTACGTTCCACATCGGTGGTGCGGCAAGCCGGACCTCCGCAGCCGACAGCGTTCAGGTGAAGAATGGCGGTACCGTCCGTCTGCATAACCTGAAGCACGTTGAGCGAGTGGACGGTCACCTGGTAGCCGTGTCCCGTTCCGGTGAGCTGGCCATCGCTGATGACTTCGGTCGTGAGCGTGAGCGTTACAAGCTGCCGTACGGTGCCGTGATTTCGGTTAAAGAAGGTGACAAGGTCGACGCTGGCGCCATCGTGGCCAAGTGGGATCCGCACACTCACCCGATCGTTACCGAAATGAAAGGTACCGTGACCTACGTGGGCATGGAAGAAGGCATCACGATCAAGCGTCAGACTGACGAATTGACCGGTATGACCAACATTGAAGTACTCGACGCCAAAGACCGTCCAGCTGCCGGTAAGGACATCCGTCCAGCCGTTAAGATGGTCGACGACAACGGCAAGGATCTGTTGCTGCCAGGCACTGACGTTATCGCTCAGTACTTCCTGCCAGCCAACGCCCTGGTCGGTGTAGCGGACGGTGCGAAGATTGCGATCGGTGATGTTATCGCTCGTATTCCGCAAGAAACTTCGAAGACCCGTGACATCACCGGTGGTCTGCCGCGTGTTGCCGACCTGTTCGAAGCCCGTCGTCCGAAAGAAGCGTCGATTCTGGCTGAAGTCAGCGGCACCATCGCGTTCGGTAAAGAGACCAAGGGCAAGCGCCGTCTGGTCATTACCCCGAACGACGGTAGCGATCCGTACGAAGAGCTGATTCCGAAGTGGCGTCACCTGAACGTGTTCGAAGGCGAACAGGTAAACCGCGGCGAAGTTATCTCCGACGGTCCGAGCGATCCACACGACATCCTGCGTCTGCTGGGTGTGAGTGCGCTGGCCAAGTACATCGTTAACGAGATCCAGGACGTTTACCGTCTGCAAGGCGTGAAGATCAACGACAAGCACATCGAGACCATCCTGCGTCAGATGCTGCGTAAAGTTGAAATCGCTGAATCCGGCGATTCCAGTTTCATCAAGGGCGACCAGATGGAACTGACTCACGTACTGGTAGAGAACGAGCGCCTGGCGACTGAAGACAAGTTTGTCTCCAAGTTCACTCGTGTACTGCTGGGTATCACCAAGGCGTCGTTGTCCACCGAATCGTTCATCTCGGCGGCTTCCTTCCAGGAAACCACCCGCGTACTGACCGAAGCGGCGGTAACCGGCAAGCGCGATTACCTGCGTGGCCTGAAAGAAAACGTGGTCGTGGGTCGTCTGATCCCGGCCGGTACCGGTCTGGCTTATCACAGCGAGCGTAAGCGTCGCCGTGACGCAGACAAACCGTTGCGCGTAAGCGCCAGTGAAGTGGAAGCTGCACTGACCGAAGCGCTGAACTCGAGCGGTAACTGAGTTCTGCGGTAAATGAGTGTGAGGCCCTGGTCACTCCGTTCATCGAGTCGAGACAAATTGTCGAGATTGGATGAGCGGGGAGGGCGGGGCCTTGCCTTGACTGGGGACAAGATCCTCTTTAGACTCTTGTACCCCTAAATTTGGCGGGAACTCGTTCCTGCCATTTTGCTTTTCTTGCAAGACAATAGCGTCGCAAGACAACAGTGGAGCTAGTAGATGGCAACTATCAACCAGCTGGTACGTCAGCCGCGTAAGCGTATCGTCGAGAAATCCGACGTGCCTGCGCTGCAGAACTGCCCGCAACGCCGTGGCGTGTGCACCCGTGTGTACACCACCACGCCGAAAAAACCTAACTCGGCACTGCGTAAAGTATGCCGTGTGCGCCTGACCAACGGTTTCGAGGTTTCCTCGTACATCGGCGGTGAAGGCCACAACCTGCAAGAGCACAGCGTGGTACTGATCCGCGGCGGCCGTGTAAAAGACTTGCCAGGTGTTCGTTACCACACCGTTCGCGGTTCGTTGGATACTTCCGGTGTTAAGGGTCGTAACCAGGGTCGTTCGAAGTACGGTACCAAGCGTCCGAAGTAATCGGCCGTTTTGCAGTTATTCATTTTATTGAGTCGATAAGAGTAAGGTCGGGCACGTATCCACAGGATCTGTCCCGGGCTAACCTGAAGACCGTTTGAGGGCTTATCAATGCCAAGACGTCGCGTAGCAGCCAAGCGTGAGATTCTGGACGATCCGAAATACGGAAGCCAAATCCTCGCCAAATTCATGAACCACGTAATGGAAAGCGGCAAGAAAGCCGTTGCCGAGCGTATCGTTTATGGTGCCCTGGATACCGTGAAGGCTCGTAAGGCCGGCACCGATCCCCTGGAACTCTTCGAAAAAGCACTCGACGCCATCGCTCCGCTGGTCGAAGTGAAGTCGCGCCGCGTTGGTGGTGCTACTTACCAGGTTCCGGTCGAGGTTCGTCCTTCCCGTCGTAACGCTCTGGCAATGCGCTGGTTGGTAGACTTCGCCCGCAAGCGCGGCGAGAAGTCTATGGCTCTGCGTTTGGCTGGCGAACTGTTGGACGCCGCCGAAGGTAAAGGTGCTGCAGTTAAGAAGCGTGAAGACGTGCACCGTATGGCTGAAGCCAACAAGGCTTTCTCGCACTACCGCTTCTAATTCTAGCGTCACTCATTTTGCGAGGGCTTTATGGCTCGTACTACACCGATTAATCGCTACCGTAACATCGGTATCGTTGCTCACGTGGATGCTGGTAAAACCACCACCACCGAGCGCGTCCTTTTTTACACTGGCAAAAGCCACAAGATGGGCGAAGTGCATGACGGCGCTGCGACCACTGACTGGATGGTTCAGGAGCAGGAGCGTGGTATTACCATTACTTCTGCTGCCATTACCGCCTTCTGGCAGGGTTCGGCCAAGCAGCACAAAGACCAATACCGCTTCAACGTCATCGATACCCCGGGCCACGTAGACTTCACCATTGAAGTTGAGCGTTCCCTGCGTGTACTCGACGGCGCGGTCGTTGTGTTCTGCGGCACCTCCGGCGTTGAGCCTCAGTCCGAAACCGTATGGCGTCAAGCCAACAAGTACGGCGTTCCACGTATCGTTTACGTGAACAAGATGGACCGTGCCGGTGCGAACTTCCTGCGCGTGATCGCTCAGATCAAGCAGCGTCTGGGTCACACTCCGGTGCCTATCCAGTTGGCTATCGGTTCCGAAGACAACTTCCAGGGTCAGATCGATCTGATGACCATGGAAGCCGTTTACTGGAACGATGCCGACAAGGGTATGACTCCTCGTCGTGAAGCCATCCCTGCTGAACTGCAGGAACTGGCTGAAGAGTGGCGCAACAACATGGTTGAGGCTGCGGCCGAAGCCAGCGAAGAGCTGATGAACAAGTACCTCGAAGGGGAAGAACTCTCCATCGAGGAAATCAAGGGTGCTCTGCGTCAGCGTACTATCGCTGGTGAGATCGTTCTGGCTGTTTGCGGTTCTTCCTTCAAGAACAAGGGCGTTCCCCTGGTTCTCGACGCCGTTATCGACTACCTGCCGGCTCCAACCGACATTCCTGCCATCAAGGGTACTGACCCGGATGACGAGGAAAAGCAGATGGAGCGTCATGCAGACGACAACGAGCCGTTCTCGGCTCTGGCGTTCAAGATCGCTACCGACCCATTCGTGGGTACCTTGACCTTCGTTCGTGTTTACTCGGGCGTGTTGGCCTCCGGCGACGGCGTGATCAACTCGGTCAAAGGCAAGAAAGAGCGTGTGGGTCGTATGGTGCAAATGCACGCAAACGCCCGTGAAGAGATCAAGGAAGTACGCGCTGGCGACATCGCGGCCCTGATCGGCATGAAGGACGTCACCACTGGTGAAACCTTGTGCAACGCTGACAAGCCAATCATCCTGGTTCGCATGGACTTCCCGGAGCCGGTTATTTCGGTTGCCGTTGAGCCTAAGACCAAGGATGACCAGGAAAAAATGGGTATCGCTCTGGGCAAACTTGCTCAGGAAGACCCGTCTTTCCGCGTCAAGACTGATGAAGAGACTGGTCAAACGATCATCTCTGGCATGGGCGAGTTGCACCTGGACATCCTGGTTGACCGGATGCGCCGTGAGTTCAACGTCGAAGCCAACATCGGTAAGCCTCAGGTTTCGTATCGTGAGCGCATCACGAAGAACTGCGAAATCGAAGGCAAGTTCGTTCGTCAGTCCGGCGGTCGTGGCCAGTTCGGCCATTGCTGGATCCGTTTTGCTCCTGCTGACGAAGGTCAGGAAGGTCTGCAATTCGTGAACGAAGTAGTGGGTGGTGTGGTTCCTAAGGAATACATCCCGGCTATCCAGAAGGGTATCGAAGAGCAGATGAAGAACGGCGTAGTTGCCGGCTATCCGCTGATCGGCCTGAAGGCTACCGTGTTTGATGGTTCTTACCACGACGTCGACTCGAACGAGATGGCGTTTAAGGTGGCTGCTTCCATGGCGACCAAGCAACTGGCCCAGAAGGGTGGTGGTGAGTTGCTCGAGCCGATCATGGCGGTAGAGGTTGTTACGCCTGAAGACTATATGGGTGACGTGATGGGCGACCTCAATCGTCGTCGCGGCATGATTCTGGGTATGGAAGACACGGTTTCCGGTAAGGTGATCCGTGCTGAAGTTCCGTTGGGCGAGATGTTCGGTTATGCGACCGACGTTCGTTCGATGTCCCAGGGTCGCGCAAGCTACTCTATGGAATTCAAAAAATACAATACGGCTCCGTCGCACATCGTCGAAACCGTTACCAAAAAACAAGGCTGATTCAGTCCTTTAGGCAAGGAGTTAATTGTCGTGGCTAAAGAAAAATTTGATCGTTCCCTACCGCACGTCAACGTTGGCACCATCGGTCACGTTGACCACGGTAAAACCACTCTGACCGCAGCTCTGACTCGCGTTTGCTCCGAAGTTTTCGGTTCCGCAATCGTTGATTTCGATAAAATCGACAGCGCTCCAGAAGAAAAAGCTCGTGGTATCACCATCAACACCGCGCACGTCGAGTACAACTCGAAGATCCGTCACTACGCTCACGTTGACTGCCCAGGTCACGCTGACTATGTGAAGAACATGATCACCGGTGCTGCCCAGATGGACGGCGCGATCCTGGTTTGCTCGGCCGCTGATGGTCCGATGCCACAAACCCGTGAGCACATCCTGCTGTCCCGTCAGGTAGGCGTTCCGTACATCGTGGTTTTCCTGAACAAGGCTGACCTGGTAGACGACGCTGAGCTGCTGGAACTGGTCGAGATGGAAGTTCGCGACCTGCTGTCCACCTACGACTTCCCGGGCGATGACACTCCAATCATCATCGGTTCGGCTCGTATGGCGCTGGAAGGCAAAGACGACAACGAAATGGGCACCACTGCCGTTCGTAAACTGGTTGAGACTCTGGACAGCTACATCCCAGAACCAGAGCGTGCTATCGACAAGCCATTCCTGATGCCAATCGAAGACGTATTCTCGATCTCGGGTCGTGGTACTGTTGTGACTGGTCGTATCGAGCGCGGTATCGTTCGCGTTCAAGATGCACTGGAAATCGTTGGTCTGCGTGACACCACCACCACCACCTGCACCGGTGTTGAGATGTTCCGCAAGCTGCTCGACGAAGGTCGTGCTGGCGAGAACTGCGGCGTTCTGCTGCGTGGTACCAAGCGTGACGACGTTGAGCGTGGCCAGGTTCTGGTTAAGCCGGGTTCGGTTAAGCCGCACACCAAGTTCACCGCAGAAGTTTACGTTCTGAGCAAGGAAGAAGGCGGTCGTCACACTCCGTTCTTCAAAGGCTACCGTCCACAGTTCTACTTCCGTACTACTGACGTGACTGGTAACTGCCAGCTGCCAGAAGGCGTTGAAATGGTAATGCCAGGTGACAACATCCAGATGGAAGTTACCCTGATCAAGACCATCGCAATGGAAGACGGCCTGCGTTTCGCTATCCGTGAAGGCGGTCGTACCGTCGGCGCTGGCGTCGTAGCCAAAATCATCGAGTAAGCATCTCTTTTGAGATAGCTTCGATGCTTTGAAAAGCCCCCGCTCAGCGGGGGCTTTTTTATTGGGTTGACACCTATCTGGGGCGTCTATAGAATTGCGCCTCCTTTTAACGGGCGTATTGCGCTCGGTGGGAATAGCAGCCGGAGTCTGAAATCCAATGCAAAATCAGCAAATCCGTATCAGGTTGAAGGCTTTCGACCATCGCCTGATCGACCAATCAACCCAGGAAATCGTGGAAACCGCGAAACGTACTGGTGCTCAAGTGCGTGGTCCAATTCCACTGCCTACCCGTAAAGAGCGGTTCACCGTTCTGGTCTCCCCGCACGTCAACAAAGACGCGCGTGACCAGTACGAGATCCGTACTCATAAGCGCGTTCTGGACATCGTCCAGCCAACGGATAAAACCGTTGATGCTCTTATGAAGCTTGATCTTGCGGCCGGTGTGGAAGTGCAGATCAGCCTCGGCTAAGACTCGGTCTTAGTCGTGTAACGCTCTGAAATGGGCGGCCATAGCGGGTGAAAGCCCCGTACACTCATGAGGTTTACAACATGACTATTGGTGTAGTCGGTCGTAAATGCGGTATGACCCGTATTTTCACCGAAGAAGGTGTCTCCATTCCGGTCACGGTCATTGAGATCGAGCCGAATCGCGTCACCCAGTTCAAAACTGAAGAGACCGATGGCTATCGTGCAGTGCAAGTCACTGTCGGCGAGCGTCGTGCTTCGCGTGTAACAGCAGCTCAGGCTGGCCACTTCGCTAAAGCGAACGTTGCCGCTGGTCGTACCGTAATGGAATTCCGCCTTGAAGAAGGCGAGTACCAGGCCGGCGATCTGATCAACGCTGAAATCTTCGCCGCTGGTCAACTGGTTGATGTAACCGGTCAGTCCAAGGGTAAAGGCTTCCAGGGTACGATCAAGCGTTGGAATTTCCGCGGGCAAGATAACACCCACGGTAACTCCGTATCCCACCGCGTTCCAGGCTCTATCGGCCAGTGCCAGACTCCTGGTCGTGTATTCAAGGGCAAAAAAATGTCCGGTCATATGGGCGCTGAGCGCGTGACCGTGCAGTCCCTCGAAGTAGTGCGCGTGGACGCTGAACGCAATCTGTTGTTGGTCAAGGGCGCTGTTCCTGGCGCTACTGGCGGCAACTTGGTTGTACGTCCAGCAGCCAAGGCTCGCGGTTAAGGGGAAGCTGACATGCAATTAAATGTAAATGACGCTCAAGCGATCGAAGTTTCCGAACTGACATTTGGCGGCGAATTCAACGAGACGCTGGTTCACCAAGCAGTCGTGGCCTACATGGCCGGCGGCCGTCAGGGTTCCAAGCAGCAAAAGACCCGTTCCGACGTTCGTGGTGGCGGCAAGCGCCCATGGCGTCAGAAAGGTACTGGCCGTGCTCGTGCCGGTACTATCCGTAGCCCAATCTGGCGTGGCGGCGGTACCACTTTCGCAGCTCGTCCTCAGGATCACTCCCAGAAGCTGAACAAGAAGATGTATCGCGCAGCAATGCGTTCCATCCTTGCTGAGCTGGTGCGTACTGATCGTCTGGTCGTGGTTCAGGATTTCGCCGTTGAAACGCCGAAAACCAAAGACCTGCTGGGCAAGCTGAACAACATGAGCCTGACCGACGTTCTGATCGTGTCGGACGCTGTTGATCAGAACCTGTACCTGGCTGCTCGTAACCTGCCACACGTAGATGTACGTGACGTGCAAGGTTCCGATCCAGTTAGTCTGATCGCATACGACAAGGTGTTGATCACCGTGTCGGCCGTGAAGAAATTCGAGGAGCTGCTGGGATGAACCAGGAACGCGTATTTAAAGTTCTGCTTGGCCCGCACGTTTCCGAGAAGGCTACGGTTCTGGCAGACAAGAAAGGCCAGTTCGTTTTCAAGGTTGCTACTGACGCAACCAAGCTGGAAATCAAGAAGGCCGTCGAAAGCCTGTTCAGCGTGAAAGTAGAGCGTGTAACTACCCTGAATGTTCTGGGTAAGAGCAAGCGCACTGCTCGCGGTCTGGGCAAGCGTAATGACTGGAAGAAGGCAGTTATCTCCCTTCAGCCAGGCCAAGATCTCGATTTCAGCAGCAGTGCTGAGTAAGGAAGGGGTGCATCATGGCAATCGTTAAATGCAAACCGACTTCCCCTGGCCGCCGTTTTGTGGTCAAGGTGGTCAACCAGGAGCTGCATAAAGGCGCTCCTCACGCACCGCTGCTCGAGAAGAAATCGAAGACTGGTGGTCGTAACAACAATGGCCGTATTACCACTCGTCACATCGGTGGTGGTCATAAGCAGCATTACCGTATGGTCGATTTCCGTCGCAACGACAAAGATGGCATCGTCGCCACTGTCGAGCGTATCGAATACGATCCAAACCGTACTGCTCACATCGCACTGCTCTGCTACGCAGACGGCGAGCGCCGCTACATCATCGCCCCTAAAGGCGTGAGTGCTGGCGACCAGCTGATCGCAGGCGCTCTGGCTCCAATCAAGCCAGGCAACGCTCTGCAACTGCGCAACATTCCAGTCGGTTCTACCGTACACGGCATCGAACTGAAGCCAGGTAAAGGCGCACAGATCGCTCGTTCCGCTGGTGCTTCGGCTCAGCTGATCGCTCGTGAAGGCGTGTACGTTACCCTGCGTCTGCGTTCCGGTGAAATGCGTAAAGTCCTGGCTGAATGCCGTGCGACCCTGGGCGAAGTCTCGAACTCCGAGCACAGCCTGCGTTCGCTGGGTAAAGCCGGTGCCAAACGCTGGCGTGGCGTTCGCCCAACCGTTCGTGGTGTTGCCATGAACCCGGTTGACCACCCACATGGTGGTGGTGAAGGTCGTACCTCTGGTGGTCGTCATCCGGTATCGCCATGGGGCTTCCCGACTAAGGGCGCGAAGACTCGTGGTAATAAGCGTACCGACAAAATGATCGTCCGTCGTCGCAAGTAAATAGAGGGATACGACAGTGCCACGTTCTCTGAAAAAAGGTCCTTTTATCGATCTTCACCTACTGAAGAAGATCGAAGTGGCGGCGGAAAAGAACGATCGCAAACCGGTGAAAACCTGGTCGCGTCGTTCGATGATCCTGCCACAAATGGTCGGTCTGACCATCGCAGTACACAACGGTCGTCAGCACGTCCCAGTTCTCGTGAACGAAGACATGGTCGGCCACAAACTGGGCGAGTTCGCCGGTACCCGCACTTATCGCGGGCACGTGGCAGACAAGAAAGCCAAGCGTTAAGGGGTTAGGAAATGGAAGTAGCCGCTAAGTTGTCGGGCGCTCGAATCTCCGCCCAGAAAGCCCGCTTGGTCGCCGACCAGATCCGCGGGAAGAAGGTGGGCGAAGCGCTCAACCTGTTGGCTTTCAGCAGTAAGAAAGCCGCCGAGATCATGAAGAAAGTGCTGGAGTCGGCCGTAGCCAACGCCGAGCATAACGAAGGCGCAGACGTTGATGACCTGAAGGTCAGCACCGTTTTCGTCAACGAAGGGCGTTCGCTGAAGCGCATCATGCCACGTGCCAAAGGCCGTGCTGATCGCATCGTCAAGCGGTCTTGCCATATCACTGTCAAGGTTGCTGACAAGTAACGGAGTCGAAGAGATGGGTCAGAAAGTACATCCCATTGGCATTCGCCTGGGAATCGTCAAGGAGCACACCTCCGTCTGGTACGCAGACGGTCGGACTTATGCGGACTATTTGCTCGCAGATCTGAATGTGCGTGAGTACCTCCAAGACAAACTAAAAAGCGCGTCCGTAAGCCGTATCGATATCCATCGTCCGGCCCAAACTGCACGCATCACCATCCACACCGCTCGTCCAGGTATCGTTATCGGGAAGAAAGGTGAAGATGTTGAGAAACTGCGTCAGGACCTGACCAAGCAAATGGGTGTGCCTGTGCACATCAATATCGAAGAGATCCGCAAGCCGGAACTCGACGGTATGCTGGTTGCGCAGAGCGTAGCTCAGCAGCTGGAGCGTCGCGTAATGTTCCGTCGTGCTATGAAGCGCGCCGTACAGAACGCCATGCGCATTGGTGCCAAAGGCATCAAAATCCAAGTGAGCGGTCGTCTCGGCGGTGCTGAAATCGCACGTACTGAATGGTATCGCGAAGGTCGTGTGCCATTGCACACCCTGCGTGCCGACATCGACTATGCCAACTACGAAGCTCACACCACTTACGGTGTGATCGGTGTAAAGGTTTGGATCTTCAAAGGCGAAGTAATTGGTGGTCGCCAAGAAGAACTGAAACCACAAGCACCAGCGCCTCGTAAAAAAGCTGCTAAGTAAGGGGTACGCCAAATGTTGCAACCAAAGCGTACGAAGTTCCGCAAGCAAATGACTGGTCACAACCGTGGCCTGGCATTGCGCGGTAGCAAAGTCAGCTTCGGCGAGTTCGCGCTGAAGTCTGTTGCTCGTGGTCGTCTCACCGCTCGTCAGATCGAGTCAGCGCGTCGTGCTCTGACCCGTCACGTAAAACGTGGCGGCAAGATCTGGATCCGTGTATTCCCGGACAAGCCGATCTCCAAAAAACCTCTCGAGGTTCGTATGGGTAAAGGTAAGGGTAACGTGGAGTACTGGGTTGCCCAGATTCAGCCAGGCAAAGTCCTGTATGAAATCGAGGGTGTTTCTGAAGAGCTGGCGCGTGAGGCTTTCGCCCTGGCTGCTGCAAAGCTGCCGCTCGCCACCTCCTTTGTTAAACGGACGGTGATGTGATGAAAGCGAATGAACTTCGTGAAAAATCCGCACAGCAGCTGAACGAGCAACTGCTCGGCCTGCTGCGCGACCAGTTCAATCTGCGTATGCAGAAAGCAACTGGCCAGTTGGGGCAGTCTCATCTGCTCTCGCAAGTTAAGCGTGACATCGCTCGCGTGAAGACTGTGCTCAACCAGCAGGCAGGTAAGTAATCATGGCTGAAGCCGAAAAAACTGTCCGTACGCTGACTGGCCGTGTTGTCAGCGACAAGATGGACAAAACCATCACCGTTCTGATCGAGCGTCGCGTTAAGCACCCGATCTACGGTAAATACGTTAAGCGTTCGACTAAGCTGCACGCGCACGACGAAACCAATCAGTGCCACATCGGCGACAAAGTCACTATTCGTGAAACTCGTCCTTTGGCCAAGACCAAGTCTTGGGCGCTGGTTGATGTTCTCGAACGCGCTGTGGAAGTCTAAGGACTAGGGGTCGGAGAAATTATATGATTCAGACTCAATCCATGCTCGATGTGGCCGATAACAGCGGCGCTCGCCGCGTTATGTGCATCAAGGTGCTGGGTGGCTCCCATCGTCGTTACGCTGGTATCGGTGACATCATCAAAGTTACCGTCAAGGAAGCAATTCCTCGCGGTAAAGTGAAAAAAGGCCAAGTGATGACTGCTGTTGTAGTCCGCACTCGTCACGGCGTACGTCGTGCTGATGGCTCCATTATCCGCTTTGATGGCAACGCTGCTGTTCTGTTGAACAACAAGCAAGAGCCGATCGGCACCCGTATCTTTGGGCCAGTGACCCGTGAACTTCGTACTGAGAAGTTCATGAAGATCGTCTCGCTCGCCCCAGAAGTGCTGTAAGGAGATCCGACATGCAAAAGATTCGTCGTGACGACGAGATCATCGTGATCGCCGGCAAAGACAAAGGTAAGCGCGGTAAGGTGCTTAAGGTTCTCGCTAACAACCGTTTGGTTATTGGTGGTCTGAACCTGGTCAAGCGTCATACCAAGCCTAACCCGATGTCGGGCGTGCAGGGCGGTATCGTCGAAAAAGAAGCTCCACTGGATGCTTCTAACGTCGCCATTTTCAACAGCGAAACCAACAAGGCTGACCGCGTTGGTTTCAAAGTAGAAGACGGCAAGAAAATTCGTGTCTTCAAGTCGACCCAAAAAGCGGTTGATGCTTGAACACTGCTAGGTAGATGAGACCATGGCACGACTAAAAGAGATTTACCGGAAGGAAATTGCTCCGAAACTTAAGGAAGAACTTAAGCTTTCGAACGTGATGGAAGTTCCGCGCGTTACCAAAATCACCCTGAACATGGGTCTGGGCGAAGCGATCGGCGACAAAAAAGTCATCGAGCACGCTGTTGCCGACCTGGAAAAGATCACCGGCCAGAAAGTCGTTGTGACCTACGCTCGCAAATCCATCGCTGGCTTTAAAGTCCGTGAAGGTTGGCCGATCGGCGTCAAAGTGACCCTGCGCCGTGAGCGTATGTACGAGTTCCTGGATCGTCTGCTGTCGATCTCCCTGCCTCGGGTTCGCGACTTCCGCGGCCTGAATGCCAAGTCCTTCGATGGTCGTGGCAACTACAGCATGGGCGTGAAAGAGCAGATCATCTTCCCGGAAATCGACTACGACAAGATCGATGCTCTCCGCGGTCTGGACATCACCCTGACCACCACTGCCAAGAACGATGATGAAGGCCGCGCTCTGCTGCGTGCGTTCAAATTCCCGTTCCGCAACTGATTGGAGTAGGACCATGGCCAAGATGAGCATGAAAAACCGCGAGCTGAAGCGTCAGCTCACGGTTGCCAAGTACGCCAAGAAGCGTGCAGCACTGAAAGCTATCATCGTTGATCTGAACGCAAGTCCAGAAGCGCGTTGGGAAGCTACAGTAGCCCTGCAGAAGCAGCCACGTGACGCAAGCGCTTCGCGCATGCGTAACCGCTGCCGCCTGACCGGTCGTCCACACGGTGTTTACCGCAAGTTCGGCCTCGGCCGTAACAAGCTGCGTGAAGCTGCCATGCGTGGTGACGTACCGGGTCTGGTTAAAGCCAGCTGGTAAGTACTGTCAAAGTCTCGGTGTCCAGGATCGCAAGATCCTGACCACCGGTGGCCTTGAATCTGGATCAAGCCCCTTTTGGGGCTTGATTCATTTCTGGGGTGTGTCTAGAATACCCGGCTCGCCTGAGCCCGTGTTTTTCATGCCCGGAGATTCTCGGCGACACGTAATAGCCGCAAGGCTAATTTTTTTGTATTAGGAGCGTCTAGCCCATGAGTATGCAGGACCCGTTAGCGGACATGCTAACTCGTATCCGTAATGCCCAGATGGCTGAAAAGTCCGTCGTAAGCATGCCATCTTCCACGTTGAAGGTAGCTGTTGCCAAAGTCCTGAAGGACGAAGGTTACATTGCGGGTTATCAGATCAGCAGCGAAATCAAACCACTGCTGTCCATCGAGCTGAAGTACTTCGAAGGCCGTCCGGTTATCGAAGAAGTGAAGCGCGTTAGCCGTCCAGGCCTGCGTCAGTACAAGTCCGTCGATGATCTGCCAAAAGTTCGTGGCGGTCTCGGTGTGTCTATCGTCTCCACCAACAAGGGTGTGATGACTGATCGTGCTGCGCGCGCTGCCGGTGTCGGCGGCGAAGTTCTTTGCACTGTGTTCTAAGGGGGGATAAGCATGTCTCGCGTCGCTAAGAACCCCGTTAAGCTGCCAGCCGGTGTCGAAGTAAAATTCGCAGGCCAACAGCTTTCGGTGAAGGGTGCCAAGGGCACTCTCGAACTGAACATCCATTCGTCCGTTGAGATCGTTGAAGAAGCTGGTGAGCTGCGTTTCGCTGCTCGCAATGGCGATCAACAGACTCGCGCAATGGCTGGTACCACTCGTGCGTTGGTAAACAACATGGTCCAAGGCGTAAGCCAAGGCTTCGAGCGCAAGCTCCAGCTGGTCGGTGTTGGTTACAAAGCGCAAGCAAAAGGCACAGTGCTGAACCTGGCTCTTGGCTTCTCGCACCCAGTGGATTACGAACTGCCGGAAGGCATCACCGCTGAGACTCCTAGCCAGACCGATATCCTGATCAAGGGCATCGACAAGCAGCTGGTAGGTCAAGTGGCCGCCGAGATCCGCGACTTCCGTCCACCAGAGCCGTACAAAGGCAAAGGTGTGCGCTACGCGGACGAAGTCGTCCGTCGTAAAGAAGCCAAGAAGAAGTAGGGCATAGCAAATGACCGACAAAAAAGTTACTCGACTGCGTCGCGCTCGCAAAGCACGCCTGAAAATGCACGAACTCGAAGTCGTGCGTCTCTGCGTGTTCCGCTCTTCGCAGCACATCTACGCCCAGGTCATTTCGGCCGACGGCAACAAAGTCCTGGCAAGCGCCTCGACTTTGGATAAAGAACTGCGTGATGGTGCCACCGGCAACATCGACGCGGCCACTAAGGTTGGCCAGCTGGTCGCTACGCGTGCTAAGGCCGCTGGCGTCTCGCAGGTGGCTTTCGACCGCTCTGGCTTCAAGTACCACGGCCGCGTTAAAGCGCTGGCTGATGCTGCTCGTGAAGCTGGGCTGGAGTTCTAAGTTATGTCAAATAACGACCAAAAGCGCGACGAAGGCTACATCGAGAAGCTGGTTCAAGTTAACCGCGTAGCCAAAACCGTTAAAGGCGGCCGTATCTTCACCTTCACCGCGTTGACCGTGGTTGGTGATGGTAAAGGCCGTGTTGGCTTCGGCCGTGGCAAGTCGCGTGAAGTGCCTGCTGCGATCCAGAAGGCAATGGAAGCTGCTCGCCGCAACATGATCCAGGTTGATCTGAACGGCACCACCCTGCAGTACGCCATGAAGTCCGCTCACGGCGCTTCGAAGGTTTACATGCAGCCTGCTTCTGAAGGTACCGGTATCATCGCTGGCGGCGCTATGCGTGCTGTCCTCGAAGTTGCTGGCGTTCAGAACGTTCTGGCCAAGTGCTACGGCTCGACTAACCCGGTAAACGTGGTTCACGCCACTTTCAAGGGTTTGAAAGCAATGCAGTCTCCTGAATCCATTGCCGCCAAGCGTGGCAAAAGCGTCAAGGAGATCTTCTGATCATGGCTACCGTTAAAGTTACGCTGATCAAAAGCATGACCGGCCGCATCCCTAACCACAAACTGTGCGTTAAGGGTCTGGGTCTGCGTCGCATCGGTCACACTGTAGAAGTCCAGGATACTCCCGAGAATCGCGGGATGATCAACAAGGCTTACTACATGCTGCGTGTCGAGGGTTAATCGATGAAACTCAATGATCTGAGTCCAGCGCCGGGTTCCCGTCGCGAAAAGCATCGTCCGGGCCGTGGTATCGGTAGCGGTTTGGGTAAGACTGGTGGCCGTGGTCACAAAGGTCAGACCTCTCGCTCCGGTGGCACCATTGCTCCAGGCTTTGAAGGCGGTCAACAGCCGCTGCATCGTCGCCTGCCGAAGTTCGGTTTCGTTTCCCTGAAAGCCATGGACCGCGCAGAAGTGCGTCTGTCCGAGCTGGCCAAAGTGGAAGGCGACATCGTCACCGTGCAGTCCCTGAAAGATGCCAACGTGATCAACGTCAACGTACAGCGTGTGAAAATCATGCTGTCCGGTGAAGTGACTCGCGCTGTCACTATCGGCAAGGGAATCGGCGCCACCAAAGGTGCGCGTGCGGCTATCGAAGCAGCTGGCGGCAAGTTCGAGGAATAAATGGCTAAGCAAGGTGCTCTCTCTGCGCTCGGCAAAGGCGGTATGTCTGAACTCTGGGCTCGTCTGCGTTTTCTGTTCCTGGCGATTATCGTCTACCGAATAGGCGCACACATCCCGGTTCCAGGTATCAACCCGGACCGACTCGCGGACCTGTTTCGACAGAATGAGGGGACCATTCTTAGCTTGTTCAACATGTTTTCCGGCGGCGCGCTGGAACGGATGAGCATCTTTGCACTGGGGATCATGCCGTACATCTCGGCATCGATCATCATGCAATTGATGACCGCCGTCAGCCCGCAGCTGGAGCAGTTGAAGAAGGAAGGTGAAGCTGGCCGTCGCAAGATTAGCCAGTACACCCGCTACGGCACTGTCGTCCTCGCTCTCGTCCAGGCCATTGGCATGTCCATTGGCCTGGCGGGGCAGGGCGTTTCGTTCACTGCTGACTTCAGCTTTCATTTCGTTGCGGTAACCACATTTGTGGCGGGCGCGATGTTCATGATGTGGCTGGGTGAGCAGATTACTGAGCGTGGTGTAGGCAACGGTATCTCGATGTTGATCTTCGCAGGTATCGTCGCCGGTCTTCCGAGAGCGATCGGGCAGTCTTTCGAGTCTGCACGTCAGGGTGATATCAACATCTTCGCCCTGGTTGCCATCGGTTTGCTGGCAGTAGCGATTATCGGTTTCGTGGTGTTCATTGAGCGTGGTCAGCGTCGTATTGCTGTTCACTACGCCAAGCGTCAGCAGGGCCGCAAGGTCTTCGCTGCGCAGACCAGCCACTTGCCGCTGAAGGTGAACATGGCCGGTGTTATTCCGGCTATTTTCGCGAGCAGCATTTTGCTGTTCCCGGCTTCGTTGGGTGCCTGGTTCGGTCAGTCTGAAGGTATGGGCTGGTTGCAGGACATCTCGCAGTCGATCGCTCCTGGTCAGCCGTTGAATATTCTGCTGTTTAGTGCAGGGATTATTTTCTTCTGCTTCTTCTATACGGCGTTGATGTTCAATCCGAAAGACGTAGCGGAAAACCTGAAGAAGTCCGGTGCCTTTATTCCGGGCATCCGTCCAGGTGAGCAGTCTGCGCGCTACATTGATGGCGTTCTGACTCGCTTGACCATGTTCGGTGCTCTTTACATGACGGCCGTCTGCCTGTTGCCCCAGTTCCTGGTGGTTGCAGCCAACGTACCGTTCTACCTTGGCGGGACCTCGTTGCTGATCGTCGTCGTGGTTGTGATGGACTTCATGTCCCAAGTACAATCGCACCTCGTTTCGCACCAGTACGAATCCCTGATGAAGAAAGCCAACCTGAAGGGTTACGGCAGCGGCATGCTGCGCTGACCCATAAGGTTCGAGGAGTTGGTGATGAAAGTTCGTGCATCGGTGAAAAAGCTGTGCCGTAACTGCAAGATTATTCGCCGCGAAGGTGTTGTTCGAGTAATTTGCAGCGCGGAACCGCGTCACAAACAGCGCCAAGGCTGAGTGTGATTGTGCTTCAAGCCCGGCAGCTAGTGCGCTGCCGGGTTGATTATTTGTTATTACAGCGATATTATCTCGCGCCCTATTTCTTGGCTTCCGGGGCGTAGGTAGCTGTCAATTGGAGTCCCACTGAATGGCCCGTATTGCAGGCGTTAACATTCCAGATAACAAGCATACTGTTATCTCGCTGACCTACATCTATGGTGTTGGTCGCACTACTGCACAGAAAATTTGTGCGGAGACTGGGGTAAACCCAGCAGCAAAGATCAAAGATCTGAGCGACGAGCAGATTGAACAGCTGCGTGGCGAAGTGGCGAAGTTCACCACTGAAGGTGACCTGCGTCGCGAAATCAACATGAAAATCAAGCGCTTGATGGACCTCGGTTGCTATCGCGGTCTGCGTCATCGTCGCGGTCTTCCAGTGCGCGGTCAGCGTACCAAGACCAACGCGCGTACCCGTAAAGGTCCGCGTAAGCCGATCCGCAAGTAATCGCCCCAGCGAATCGACAGGAATTTAATCATGGCAAAACCTGCTGCTCGTCCTCGTAAAAAAGTTAAAAAGACAGTGGTTGATGGCATCGCCCACATCCATGCATCTTTTAACAACACCATCGTGACCATCACCGACCGTCAAGGTAACGCTCTTTCCTGGGCTACCTCCGGTGGTTCGGGTTTCCGCGGTTCCCGCAAGTCCACCCCGTTTGCTGCTCAGGTAGCTGCTGAACGTGCTGGTCAAGCTGCGCTGGAATACGGCCTGAAAAACCTCGACGTCAACGTCAAAGGTCCAGGTCCAGGTCGTGAATCCGCAGTCCGCGCTTTGAACGGCTGTGGCTACAAGATCGCCAGCATCACCGACGTGACGCCAATCCCGCACAACGGGTGCCGTCCGCCGAAGAAGCGCCGCGTGTAATCCAGGAGATTGTAAAGAATGGCTCGTTACATTGGTCCAAAATGCAAACTCGCTCGTCGCGAAGGCACCGATCTCTTCCTGAAGAGCGGCGTGCGCGCGATCGAATCGAAGTGCAACATTGAAGCAGCACCTGGTATCCACGGCCAACGCCGCGGTCGCCAGTCCGACTACGGCACCCAACTGCGTGAAAAGCAGAAGGTCCGTCGTATCTACGGCGTTCTCGAGCGTCAATTCAGCGGCTACTACAAAGAAGCTGCTGGCAAGAAAGGTGCAACCGGTGAGAACCTGCTGCAACTGCTCGAATGCCGTCTGGACAACGTTGTATACCGTATGGGCTTTGGTTCGACTCGTGCCGAATCCCGTCAGCTGGTATCGCACAAGTCGATCAGCGTAAACGGTCAGACCGTTAACGTTCCGTCCTACCAGGTTCGTGCTGGTGACGTGGTTGCTGTTCGCGAGAAAGCAAAAAATCAACTTCGCATTGTCCAAGCTCTCGATCTGTGTGCCCAACGTGGCCGCGTAGAATGGGTAGAAGTAGACACTGAGAAGAAGTCGGGCGTTTTCAAGAACGTTCCAGCTCGCAGTGATCTGTCCGCCGACATCAACGAAAGCCTGATTGTCGAGCTCTACTCCAAGTAAGGGCTAGAAAATAGGTGCATCCATGCAGATTTCGGTAAATGAGTTCCTGACACCCCGCCACATTGATGTGCAGGTTGTCAGTCCAACCCGCGCCAAGATCACTCTCGAGCCTCTCGAGCGTGGTTTCGGCCATACCCTGGGCAACGCGCTGCGCCGCATCCTGTTGTCCTCAATGCCCGGCTGTGCAGTAGTCGAGGCCGAGATTGACGGTGTGCTCCACGAGTACAGCGCCATCGAAGGTGTACAGGAAGACGTCATTGAAATCCTGTTGAACCTTAAAGGTCTGGCTATCAAGCTGCACGGTCGTGACGAAGTTACGCTGACCTTGTCGAAGAAGGGTTCGGGGGTGGTTACCGCTGCCGATATTCAGCTGGATCATGATGTCGAGATCGTTAATCCCGATCACGTAATCGCTAACCTGGCGTCTAACGGCGCCCTGAACATGAAGCTCGTAGTAGCTCGTGGTCGTGGTTATGAACCGGCAGACTCGCGTCAGAGCGATGAAGACGAAAGCCGCAGCATCGGTCGCTTGCAGCTTGACTCTTCGTTCAGCCCGGTTCGCCGTATCGCATACGTGGTGGAAAACGCCCGTGTCGAGCAGCGTACTAACCTGGACAAGCTGGTTATTGATCTGGAAACCAACGGTACTCTGGATCCTGAAGAGGCTATTCGCCGCGCTGCAACCATCCTGCAACAGCAGTTGGCTGCGTTCGTCGACCTCAAGGGTGACAGTGAGCCAGTGGTTGTCGAGCAGGAAGACGAGATCGATCCGATCCTGCTTCGCCCGGTTGACGATCTGGAACTGACTGTACGTTCGGCTAACTGCCTTAAGGCGGAAAACATTTACTACATCGGTGACCTGATTCAGCGTACCGAAGTGGAACTGTTGAAGACTCCGAACCTGGGCAAGAAATCCTTGACTGAAATCAAGGACGTTCTGGCCTCCCGCGGTCTGTCCCTCGGCATGCGCCTCGACAACTGGCCGCCTGCAAGTCTTAAGAAGGACGACAAGGCGACTGCCTGATCGTCGTAATCACCGAACGTAGTGTTTGGTAAGGAATGAACCATGCGTCATCGTAAAAGTGGTCGTCACCTGAGCCGCACCAGCTCGCACCGCAAGGCCATGTTCCAAAACATGGCGGTGTCGCTGTTCGAGCACGAGCTGATCAAAACGACTCTGCCAAAAGCCAAAGAACTGCGCCGCGTTGCCGAGCCGCTGATCACTCTGGCCAAGACAGACAGCGTTGCTAACCGTCGTCTGGCTTTCGACCGTACTCGTTCGAAAGCTATCGTTGGTAAGCTCTTCAACGACCTGGGCAAGCGTTACGCTACCCGTGAGGGTGGCTACCTGCGCATCCTCAAGTGCGGTTTCCGCGCTGGCGACAACGCGCCTATGGCGTACGTCGAGTTGGTTGATCGTGCTACTGCTGGCGAAGCTGTATCTGCCGAGTAAGACGTCAGTCTGAAACAAAGAACCGGGCCTAGTGCCCGGTTTTTTGTGCCTGTAAGAAATGTACCTTCGTATAATCCTTGAATCCTTCCCCTTGTCATATTATCGGTTGGGGGCTGATCATTAGTTATTTTCTATCGATGCCTGCAAGTTAATGAATTTGTAGGTGTAACATTGATGATCAATACTCCTTCTCAGCCGATAGCCGGCAGTTCAAGACCGACAGAGGAAGGAAGATCGCATGAGCCAGAACAAAACGCTTACCACCGCCAGTGGCGCTCCTGTTGCCGATAACCAGAATTCCCGTTCCGCCGGCCCTCGTGGCCCGCTGCTGCTCGACGACTTTCACCTGATCGAGAAGCTTGCCCACTTCAACCGTGAAAACATCCCCGAGCGCCGTGTGCACGCCAAAGGCTCGGGTGCCTACGGTACGTTCACCGTGACGCGCGATATCACTCAATACACCAGTGCAAAGCTGTTTGAGGCAGTTGGCAAGCAAACCCCGACTTTCCTGCGATTTTCCACCGTAGGCGGTGAGCGTGGTTCGGCCGATACCGAGCGTGATCCGCGCGGCTTTGCCTTGAAGTTTTACACCGAGGAAGGCAACTGGGACATCGTCGGCAACAACACGCCAGTGTTCTTCATTCGTGACCCATTGAAGTTTCCGGACTTTATCCACACCCAGAAGCGTTTGCCGCAAAGCAACCTGAAGAGTGCCCAGGCGATGTGGGACTTCTGGTCGCATTCGCCTGAGGCGTTGCACCAGGTCACCATCCTGTTCTCCGACCGGGGTATCCCTGACGGATACCGTCACATGCACGGCTTTGGCAGCCACACGTACAGCCTTATCAACGCTCAAGGCGAGCGCCACTGGGTGAAGTGGCACTACAAGACCAAACAGGGGATCAAGAACCTTGCTCCTGCCGAGGCTGCGCGCCTGGCGGGTACTGATCCGGATTACGCCCAGCGCGACTTGTTCAATGCCATCGAACAGGGTGATTTCCCGAAGTGGCGAGTGTGCATTCAGATCATGAGCGAGGCTCAGGCGGCGGCGCACTACGAGAACCCGTTTGATGTGACCAAAACCTGGTCGCAGAAAGAGTTTCCACTGATTGAAGTCGGTGAGCTGGAGCTCAATCGCAATCCGCAGAACTACTTCGCGGAAGTCGAGCAGGCGGCGTTCGGTCCCAGCAATATGGTTCCAGGCGTTGGTCTGTCGCCGGATCGCATGCTGCAAGGTCGGGTCTTCGCCTACGCGGATGCTCACCGCTACCGTGTCGGCACCAACCACCAACAGTTGCCGGTGAACGCTCCGCGCAGTCCGGTCAACACCTATCAGCGCGATGGTTCGATGGCCTTTGGCAGCAATGGCGGTGCGGCGCCGAACTACGAGCCAAACAGCTACGTAGAATCGCCGAAGCAGGCACCTCGTTACGCAGAGCCCGCATTGGCCCTGAATGGTGCCGCCGATCGTTACGACCACCGCGAAGACACTGATTACTACAGTCACGCCGGCGCGTTGTTCCGCTTGATGTCTGAACAGCAGAAATCGCTGCTGGTCAGCAACATCGCCGGTGCGATGGCGGGGGTGTCGAGTGATGTGGTTGATCGCCAGCTGCAACATTTCTACAAGGCTGACCCGGCGTATGGAGAAGCAATCGCAAAGCTGCTCAACGTACAGCTTAACGAAGTCTAAATGAGAAGCAGAACCGCCCTTGTTTGGGCGGTTTTTGCGTTATTTCAGCTGGTTTTCTCAGAATATCTTCGCTTTTATTGCGTCTTGCGAGTGACGATACGGGCATGTTGGTTCAAACTACAACTTTCAAGCAGGGAGATGTAGGGCGATGCAAGGCCACCCAGATGTGATCGATTACCTCAACACGTTGCTGACCGGCGAACTGGCCGCGCGTGATCAATATTTCGTCCACTCGCGGATGTATGAGGACTGGGGTTTTACCAAGCTCTACGAACGAATCAACCACGAGATGGAAGAGGAAGCAGGGCACGCTGATGCCTTGATGCGCCGGATCTTGATGCTCGAGGGCACCCCGCGCATGCGTCCGGACGATCTCGATGTCGGCACCACGGTGACCGAGATGCTCGAAGCGGATTTGCGCCTGGAATACAAGGTGCGGGCTGCGCTGTGCAAAGGCATCAAGCTTTGCGAGCAGCACAAGGACTACGTCAGCCGCGAAATGCTGCGGGTTCAATTGCATGACACCGAAGAAGATCACACCTACTGGCTCGAGAAGCAGCTGGGTCTGATCAAGTTGATCGGTCTTGAGAACTACCTGCAATCCCACGCCTGATTCAGTGAATACAAAAAAGCCCCTGTCACCGATGAAGTGACAGGGGCTTTTTCATGGCGCCCGGTTAAGCCCGGTCACGCTCCAGCAGCGGTTTGAGGTAGTAGCCGGTGTGAGACTGCTTCATCTCTGACACTTCCTCCGGTGTACCGACTGCGATGATCTGGCCGCCCTTGGAACCACCTTCCGGACCAAGGTCCACCAGCCAGTCGGCGGTCTTGATCACGTCCAGGTTGTGCTCGATGACCACCACGGTGTTGCCGTGGTCGCGCAGGCGATGCAGTACGTCCAGCAGTTGCTGGATATCCGCGAAGTGCAGCCCGGTGGTCGGTTCATCGAGGATGTACAGGGTCTTGCCGGTATCACGCTTGGACAATTCGCGGGACAGTTTCACCCGCTGCGCCTCACCTCCGGAGAGCGTGGTCGCCGATTGGCCCAGCTTGATGTACGACAGGCCGACGTCCATCAACGTTTGCAGCTTGCGCGCCAGGGCCGGTACGGCATCGAAGAACACCCGCGCTTCCTCGATGGTCATCTCGAGGGTTTCGTGGATGCTCTTGCCCTTGTACTTGATCTCCAGGGTTTCACGGTTGTAGCGCTTGCTCTTGCATACGTCGCACGGCACGTAGATGTCCGGCAGGAAGTGCATCTCGACCTTGATCAGACCGTCGCCCTGGCAGGCTTCGCAACGCCCGCCCTTGACGTTGAAGGAGAAACGCCCCGGGCCGTAGCCCCGCGAGCGGGACTCCGGCACACCGGCGAACAACTCGCGAATCGGCGTGAACAGTCCGGTATAGGTCGCCGGGTTGGAGCGTGGTGTACGGCCGATCGGACTCTGGTCGATGTCGACGACCTTGTCCAGGTGCTCCAGGCCCTTGATGCTATCGTGGGTGGCCGCCTCAAGCGTCGTTGCGCCGTTCAGCGCGGTGGCGCTCAACGGGAACAGCGTGTTGTTGATCAGCGTCGATTTACCCGAGCCGGATACGCCGGTGACACAAGTCAGCAGGCCGATCGGAATCTCCAGGTCGACATTGCGCAGGTTGTTGCCGCGTGCGCCCTTGAGCGACAGCGTCAGCTTCTTGTTGCGCGGCGTACGTTTGGCCGGGACTTCGATTTTCACCCGGCCCGACAGGTATTTGCCCGTCAGCGAGTCCGGATGCGCCATGACCTCGGCCGGTGTGCCTTCGGCGACGATATGCCCGCCGTGCACGCCGGCGCCCGGGCCGATGTCCACCACGTAGTCGGCCAGGCGAATGGCGTCTTCGTCGTGCTCGACCACGATCACCGTGTTACCGATGTCGCGCAGGTGCTTTAGGGTGCCCAGCAGCCGGTCGTTATCGCGCTGATGCAGGCCGATGGAGGGTTCGTCGAGGATGTACAGGACGCCCACCAGGCCGGCACCAATCTGGCTGGCCAGACGAATGCGCTGGGCCTCGCCGCCGGACAAGGTGTCGGCGCTGCGATCCAGCGACAGATAGTCGAGGCCGACGTTGACCAGGAACTGCAGGCGTTCGCGGATTTCCTTGAGGATCTTGTCGGCAATTTCGCCACGCCGACCGGTGAGCTTGAGCCCGCCAAAATAATCGGACGCATCGCCGATCGGCAGGTTGGTCACCGCCGGCAGGGTTTTCTCGCCGACCCACACGTGCCGCGCCTCACGCCGCAGGCGGGTGCCACGGCAGTCCGGACATGACTGGGTACTGAGGAACTTGGCCAGCTCCTCGCGCACCGATGCCGATTCGGTTTCGCGGTAACGGCGCTCCAGGTTCGGCACGATGCCTTCGAACGGGTGCGAGCGTTTGACGATGTCGCCACGGTCGTTCAGGTATTTGAAGTCGACGTTTTGCGAACCGCTGCCGTGCAGGATGAATTTCTGTTGGTCGGCGGGCAGTTCGTTGAACGGCACTTCCAGGCTGAACTTGTAGTGCGCGGCCAGCGAGCCGAGCATCTGGAAGTAATAGACATTACGCCGGTCCCAGCCACGAATCGCCCCTTCGGCCAGGGTCAGTTCGCCGTTGACCAGACGCTTGATGTCGAAGAACTGCTTTACCCCCAGACCATCACAGGTCGGGCAGGCGCCGGCCGGGTTGTTGAAGGAGAACAGCTTGGGTTCCAGCTCACTGATCGCGTGGCCGCAGATCGGACAGGCGAAGCGTGCGGAGAAGATCATCTCCTCACCCGGCTCGTCGTCCATCGGCGCTACCAGGGCGATGCCGTCCGCCAGTTTCAGCGCGGTTTCGAAGGATTCGGCCAGGCGTTGTTGCAGGTCGGCGCGAACCTTGAAACGGTCGACGACGACATCAATGGTGTGTTTTTTCTGCTTGTCGAGTTTGGGTGCTTCGTCCAGCTCATAGAGCTTTCCGTTGATCCGGGCGCGGACAAAACCCTGTGCGCGCAGTTCTTCGAAAACCGACAGGTGCTCGCCTTTGCGTTCGCGGATGACCGGGGCCAACAGCATCAGTTTGCTGCCCTCCGGTTCGGCGAGGACCAGGTCGACCATCTGGCTGACGGTCTGCGCTTCCAGCGGAATGTCGTGGTCCGGGCAACGGGGAATACCCACGCGAGCATACAGCAGGCGCAGGTAGTCGTAGATTTCGGTAATGGTGCCGACCGTCGAACGCGGGTTGTGCGAGGTGGACTTCTGTTCGATGGAGATCGCCGGCGACAGGCCTTCGATGGTATCGACGTCAGGCTTTTCCATCATCGACAGGAACTGCCGGGCATAAGCCGACAGCGATTCGACGTAGCGGCGCTGGCCTTCGGCGTACAGGGTGTCGAAAGCCAGCGACGACTTGCCGGAGCCGGACAGGCCGGTGATGACGATCAGCTTGTCCCGTGGCAGGGTCAGGTCGATGTTCTTCAGGTTGTGGGTTCGAGCCCCACGAATCAGGATCTTGTCCAAGGTGGCCTCGCTCGGCGGGCGTCGAAAACGTAGGAGTATACGGCCAAATACTGGATGGATGCACACTATCAAACGAGAGGGTTACTGTCTTACATGAAGAGTGTGTCAGCAATGCGCGTCAAAGCGTCGCGATATACCCCGCCAATCGATGGGACTGGTAGAATCGCCGCCGGTTCACATGAGGTTTTTCCATGCACGATCCCCACAGCGAGCGCATGAGTGGTAGCGAGACCCGCGCGGCAAGCGGTCTGGCCCTGGTGTTCGCCTTCCGTATGCTTGGCATGTTCATGGTGTTGCCGGTACTGGCGACCTATGGGATGGATCTGGCCGGTGCCACTCCGGCCCTGATCGGCCTGGCGATTGGCGCTTATGGCCTGACCCAGGCGGTCTTCCAGATTCCGTTCGGTTTCATTTCCGACCGCATCGGCCGTCGCCCGGTGATTTACCTGGGCTTGATCGTCTTTGCCCTCGGCAGCCTGCTGGCCGCCAATGCCGATTCGATCTGGGGCGTGATCGCCGGGCGAATCCTGCAGGGTGCCGGGGCGATTTCCGCTGCGGTCATGGCCTTGCTGTCCGACCTGACCCGCGAGCAGCACAGGACCAAGGCCATGGCCATGATCGGCATGACCATCGGCCTGTCGTTTGCGGTGGCCATGGTCGTCGGCCCGCTGCTGACCCGCGCGTTCGGGTTGTCCGGGTTGTTCCTGGCCACCGGCGGCATGGCGCTGTTCGGCATCGTGATCGTGATGTTCATGGTGCCGCGCTCCACCGGCCCGTTGCAGCACCGCGAGTCCGGTGTCGCGCGCCAGGCGTTGATCCCGACCCTCAAGCATCCGGATCTGCTGCGCCTGGATTTGGGCATTTTTGTCTTGCACGCGATGTTGATGTCCAGCTTCGTCGCCTTGCCCCTGGCGCTGGTCGAGAAAGCCGGGCTGCCCAAAGAGCAGCACTGGTGGGTGTACCTGACCGCGCTGCTGATTTCTTTCTTCGCCATGATCCCGTTCATTATCTACGGCGAGAAGAAACGCAAAATGAAACGAGTTTTACTCGGCGCCGTCGTGACGTTGATGCTCACTGAGCTATTCTTCTGGCAGTTCGGCGACAGCTTGCGGTCTCTGGTGATCGGTACGGTGGTGTTCTTCACCGCGTTCAATCTGCTGGAGGCTTCATTGCCGTCGCTGATCAGCAAGGTTTCACCGGCAGGCGGCAAGGGCACGGCGATGGGGGTTTATTCCACCAGCCAGTTCCTCGGCTCGGCACTGGGGGGAATCCTCGGTGGCTGGCTGTTCCAGCATGGCGGTCTGTCGGTTGTGTTCCTCGGATGCGCCGGTCTCGCTGCCCTCTGGCTGGCCTTTGCTGTTACCATGCGCGAACCTCCCTACGTCACAAGCCTGCGCTTGCCGTTGTCGCCCGAGGCGATCCGCGAAGCGGGTCTGGTCGAGCGCCTGAAGGCGGTCGTAGGGGTAACAGATGCAGTCATCGTCGCGGAAGAGGCGGCGATTTACATCAAACTGGACACCGAACTATTGGATCGCACCACCCTTGAGCGCCTGGTGAACAACCCGGCCGGGGCAGCGTGCGTAGCCTAGGAGAACGTTATGGCCCGTGGGGTTAACAAAGTCATATTGGTCGGCACTTGCGGCCAGGATCCCGAAGTTCGCTACTTGCCTAACGGTAACGCCGTGACCAACCTGAGTCTGGCGACCAGCGAACAGTGGACCGACAAGCAAACCGGTCAGAAAGTCGAAAAGACCGAATGGCACCGTGTGTCGATGTTCGGCAAGGTTGCGGAAATCGCCGGCGAATACCTGCGTAAAGGTTCGCAGGTGTACATCGAAGGCAAGCTGCAGACCCGCGAGTGGGAAAAAGACGGTATCAAGCGTTACACCACCGAAATCGTGGTCGACATGCAAGGCACCATGCAACTGCTCGGCGGTCGTCCACAGGGCGACCAGCAGGGCCAGGGTGGCGGTAACAACTACCAGCAATCCGCTCCGCGCCAGCAGGCTCAACGTCCTGCTCCGCAACAGCAGCCACAGCGTCCGGCCCCTCAACAGGCCGCACCGCAACCGGCTCCGGATTTCGACAGCTTTGATGACGATATCCCGTTCTGATTCTTTCACCGAAGAATAGAACCTGAAAAAGCCCGGCCTCCTTATGGATGCCGGGCTTTTTTGCATTTTTACCAAGGCATTCCTCGCCGGGATCGAGGACCGTCCAGCCGTCAGCGCGCAGTGATACTCTGCTATGGGTCCAGACCCTGTGCAGAGTTGCCCTATGGATCGCCTGTCTACGTTGTTGTCACAGTTCGGAGTGCGCGCGCACCTGTTTTACAGCGGCAAGCTTTGCGGCGTGGCGTCCTACGATGGCGCCGACCAGCGCGGCCATATTCACCTGTTGCAGGCCGGCTCTGTCACGTTGAAAGGCCTGGGGAGGAGTGAGTTGTTGCTCACTCGCCCCAGCCTGGTTTTCCTGCCACGCCCCAACCGACATCAGCTCATCGCCAGTGACACTGAAGGTGCTCAGCTGTTATGCGCGTCGATGCTGTTCGATGGCGGCGCCAGTAATCCGATATCTGCTTCGCTCCCCGATCTTCTGATATTGCCTCTGGATGAGCTGCCGTTGCTGGCCGACACCCTGAGATGGCTGTTCGGTGAAGCTGGCGCCGGGCATTGTGGCAGGGAGGCGGTGCTTGATCGTTTGTTCGAACTGTTGATCATCCTGCTGCTCCGGCATTTGCTTGACCACCAGCAGTTGAGCACTGGAATGATGGCCGGGTTGGCCGACGTGCGGCTGTCGCGCTCGTTGATTCAGATGCACAACCAACCTCAGCGGGCCTGGTCAGTGGCCGAGTTGGCTAATGAATCGAACATGTCCCGCGCCGCTTTTGCTGTGCATTTTCGCGCGGTTCTGGGGCAAACACCGCTGGATTATCTTTTGAGCTGGCGTATCAGTCTGGCGCAGAAGCGCCTGCGGGAGGGGCGGCCGATTACGCTGATCGCCGATGAGGTGGGCTATGAAAGTCCGTCGGCGCTTGCCCGTGCGTTTCGCCGCAAGACCGGCTGCAGTCCACGGGACTGGATGAAGTCCCTGGCGGCTGAGGGCGGCGTACTGGCTGAGGATGACGATGACCTGAATGCATTGAGCTGATTCAGGCCATCGGCGGATGAGGTTGTCAGCTCAAGGAGTTTGCAGTCTGGTCAGCGAATGGCCCGCCACGAACAGGGAGGCGGCAAGCAAGCCGATGTCCTTGAGCAGGAACTGGCCTGGCGCGACCGTAATGGCCGGGAAACCAAGGCCTGGCTCAATCACTCCGGGCGTCGAGAACATAAAGCTCAAGGTGGTGAAAAATAACCCGGCAGACAAGGCGCCTCCGATCAAGGAAAGCTTTGGTGACAGCAGGCGGCCTGCAATCAGTACACCGATGGAAATCTCCAGGACACCGAGCAAACTGGAAAACAGATCGACACTGATAAGGTCATAGACCCAACCCAGGAAAGGGCTGTTGCTCACCAGAGGCACCAGTCCCTCTGCTTCATAGTGAGTAAATTTCATTCCGCCGAACCAGAAGTAGATAACGGCAAGGGCAAAGTAAATGCCGTAGGTCCCGATCGCCATGGTGGTGAGTCCGAGGGATGTTTTTTTCGACAGGCTGTCAGTGCTGATATTCATGCTGTTCATTGTTCAGGCTTCCAGTGAGTTATCCAGAAAGTGGCATGGGTGAAAGCAACATCCCCCGCGTATGCGTAGGGAGTGGAGTGATTGTTGGCTTTGGCATGACTTTCCAGGATTCTGGCGGTATTGCGTTCGATGCAGATCGTCCAGACTCACTGGCAATAAAAAGCCCATGGCATGTGAGGCCATGGGCTTTTTCATTTTTGCTGTCTCGTCCTGAATGAGGGTTACACGTTCTGGCTTCCTATCAGGAACTCGTCGGCCGACACCACGCTGGCATACGCAAATGCCAGGGACGCCATGAACGCCGCATGAACCTGGGCCGCCGGCACCGTCACGCCATTGAACTCCAGGTCACGGGTGGCGCAGGCGTCGTGGATCACGGTCACCGTGTAGCCGAAGTCCGCCGCCGCACGGGTGATGCCGTCGACGCACATGTGGCTCATGCTGCCCACGACCACCAGTTCCTTGATGCCTTGCTCGTCGAGGATCGATTTCAGCTCGGTTTCGCGGAACGAGTTGACGAAGTGCTTGAGCACCACCGGTTCGTCAGGGCGGTTGATCACTTTGGGATGCAGCTTCGCGCCTTCGGAGTGCGGGGTGAAGAACGGCGCCTCTGCGGAGGTGAATTCGTGGCGGATATGCACCACCGGATCACCGGCATCACGGAAGGCCTTGATCAGGCGGACGGCGTTGTCGGCGGCGGCATCGGCGCCGACCAGTGGCCACTTGCCTTGGGGGAAGTAGTCGTTCTGGATATCGACTACGATGAGCGCTTGCTTGGCCATGACTGTTTCCTCGAAGTGTGTTTGGGTGTGGAATGAAGTATTGGCGCTGGCAGGCGGTCCGGGGATTGGCCGCACCGACAATAAGAGGGGGAAAACTGACAATGGACGCAGAAAGGGCAATCGCCGAGCTCGGTGTGCTGATCTATCCTGGCGCGCAGATGGCGGCGGTGCATGGCTTGACGGACTTGTTCGGGGTGGCCAACCGGATCGCCGCCGAGCATCAGGCTGCGCAACTGCCCCTGCTGCGCGTCAGCCATTGGCAGGTCGAGGGTGATCAGCCGCCAGCCCGGGTCTTCGACAGTCATCCCGGCCCGGAGCGTGCCCTGGTGGCCGTGTTGATCCCGCCATCGATTGCCGGCTTTTCCGAGGGCCAGGCGCCACAGGGCTTGATCCGCTGGTTGCGCGAGCAACATGCCAGCGGCGCGACACTGGGCGGGGTTTGCGTGGGCTCGATCCTGTTGGCTGAAAGCGGTCTGCTCGACGGCCGCAGCGCCACCACCCACTGGACCTCGGCCAAGAGTTTTGCCGAACGTTATCCGGCGATACGGCTCAAGGCCGATACACCGATTGTCGATGACGGCGACCTGATCACCACCGCCGGACTGATGGCATGGTCTGAACTGGGTCTTCGCCTGGTCAACCGCCTGTTGGGACCGAGCATTGCCACCAGTACCGCGCGTTTTCTGGTGGTGGAACACAGCGACAGCGCCAGCGAGTGCGGCAGCAATTTTGCGCCGATCCTCAGTCATGGCGATGCGGCGATTCTCAAGGTGCAACACTGGTTGCAAAGCACCGGGGCGACCGAGGTATCGCTGACGGCGATGGCCGAAAAGGCAGGGCTGGAAGAGCGCACCTTCCTGCGACGTTTCCGTTCGGCCACCGGGCTCAAACCCACCGAATACTGCCAGCATCTGCGAGTCGGCAAGGCCCGGGAAATGCTCGAATTCACCAACGGCACCATCGACCATATCGCCTGGACCGTGGGTTATCAGGACCCCGGCGCGTTTCGCGCGACATTCAAGAAAATCACCGGGCTGGCGCCGAGTGATTATCGGATGCGGTTCGGGGTGAGCCCTGGATCGGTTGCACGGTAGTCGCATCACCCCCGATCTCCTGTGGGAGCGAGCTTGCTCGCGATGAGGGCATGACATTCAACATTGATGTGTCTGGAACACCGCTATCGCGAGCAAGCTCGCTCCCACAGGGTCGGGTGTGTGGGCTGGAGTCGTGCAAAATGCCGGAGTTTCAAAGGGCATCGTGCAGAATAAAACAGGCCCCATGCCATCACTTTGTACGCAACGGGCTGATTTAAAACCCCTCTTTCCGTAACGGGCCTTGGCCTGATCCCTGCACCCCTTCAACTACATTCATCAAGCGTCGATTGAAGGGGGATGCATGACCCCAACAAACCGCAAGAAACTGGTGGTTGCCCATTCGGTACGCGCCGACGCGCCGCTGCACGAAGTCGAGACAAACCGTGCGCTGGCGCGTTGGCTGGCGCAGATAATGGGACTCAAGTACGGCGGCAGTTACGATCCGCAATTGCACGACGGTCGGGACCTCTACCTGTTGCCGACCCAGACGCTGGTGGGCGCTGCGGCTGCCCGGCAACTGGGGGTCAAGGGGCCGGAGGATTTGTGGGGTGGTTATGTCGACCATGATTTCATCTGCACCAAAGCCATCAGTCATGGGCTGCTCAACCACCATGCCCATGCGCCGCCAGGCTGGGCTCCATTGTTTTCCCAGCGGGTACGCAGCGTCGTACTCGACGGTCTCAGCGTGTTCTGCCTGAAGGATGCTCGCCCGGCAGCGGAACACCTGTTGTACACCGGACCGATCCGCCTGAAGCCGATACACGCTTGCGCCGGACGTGGTCAGGAAGTGATCCAGAACCTCGAAGAGTTCGACGAAATTCTGGCCAGGCCCGACGCTGACGCGACCTTCACCGAGGGTGTGGTGCTGGAACAGGATCTTGATCAGGTGATTACCCACAGCGTCGGCCAGAGCTTCATCGGCGACAAGGTGCTGAGTTATTGCGGTGATCAATACTTGACCAAGGACGCCGAGGGCGAGGAGGTGTATGGCGGCTCGAACCTGTTGGTGGTGCAGGGCAGCTATGACGATTTACTGAAGCTGGACCTGGCCGATGACGTGCGGATGGCTATCAGGCAGGCGCAAGTGTTCGACAGCGCCGCGGATGAAGCCTATCCGCGTTTCTATGCGTCACGGCGCAACTACGACATCGCTCAGGGCATCGATAGCGACGGCAAACAGCGCAGCGGCGTGCTCGAACAATCCTGGCGCATGGGCGGTGCCAGCAGTGCCGAGGTGGCGGCTTTGCAGAGTTTCGTCAACGATCCGGGAATGCGCGCGATTCGTGTGTCTTCGGTGGAAACCTACATCGATCAGCCGCTGCCGACAGATGCCATCGAGGTGTACCGCGGGCCGGCGCAAAGCAGTGACTTTCTTCTCAAGTACGTAACGGTTCAATCCTATGACGGCTAGAAGCGAATCCATTCAGATCGACATCGATAACGAACAGATGAGCGGGACTTTTCTGAGCCCCAAATCGAAAGTGCCTGGCGTACTCTTCGTGCACGGTTGGGGCGGCAGTCAGGAGCGGGACCTGGAACGCGCCAAAGGCATCGCCGGCTTGGGTTGTGTATGCCTGACCTTCGACCTGCGCGGACACACCGGCGGCACAGGCATTCCATTGTCCCGGGTGACTCGCGAAGACAATCTGCGCGACCTGCTGGCAGCCTATGACCGCTTGCTCGCGCACCCGGCCCTCGATACCTCGGCGATTGCCGTGGTCGGTACCAGTTATGGGGGTTATCTGGCCTCGATTCTGACTTCGCTGCGACCGGTGCGCTGGCTGGCGCTGCGGGTGCCGGCGCTGTACCGCGACGAGCAATGGCACACGCCGAAACGCGACCTGGACAAGCTGGATCTGCGTGATTACCGAGGCACCCTGGTGCGGGCCGACGGCAACCGGGCCTTGCATGCCTGCTCGCAATTTCGCGGAGATGTCCTGCTGGTGCAGTCCGAGACCGACGACTATGTGCCCCACGCGACGATCATGAGCTACCGGGCGGCCTGCCAGCAGACGCACTCCATGACCCACCGCATCATCGACGGTGCCGACCACGCCTTGAGCGACCCGGTTTCCCAGCAGGCCTACACCTCGATCCTCGTCGACTGGATCACCGAGATGGTGGTCGGGGAGCGGTTGAGCATTATTCAATCGTCCTGATATCGGGGTGTTCTTGCGGCCTCATCGCGGGCAAGCCCGCTCCCACAGGGATCGAGGGTGTACATAGAATCTGCATCCACCAGCAGACCCTGTGGGAGCGGGCTTGCCCGCGATGGCGGACTAGCAGACACCACAGATCACTTGGGTTTCCTTGAGACCCGCAACGACTTGGCCTTGGCCTCCACCAACAGGTACATCACCAGGGTAATCAACAACGGCAGGATGAAATAAATCGCCCGATAGGCCAGCAGCCCCGCCACCAGGCTGCCGCGCGAAACCTCGTGTTGCAGCAGCGCCACGAACACCGCCTCGAGCACGCCGAGCCCGGCCGGGATGTGGGTGATGACCCCGGCGATGGCGCTGATCAACAGCACGCCCAATACCAGTGGATAGTCCAGTTTGCTCGGCAGCAAGGTGAAGATCACCGCGGCCATCAGCGACCAGTTCAGCGCACCGAGGGCCAGTTGCAGCACTGCCATGCGCAAGGACGGGAGGTCGATTTCGATACCGCGAATCGCCCACTCCCGACGTTTGGCAAAGCGGCATGCCGCCAGGTAGCCGGCGCTCAGCAGCAACAACAAGACCCCCACGCCTTGCAGCGCACTGCTGCTGAGCTTCCAGCCCGGCGGCATGCGCACCAGTCCGCTGCTGAACACGGCGCCGGCAATGACCATGTAGCCGAACCAGTTGGTCGCCAGGCTCAGGCCAAGGATCTTCGCGATGTTGCTCTTGCTGACCCCGAGCCGCGAATACAACCGGTAGCGCATGGCGATGCCGCCGACCCAGGCGCTCAGGTTCAGGTTGAAGGCGTAGCTGATGATCCCCACGGGCAGTATCTGCTTCCAGGTCAGGTTCTGGCGGATGTAGGTGCGGCCGATCAGGTCGAAGCAGGCGTACACCAGAAAACTCACCAGGGTCAGCCCCGACGCAATGATCAGCGTGCGCACCTTGAAATCGGCCAGGTTATCGAACACTTCGCTCCACTCAAGGCGCTGGGCGAGCATCGTGAACAACACGATCAGCATCAGGAAAAACAGCATCGTCAGCGGTCGCTTCCAGCGGCTCCAGTGCGACTTGCCCGGGCTTTTGGCGTCAGTTGCCATGTGGGGCTCAGCGCGGTTCATGGTCAGCGCTCCCGGTCGGAGGGGGGATGGGTTTCAGGCGAGGTTTGTGCGCCGGCAACCAACCGGCCCAAGCCGGGAAATGCCGCAGGACGTGAAACACCAGAAAACCTATGGTCATGTGCCAGATACGCCCGCGCGGCGGGATGTCGTGAGACATGGTCTTGCAATGGTTGTCGCTGAGGTCTTCCAGGCGATCGAACAGAACTCGATTGAAGCCACGGTCGCGGATCAGCACGTTGGCTTCCAGATTCATCGACAGGCTCAACGGGTCGAGGTTGCTGGAGCCGACGGTGCTCCAGTCTTCATCCACCAATGCAACCTTGCCGTGCAACGGGCGGTCGCAATATTCGTAGATCTTCACCCCGGACCTGAGCAGGTAGTCGTAGGTCATGCGCGCGGCGAGTTTGGCCACCAGCATGTCCGGTTGCCCTTGCAGGATCAGCCGCACATCCACACCCCGGCGGGCCGCGTTGCGGATCTCGCGCAGCAGGCGGAAGCCGGGAAAGAAGTAGGCATTGGCGATCACCACCCGACGCTTGGCCTGGCGCAACACCTGGCGGTAAACCTCTTCAATGTCGCTCGGGTGTTCACCGTTGTCGCGGTACACCAGACGTACCTGGCCATCGTGATCGCTGAAGGCCAGTTCAGAACGCCGCTGCCGACGGCGTTGCCACCAGTATTTGGCGTGCGCCGGGCGACCGCATTGCAGCAGAGCGAAGTGATGGATGTCGGCCACCGCGGGGCCTTGCACCTCCACGGAATAGTCCTGCTTGGCCTCGGGACCGAAGTCGGCAAGGTGATCGGCAGAAAAGTTGATCCCGCCGATGAAGGCAATGCTGCCGTCCACCACCACTATCTTGCGGTGCAGGCGCCGGAACCAGTTGGTGCGGATGCCCAGGCGTTTCGGTGCCGGATCGAACATTTGCAGGTGCACGCCGGCCGCGGTCAGGGCGGTCAGGAACCCGGTACTCAGTTCGCCACAGCCAAAGCCGTCGAGGCTGACGGTGGTGCGTACACCGCGCTGGGCAGCTTCGATCAGGATCTGTTGCAGCTCATTGCCGACCTTGTCCTCGAACACAATGAAGGTTTCCAGCAGGATTTCACTTTGCGCCCGGCGCAGGGCGTCAAATACCCGGGGAAAATACGCTTCGCCGTTTTCCAGCAACTCGACGCGATTGCTGCCTTGCCAGCCGTATTCGACATCGACCGCTGTCGGCTGACGGATCGGCGGAGCGGGGATGTGATCCAGCGTGTTTTTTTCCATCGACTGGCTGCTCATAGCTCGATCTCCACCGACAGCGGGACGTGGTCGGAAAGGTGCGACCAGGGGCGGGTGGTCAGCACTTGCGGATGGCTGGCCTTGAGGTTGCGCAGGTAGATGCGGTCCAGGCGTAATGCTGGCAGGCGCGCGGGGAAACTGCGCGCCGGTTTGCCGTGGTGCGCGGCGAAGGCTTCGCGCAGACCGCAGGGTTTGAGCAACGCATCGGCGCGCTGACGCCAGTCGTTGAAGTCCCCGGCGACGATCACCGGGGCATCGGCGGGCAGGGCGTCCAGCCGCTGGGCGAGCAGCTTTAATTGCGCCGTGCGGTGACTTTCGCGCAACCCCAGGTGCACGCAAATGGCATGCACTTCCTGGACGTCGCCGGGCAGGCGCAACACACAATGCAGGATCCCGCGGTTCTCGTGACCGCTGATGGATACGTCGAGGTTGTCGTGGCGGATGATCTGGAATTTCGACAACAGCGCGTTGCCGTGATCACCCGCCGGATACACCGCATTGCGGCCATAGGCGAACTGCGGCCACAGGGTGTCGGCGAGGAACTCGTATTGTGGCATCGCCGGCCAGTTGGTGTAGCGCTTGGGGTGGTGCTCGTGGGTGCCGTGGACTTCCTGCAAAAACACCACATCGGCAGACACGCTGCGCACCGCTTCACGCAGTTCCGGCAGGATGAAACGCCGGTTGAGCGCGGTGAAACCTTTATGGGTGTTGACCGTCAGCACCTTGAAGCGACAAGTCACGGACGGACCCTGTACCCGCATGTCGTTTGCATTTGCGTGTGCGGGAATATCGGTGTGATTCGCTGCCATGTCGCCTCCCGCCTGACGGCCCCTGTTTTTGGATGACTCTGGGGCGGCGGCGAAAGTTTCGATGGGGCTACGGACGGTACACAGTTAACAGATCACAACAGATTCAATGTGGGAGCGAGCCTGCTCGCGAAAGCGGTGTGTCAGTCACCTCATTGTTGAGTGTGCCGACGCCTTCGCGAGCAAGCCCGCTCCCACAGTGGGTATCAGTGGCCCGTGATTATGCGGGCAGAACCGTCGGCCGGCTCGGCATAGGCCGGGCCAAGGCGATCAAGACGTCCACTCCAGGCCGTCAATGCCAGCGCCACCAGCACCACCAGGCCACCGATCCACGCGGTGTGGATCAGCCCCATGTGGGCGACGATCAGGCCACCGCCCCAGGCGCCGCCGGCAATGCCGAGGTTGAACGCGGCGATGTTCAGGCCAGATGCCACGTCCACGGCATGGGGTGTGTGATGTTCGGCCTGGCGCACCACGTACACCTGCAACCCCGGCACGTTGCCGAATGCCACAGCACCCCAAACCAGAACGGTGGCCAGCGCCAACCAGGGATTGCCGGCCGTGAAGGTCAGCGCGAACAACACGGCGGCGAGCAGGGCAAAAATGATTTTCAGGGCGCTGATCGGACCGCGTTTGTCCGCCAGTTTGCCGCCCCAGATATTGCCGACGGCCACGGAGATGCCGTAGACCAGCAACACCAGGCTGACGGCGCTGGCGCTGAAGCCGGAGAGGTCCTGAAGTATTGGCGCGAGAAAGGTAAAGGCGGTGAACGTGCCGCCGTAGCCGATGGCTGTCATCGCATACACCAGCAACAGGCGCGGTTGCTTGAGCACCTGCAATTGCTGCAAGAACGACGCGGGTTTGCTGTGGGCGATATTTTTCGGCACGTAGATCAGGCTGCCGATGAAGGCGATGACGCCCAGGGTCGACACGGCGAGGAAGGTTTCACGCCAGCCGAAATGCTGGCCGATGAATGTCCCCAACGGCACGCCGGTAACCAGCGCGACGGTCAGGCCGGTGAACATGATGGCAATCGCGCTGGCGGCTTTTTCCTTCGGCACTAGACTGGTGGCGATGGTCGAACCGATCGAGAAAAACACCCCATGGGCCAGGCCGGTGATGATCCGTGCGAGGATCAGCGACTCGTAGCCCGGTGCTTGCCACGCCAGCAGGTTGCCGAGGGTGAACAGCACCATCAGCGACAACAGCAGCAACTTGCGCGGAACCTTGCCGGTGAGGGCGGTCAGCACCGGGGCGCCGACGGCGACGCCAAGGGCATACAGGCTGACCAGCAGACCGGCGGATGGCAGACTGACGCCGAGGTCGGCGCCAATAGTGGGTAACAGGCCAACGATGACGAACTCTGTCGTCCCGATGGCAAAGGCGCTGAGGGTCAGCGCGAGCAAGGCAATGGGCATGGCTGCAACTCCGGAGGATGATTCGATGGAGCGCAGTGTCGGGATTTTGCTCGTGAGGAAAAATACAGGGATGGACATTTGATATTTGCCTTGGACGCAAAGATCGTAAGTGCGGGTGTTAGTCTGTGGCGAGGGAGCTTGCTCCCGCTCGACTGCGCAGCAGTCGCAAGCTCGTCGAACGCGGTGAATCTGATGAATCTGACTGTAAGGTATTGGGGGCGCTTCGCACCCCGACGGGAGCAAGCTCCCTCGCCACATGGGGTATCGCCATTCGGCTATCCAGAGGCAATGCCCGAACTTGCCCGGCATTTTTCGATCAGTTCCTTACTGACACAGCCAAAGGAGCGGGTGTTTTGATCAGGCTCAAGACTGCGATACTGCTGGGGGCGTTGCTGTTTGTGGGCAGCGAGCAACTGGAAGCCGCCGCGATACCCGGGCTGCCGGCCACCTCGACGGCTGCGACGCCGCCGGCGCACCCCGAACCGCTGGTGCAAGGCGGCTTGCTGGGGGCCATCAGTTCAAGCATCGACGAGGTCCAGACCAAGCTTGATCTCAATCAAAACCTGCTCGACGCCTGGCGCCTGCGTGCGGACCGCGCGGCGGATGAAGTGGATCAGTTGGTCAATCAGCCTTCGGCCCGCTCGCCCTGGAGCGCCGTTGTCGATTTCCTGATATTGACCGGCGTGTGGGCCGTCGTGTTTGCCTGTCTTTGGCTGCTCGGGCGATTGTTGGCCAAACGCCTGTGCGCGCATCGCCTGCTGCTCAGCCGCGAGCGTGGCCAGGCCCTGCTCGGTTACATGTTGCCCTATACCCTTCCGGCGGTGATCAGCCTGCCGCTGACGATATATGCCAGCCAGTTCTTGCCGGTTTCGGCGGGCCGGGCGCTGGCGCTGTGCCTGGCTTATGCCACCAGCGCAGGGATCTTTGCCGCGTCATTGGTGATGTCGCTGATGGTGGTGTTCAATGCCGGCCACAAGCGCCGGGCGGTGCAGATCATCCGCGAGAAGAGCCCCCGGCCGTTATTCGTTATCGGCTTTCTGGTGGCCTTGAGCGATGCCCTGACCAGCCAGCAGATCTCCCATCAATTGGGTAGCAATCTGACCAGCAGCATTGCGGTATTCACCGGGATGGCGGCGTCGATTTCCTTCGGCTTGCTGGTGATCCGCATGCGCCGCCCGGTCGCCCATGTCATCCGCATCCTGCCGCTGGCCCAGCGCCAAAGTCAGCCGGCATTGCGCGAGACCCTGCGGATATTTTCCGGGCTCTGGTATTGGCCGATCCTGTTGATGGTGCTGGTCTCGATCATCAACCTGATCGGCGTTGGCGCGGACAACCAGATGGTGCTGCGCAGCGCCTTGTTCACCACGGTATTGCTGATTGCCACGGTGTTTCTCAGCACCACGCTGCACCATCTGTTCAAGGCGCGCAGTGAAGCGGACCTGCGCCGCAGCAGCGCCTACAAGGAGCGTTTTCTCAACTTGTCCCACGCCTTGCTGCGCATCGGCATGGCCATCGTGTTCATCGATATCCTCGGGCGGATCTGGGGCGTGTCGCTGTTCGAGTTCGCGGTGAGCAACGCCGTGGGCCGGGCGATCAGTGATTCCCTGAGCCACATCGGCTTGATCCTGTTGGTGACCTGGATGGTCTGGGTGGTGCTCGACACGGCGATTCAGGAAGCCCTGAAACCGCCGACCAACAAGCGCACGGCACGCCAGCCGAGTACGCGGGTGAAAACCATCCTGCCGCTGCTGCGCAATGCGATCAAAATCATCCTGGTGGTGATCTGCGCGATCACCACCATGGCCAACCTGGGGATCAACGTCGCGCCATTCCTGGCCGGTGCCGGGGTCATCGGGCTGGCAATCGGTTTCGGCTCCCAGCAACTGGTGCAGGATGTGATTACCGGACTGTTCATCATCATCGAGGACACCCTGTCCATCGGTGATTGGGTGGTGCTTGATTCCGGGCATGCCGGCACGGTCGAAGGCCTGACCATCCGCACCTTGCGCCTGCGCGACGGCAAGGGTTTCGTGCACTCGGTACCCTTCGGGCAGATCAAGGCCGTGACCAACCAGTCGCGGCAATTCGCCTATGCATTTTTCTCCGTGCAATTCACCTACGATACCGACGTCGACAAGGCCATCGAACTGATCCGCGAGGCCGGGCATTCCATCAGCAACGACCCGTTCCTGCGCTACAACCTGCAAGGGCCGCTGGATGTGTTTGGCGTCGACAGGATGGACCTCAACGGTGTGGTGCTGACCGCACAATTTCGCACGGTGTCCGGTGGCCAATATGCGGTGAGCCGGGCCTTTAACCAGCGATTGAAAAAGCTTGTGGATAACTGCCCGTGGGTGAACTTCGCGCAGACTTATCCACAGCAGGCGCTGGTGCCGCGGCATCCGGTTGAAGCGCCACCAGAGACTGAGCCGGAGCATGCGGCGGTGTTGATGCCGGATCGGCCGCGGTCTCAGTAAGTCGTCAGGGAAATTTTCGGAGGCTGTAATGGCCTCTTCGCGAGCAGGCTCGCTCCCACAGGGGGATTTGTGAACGACACAGATCAACTGTGGGAGCGAGCCTGCTCGCGAAGGGGCCAGACCAGACAACCTCAATGCCGGATCAGCTTGCTGCGCACCTCGGCACTCGCCTGCTGATCCAGCTCCCCCCAAAACTGTTGCTTGCCGGCAATCTCGGCAGCAACCGGCAAACCATCGCGATACACCAGCCGATTGCTCGTAAGCGCCGGGACTTTCGCACCAGGTAATAGCGTGCCGGCGAGGTTCAGCGGATCGACCCCGCACACCGCGACCAAACTGCCGTCATGGGGCCGACGTCGCACCTCCCGCAGCAAGGGAATCGCTTCGGGCAGGGCGAATTGCTCGCCCGCCAGGCCGCTGACAAACCGGCCCCCACGAATCTCGCCGCGTGCCTCCAGGCGATGGAAGGTGCGCAGCAGTTCGCGCCAGCTCGGCAGCCAGTCTGCCTCACGTTCCAGCAAGCGCCAGAACACCACGCCGTAGCGACGCAGCAAGGTCATGGCGATGTGTTCCAGGGTATCGGCCGGCGTCGGCGAGGGACGCTGGTTTTCCACCACCGGGACCGTTGGCGCGCGTCGCAACAAGGCCCAGCGCCCGGCATCGTCCATGCCACCGATGAATGCACCGCGGCCACGCCGACTGTTGCGCGGCTGGCGCTTGCTGGCCGGGGTGATCAGGGCGCGCAAACCGGCAAAGCTGTCGGCGTTCACCAGCCCCGCGCCCACCAGTTCCTGCAGGGCGATTTCCAGTTCCGAACGCAGCAAGTGCGCCTCATGGATCAACTCGTCGAAAAACAGCGCGCCGTGCTGGCTGAGGGCGGCGTGGACCTTTTGTGTTTTCGGCGACAGTTCGCTTACCGGTGTCTGTTCGGTCAAGCCGCTCCAGAGGCCGACCCGGTTGCGCGGCAGCAAGACAATCGGTGTGCTGCGCAACGCGGTGCCGGCGTTTTTGTTGTGCGCAGTCAGGCGCGTCCACACCAGCCTGCCGCTGCGGCACAACTCATCCAGCCAGGTCGCCGAGTAGTCCTTGATCCGTGCGGGCAGGATGTCGCTGTCCCAGGCGGAAGCGGCGGCGGGGTAGCCTTCGAATTGCCCGACGATGGCTGGCAACACCGCCGCGCCCTGGCCCTGGCTTGCACTCGACACATGCTGCCAGTCGAACAGGAATCGCATGAAATCCTGCAGTGCCACCGGTTCGATTTCCCGTCGCAGGCGCTTGACCGTATAGCGATGAATTCGCGCCAGCAAATGCCGCTCGCACCATTCTTCTTCAGCGATGCCCGGGGTGAAGCGGCCGCGCAGTACGTAGCCTTCGCGTTCCAGTTGCGCCAGGGCCTGGGTCACTTGTGCTGCGGGCAAGCCGAGTGGTTCGGCAATACGCTCGAGCGCAAGCGGGCCGAAGGCGCTGAGCCGTGCGCGGATCAGTTCGAGGACGGCTTCGTCGGGTGCCCAGGTTTCATCGAAGTCTGGCAGCGCTTGCAGCGGTGGCGTCAATTCGGCCTGTGGATAAATGGCCCGCAGGCAGGTCAGGCGCTCCAGCGCCAGCCACAACGATTGGCCGGCATTGATCTGTAAACGACTCGCGCGTCCGCTGTCGGCCAGGGTCTTGAGCCAGTCGAGCCATTGCGGATTGGCGCCGGCCTCGGCATCGGTGATGCACGCCAGGCTCATCAAGGCCTCGTGCATTTCATCGATACTGGAGGGCGCTGGCCAGGCTTCGTCGCGCACGGCGGCAATCGCCCCGGCGTCCAGTGCACCGAGGTCGTCGGTGGATTGCGGATCGCTCCAGCGTCGATTGAGTACCGCTTGGGTGCGGCGCTCTTCAAGCGGTGCATCGTCGAGAAAGGTGTAGGGGCGGGCGCTGAGAATCTCCGCCGCCAGCGGCGAGGGCGCCGGCAAGTCGCGGCTGATCAGGCGGATGTCGCCGCGTTCCATACGCCGCAACAAGGTCAGCCAGCCTTCAGTGTCCATGGCTTCGTGCAGGCAATCGTCGAGGGTCTGTTCCACCAGCGGATGGTCGGGAATCTCCCGTTCGCCGGCGAGGTTTTCCACGCAGGCAATCTGATCGGGAAACACGCTGGCGATCAGGTCTTCGCTTTTCATCCGCTGGATTTGCGGCGGGACTTTGCGCCCGCCGCTGTAGCGCGGCAGCGCCAGGGCCACGCCGGCATTCCAGCGCCAGCGCACGCCGAACAGCGGCGCGTCGAGCACGGCCTGGATCAGGATGTGTTCGGCGCTGTTGCTGTGCAGGTAGCGCCAGACATCGTCCAGTTCAAAACTGTGGCTGGTGGACAGCGACAGCACGATGGCGTCTTCGCTGGCGGCGGCCTGCAGTTCGAAGTTGAAGGTGCGACAGAAGCGCTTGCGCAGGGCCAGGCCCCAGGCGCGGTTGATGCGGCTGCCGAACGGCGTATGAATGACCAGCTGGGTGCCGCCGGACTCGTCGAAAAAACGCTCCATCAGCAGCGTGTCTTGGGATGGCAGGGCACCCAGCGTCTGTCGTGCGCGGGCCAGGTAATCCACCAGCTGTTCGGCGCTGGCGATGTTCAGGCCCAGGGTCTCGGTCAGCCAGTCGAGCGCAGGTTGCAAGTTGCCTGGTGCGGTACCCAGCAGGTCGTCGAGTTGTGCCTGCAAGCGCGCCACCGCCGAGGACAATTCGGCGCTGCGCCCCGGCGCTTCACCAAGCCAGAACGGAATGGTCGGCGGTTGACCCTGGGCATCCTCGACCCGCACCTTGCCGGTTTCCACCCGCAGGATTCGATAGGAGGTATTGCCCAGCTGGAAGATATCCCCGGCGATGCTTTCCACCGCGAAGTCTTCGTTGATGGTGCCGATGTTCAGCCCTTGAGGCTCCAGCAGCACGGCGTAGTCGGCGTTGTCCGGAATGGTCCCGCCACTGGTCACTGCGGTCAGTTTCGCGCCACGGCGCCCGCGCAGGGTGCGGTTCACGGCGTCGCGGTGCAGGTAGGCGCTACGGATGCCCTGACGCCCGTTGTAGCCCTCGGCGAGCATCTGCAGTTGTGCCTGATAGTGTTTGTCGTCGAGTCCGGCGTAGGGTGAGGCGCGGCGCAGCATCTCCAACAGCGCTTGCTCAGGCCACTCCTGGCAACTGACTTCGGCGATGATCTGCTGCGCCAGCACGTCCAGCGGCGCCTGCGGGATCAGCAAGGTATCGAGTTCGCCCCGGCGCACGCAGTCGAGCAGCGCGGCGCATTCGATCAGGTCGTCGCGAGTGGTGGCGAACAAGCGGCCCTTGGGCGTGCCGCCGACCTGGTGCCCGGAACGGCCGACCCGTTGCAGAAAACCGGCAATCGAGCGCGGCGAGGCGATCTGGCACACCAGGTCGACGTCGCCGATGTCGATCCCCAGTTCCAGCGACGCCGTGGCGATCAGCACTTGCAGGTCGCCGCGCTTGAGCCGTTGCTCGGCGTCCAGGCGAAACTCCTTGGCCAGGCTGCCGTGGTGGGCCGCTACGGCGTCCTTGCCCAGGCGTTCGCTCAGGTGCCGGCTCAGGCGTTCGGCCAAACGCCGGGTGTTGACGAAAATCAGCGTGGTCCGGTGTTCCCGGGCGAGGGCGGCGAGGCGGTCGTAGACCAGTTCCCAGACATCGTTGGCCATCACGGCCGACAGCGGCACGGGCGGCACTTCGATGTCCAGGTCGCGGGGGCGGGCGTGGCCGATGTCGACGATCTCGCACGGGCGGTCGCGACCGACCAGGAAACGCGACACGGCCTCGATGGGTTTTTGCGTGGCCGACAGACCGATGCGCAGCAGCGGCTCGGGGCAGAGTGCCTGCAGGCGTTCAAGGCTCAGGGCCAGATGGCTGCCACGCTTGCTGGCGGCCATGGCATGGATTTCGTCGATGATCACCGTTTGTGTCGTACCGAGCATCTGCCGACCGGAGTCGGAACCGAGCAGCACGTATAGGGATTCCGGTGTGGTCACCAGAATGTGCGGCGCCGTCTTGCGCATCGCCGAGCGGTCTTTTTGCGGTGTATCGCCGGTGCGCACGGCGGTGCTGATCTGCAGTTCGGGCAGCCCCATCACACGCAGTTGCTCGGTAATGCCGGCCAACGGGTTTTGCAGGTTGATCCGGATGTCGTTGGACAGTGCCTTGAGCGGCGAGACGTAGACCACCAGCGTTGCATCGGGCAAGCCTTCGGGGCTTTCCAGACCGCGGTGCACCAGGTCGTCGATGACCGCGAGAAACGCGGTGAGGGTCTTGCCGGAGCCGGTGGGGGCGGCGACCAGAGTTGAGCGCCGCTGGCGGATCAACGGCCACGCCCGGGCCTGGGCGGCGGTGACCGCTGCGAACGTGTGGCTGAACCAGGCACTGACGGCGGGGTGAAAGCCGCTCAGGGCACTGTCTGCGGGGATGGGCAGGTTCATGCAGCAAGTTATGCGGGTGGGGGGCGCAAGATGCAAGTACCGCTCGGGGATCTCTGTTGACTGACAGGGCCCCATCGCGAGCAAGCTCGCTCCCACAGGGGGGGTGGTGTTCACAAAACCATTGTGGGAGCGAGCTTGCTCGCGATGAGGCCAGTGGCAGCACCACAAATCCCGGACATCTACACTTTACGGATGACGGTTGCGCACTAAACCCGCAAAATGCAACGATTCCGGCAATTACCAACGACATCGCCTGGGGGCGATGTCGATATAGCCATCGTTCCAATCAGACTGGGCCTGCTGACTCTATGCGAATGCGCCTTATGTTACTGGGCGGCGGAAATGCCCTTGGGCAGGCGCTGATTCGCCTCGGTGCGGAGGAAGACATCGGTTTCCTCGCCCCCCGCCCGCCGCAAGACGGCTGGGATGCCGCGAGCCTGACGCAACTGCTCGACGACACCCGTCCCGATGCATTGATCAACCTTGCCTACTACTTCGACTGGTTTCAGGCCGAAGCGGTCAGCGAACAGCGTCTGGCCGGCCAGGAGCGCGCGATCGAGCGTCTGGCGGAACTGTGCCAGCATCACAACATCGTCCTGCTGCAACCTTCCAGCTATCGCGTGTTCGACGGTTCCCGCGCCACGGCCTACAGCGAAAAAGACGAACCGGTGCCCTTGGGCTTGCGGGGGCAGGCGTTGTGGCGGATCGAGCAAAGCGTTCGCGCCACTTGCCCGCAACACGTGCTGCTGCGTTTCGGCTGGCTGCTGGACGACAGCCCGGACGGTGCCCTTGGCCGCTTCCTCGCCCGTGCCGAACAACCCGAAGAGCTGCTGATGGCCGACGACCGGCGCGGCAATCCGACGCCGGTCGACGATGCCGCCCGTGTGATCATTTCAGTGCTCAAGCAACTCGATTGCGCAGCGCCGCTGTGGGGCACCTACCACTACGCCGGGCATGAGGCGACCACGCCGCTGGCGCTGGGGCAGGCGATTCTGACCGAAGCCCGCAGCCTGCATCCGCTGGCCATCGAAGCCCCGACCGCCCAGGCCCACGCCGCGCGTCCGGATGCTGCGGAAGAGCCGCAACACGCGGTATTGGCCTGCAAAAAAATTCTGCACACCTTCGGGATCAAGCCACGCGCCTGGCGTGCGGCGCTTCCCGGTCTACTGGACAGGTTCTATCGCCATGGCTGACGGTCCCGTTTTGATCACCGGTGGTGCCGGTTTCATTGGTTCGCACCTGACTGACGCCCTGCTCACCAAGGGCCATGCAGTGCGGATCCTCGATGACCTGTCCACCGGCAAGCGCAGCAATCTGCCGCTGGATAATCCCAAGGTCGAACTGATCGTCGGCGACGTGGCCGATGCGGCTGTGGTCGCCCAGGCGATGGCCGGTTGCAGCGCCGTGGCGCACCTGGCCGCCGTGGCGTCGGTGCAGGCCTCGGTGGACGATCCGGTGCGCACGCACCAGAGCAACTTCATCGGCACGCTGAACGTCTGCGAAGCCATGCGCCAGGCCGGGGTCAAACGCGTGCTGTTCGCCTCCAGCGCGGCGGTGTATGGCAACAATGGCGAGGGCGAGTCGATCGACGAAGACACCCCAAAGGCGCCGCTGACGCCGTATGCGGTGGACAAACTGGCCAGCGAGCAGTACTTCGATTTCTACCGTCGCCAGCATGGGCTGGAACCGGTGATTTTTCGCTTCTTCAACATCTTCGGCCCGCGCCAGGATCCGTCTTCGCCGTACTCCGGGGTGATCAGCATTTTCAGCGAGCGCGCATTGAAGGGCTTGCCGATCACCGTGTTCGGCGATGGTGAGCAAACCCGGGATTTTGTCTACGTCGAAGACCTGGTCGACTTGCTGGTGCAGGCCATCGAGAAGCCCCGGGCCGAAGTCGGTGCGGTCAACGTTGGCTGGAACCAGGCGACGACCCTCAAGCAAATGCTCGAAGCGCTTGAAGCCGTGGTCGGCCAGCTGCCGCCGGTAAGCTACGGCCCGGCGCGCTCCGGTGACATCCGTCATTCCCGGGCGAACAACCGGCGTCTGCTGGAGCGCTTTCGCACCTCCTCGCAAACACCGATGAGTGTGGGGCTGGCGCGGTTGCTGGGGCGATAGATCGCTCACCCGTGGACATGAAAAAGGCGCCTTTTTACAGGCGCCTTTTTCACGGCCGGAATTTACTTAAAGCGTGTGCAACTTCTATGGCGAGGGAGCTTGCTCCAGATCGACTCCGTCACGGTCGTCATCAGTATTGAGTTTGCTCGCCACGGCCTCATCCACCACCACGTGAACGTTACTTAGAACTTGTAGCCCAGACCGACCATGTAGACGAACGGATCCACATCCACATCGACCTTGGCCCGGGTGCCCGGTGCAATGGCGTTGTTTTCCACAGTGGCGGTGGTATCGATGTCGATGTAGCGCACCTGGGCGTTAATCATCACGTTGTCGGTCAGCATGTAGTCGGCACCGACCTGCCAGGCCAGACCCCATGAGTTATCCGCCTTGAAATTGCTGAAACCGGCGGACTGGGCTCGGCTGCCGACATGTTCGTCGTAGATATAGGTGTAGTTGATGCCACCGCCGATGTACGGTTGGAACGCCGACTTGGGATCCAGCGGGTAATACACCAGGCTCAAGGTTGGCGGCAGCTGTTTGATGCTACCGAGCTTGCCGTTGGCAGGGGCCAGCGCGGTGCCCTTGATTTTCACATCATGTTCGAAGGGGGTTGCCGCGAGCAGCTCGATACCGAGGTGGTTTGTGAGCATGTAGGCGAAGTTCAGACCAAGCTGTGTGTCGCTGCTCAGAGTCGCTTTGCCACCCAGGTCGGCACCCGCCAGCGGGCCTTGATCAACCTTGACGCTGGAGCTGTCGGCTTCCGGGTCGACGGTGATGGCGCCGGCACGGAGGATAATGTCACCGGCTTCGAAAGCATTGGCGAGCGGGGCTGCGAGCGCAAGGGCAACCAGCGAAGCGCTGAGCAAGGACTTGTTCATGGGGGCTCCAGAGGACGTTAAAAATGTTCGATGTCCAATGGTAAGGCGCCTAACGATTCGGTCTTTTGATGCAGCTCAATGAAAGTGGGAAGGGAGTGATTTTTGTGGTGTTGCTGATGGCCTCATCGCGAGCAAGCTCGCTCCCACAGGGGATTTGAGTCGAGACACAGATCAAGTGTGGGAGCGAGCTTGCTCGCGATGACTGACTTTAAAGCAACCCATGACTACCGGACTCACTCCGGTAATTCATACAGATAAATCTTGTCCGCCTCCATCTGATACCCGGCATCCGCCAGTTCGCTGGTGGACGCCTTGACCTGCAATGCGCCCTCGATCCAGTACGGCTGATACAACTCGTCGAGCTTCACGCCGACTTCGCTCTTGACGTGCACGATCTGGTTCGACGGCGGTGGCGGTACGTGGATGCAGGCGCCGAAATAGGGCACCAGCAGAAACTCCGTGGTGCGTCCTTCCTCGCTCACTTCCAGCGGCACGATGTAACCCGGCAGACGAATGCTCTGGCCATCGAGGGTCTTGACCACCGGTGCGTTGGGCAAGTCTTGCCTGGCGGCGGGCGCCGACTCGGCCGACAGCGCATTGCTCATCTGCGACAGGTCATGCAGCGGCGTCATGTTCGGCACTTCTTTCGGCGCATCCGGCGGAATCATCTCCGACCAGGTCAAATCTCGCGGCTGGGCCGCCCACAGGGGCAGGGCGACCAGCATCAGCAGCGCAAGTACAGCGCGGGGCATTTTCAACGTCCTCATAAGCGGATCGACAGACCATCGGCCAGGGATTGGCGATAGGCGCGCCAGGCCGGCACGCTGCCCATCAGCAACGCGGCGATCAGGATGCCACCGAGCAACGTCCATTCATACTCGCTTGGCCAGGACAGCGGCAGATACAGACCGTAGTTGGCCTGCACATAACCCTGGGCCGCGGCGATGCACACGTACAGCAACGCCACGCCGGCGATCACGCCCGACAGCGCCAGGGCAAAGGCTTCGAGCACCAGCAGCGTCGCGATGTGCCAGGGGCGCGCACCCACCGAACGCAGGATCGCCATTTCCCGGCGGCGTTCGTTGAGGCTGGTGAGAATCGCCGTGAGCATGCCGATCAACCCGGTCAGCACCACAAACAGCGAGACCACGAACAGGGCTTTTTCCGCCGTGCCCATCAGGCTCCACAGCTCTTGCAGCGCCACGCCCGGCAGGATCGCCAGCATCGGCTCACCTCGGAATTCATTGATTTCCCGTTGCAGGGCAAAGGTCGAAATCTTGTTGTTCAGACCGAGCATGAACGCGGTGATCGCTTGCGGCGTGAGGTCCATGTTGCGCGCCTGATCGGCGGTGATACGACCCTCGCCCCGGGCCGGCAGGCCGTTATGCCAGTCGATATGAATCGCTTCCATACCGCCGAGGCTGATGTGCAGCGTGCGGTCCACCGGCGTGCCGGTGCGTTTGAGAATGCCGACCACGGTGAACGGCTTGTCGTCGTGCTTGACCAGGCTGATCGCCGCCACGCCGTGGGCCAGCACCAGTTTGTCACCGAGTTTGTAGTGCAGTGCCTCGGCCACTTCGGCACCGAGCACCACTTCGAACGGGTCGGTCGCAAACGCCCGGCCATCGGCCAGCGCCAGGTGTTGCTGGCGGCCGTACTGGTAATGCTCGAAGTAGGCTTCGGTGGTGCCCATCACCCGATAGCCGCGATGGGAATCGCCGAGGGACATCGGGATCGCCCACTTCACTTTCGGGTTGTTGGCGAAGTGTTCGAAGCTGTCCCAGCGGATGTTGTTGGTGGCATTGCCGATACGGAACACCGAGTACAGCAACAGGTTCACCGAGCCTGAGCGGGCGCCGACGATCAGGTCGGTGCCGCTGATGGTGCTGGCGAAACTGGCCTTGGCTTCGGTGCGCACGCGCTCCACCGCCAGCAGCAGGCACACCGACAAGGCGATGGCGAACGCCGTGAGGATCGCGGTGAAGCGGCGGTTAGCCAGGCTGGCCATGGCTAGACGAAACAGATACATCTCAGACCTCGGACGGGGTGGCGGCGCGATTGAGCTCGGCCAGCGACAGGTTGTGGTCGAACAGCGGCGCCAGGCTCTGGTCGTGGCTGACGAACAACAGGCTCGAGCCAGCTTCGCGGCACTCGGCGAACAACAGGCGAATGAAGTTCTCACGGGCGTCGTAATCGAGGGCCGAGGTCGGCTCGTCGGCGATCACCAGTTCCGGTTGCCCGATTAGCGCCCGGGCGGCGGCGACCCGTTGTTGCTGGCCGATGGACAACGAATCGGCGCGGCGACCGAGGATGTTTGCATCCTTCAGACCCAGGTGGGCGAGCAGCGTCGCGGCCGCTTTGTCGACGCTGCCGTGACGCTGTTTCGCCCGTTCGGCACGCAGCTTCGAGAAGTGGCAAGGCAGTTCGACGTTTTCACGCACCGACAGAAACGGCAGCAGGTTGAACTGCTGGAAGATGTAGCCGGTGTGATCGACGCGGAAGTGGTCACGGGCGCCGGCCGAGAGTTGTGTCAGTTCCTGGCCGAGCAGGCGGATGCTGCCGCGATCGGGTTTTTGCACGCCACCGAGCAGACCGAGCAGGGTGGTCTTGCCGCTACCGCTGGGACCTTTGAGAAACAGGGTTTCACCTCGCTCCAGGCGAAACGCCGGGATGTCCAGCAGTGGCGGGTGACCGGGCCAGCTGAAGCCCAGGTCGGACAGTTCGATGAGTGCGTGGGTCATTTAACCGATTTCATGAATGTTGATGACCTGTGCAGGAGCTGCCGCAGGCTGCGATCTTTTGACCTTCAAAGATTAAAAGATCGCAGCCTGCGGCAGCTCCTACAGGAAATCTATGGTGAATTCAGAATTTGAGGGCGGCAGCCTTGGCCGTCACATCAACGCCTTGCTGCCCGTTCGGGCCGATCAGTTGTACCTGAATCGTCCGAGTGGCCGGGAACGAGTTGAAAATCTTCGCCAGGTCCAGGGTCTTCAATGCGTTCGGTGTGGCGCAGGTGAACTGATAATGAGCGTGGATTTCGCTGTGGTCGTGATGATGCTCGTCCTTGTCGTCTTCATCATGGTCATCGTCGGCATCGGGCGTGTCACCGAACAACGGGCTTTCCAGTTCCTGGTTCTCCACCACGCAACCGGCGGCTTTCGGCAGGTTGAACAGGGCCAGCGGTTGCTCAAGCAGAGCGCGGGCCGCGGCGACTTTGGCTTTGTCGGCATCGCTGGTGGCGACGTGTTCGAAACCCACCAGATTCATGGCCGGGCTTTGCAGTTCCAGCGCCAGGGTCTTGCCGTCCAGCGCCGCGTTCAGGCGTCCAACACCATGTTCGTGGGCACCCAGGCTGCCATGCTCGTGATCGTGTTCGTCGGCAGCATGGGCGACAGCCAGCGGCAACATGGCAAACGGCAGAGCGAGAAGCAGACGACGCATGGCGAGTCTCCGAAAAGTAAAATGAAGAAAATGTTATGTAATCTTATAACGTAAGTGCGGAGAGTTTGACTGCCTGCTTGGCGTTGCACAAGTCCCATGGGAGCATGCAGGGAAGAAAAGTGCGGGAGCAGACTTATGTTGCGAATTCGCGGAAGCATCGGCGACTGGCCGGTGGATTTGACCCTGGAGATGGACGATGCGGACTGGGCGCGACTAGGGGCGCAGTTGCAGGTAGAAAAATCCCCGGTCAGCGCCCCGGTGGCGAAACCGCTGAATCAGGATGATGCGCTGTGGCAGATCGCCAGGGATTTGCTGCGTCAGGCCGGACAGTTGAGTGGACCGGACTTGCTCGATCAATTGGAAGGCCTGACCGGCAGTGCGGCGGCGGGCAAGCGCCTGCTGGTGCGTTTGCGCCATTGTGCGGATGTGAAAGTAGTGAGCGGCGGGGATACGCCGCTCTACAGCTGGATCGAGTAGACCGTAAAAAGATCGCAGCCTGCGGCAGCTCCTACAGGGTGAATACATATCCTCTGTAGGAG
>NZ_JBWKZB010000038.1:0-66568 GCF_059424105.1 Pseudomonas sp. GW456-E7 | reverse complement strand
GCTCGCTCCCACATTGGATTTTCATTGTTTACAAAATCCCTGTGGGAGCGAGCCTGCTCGCGAAGAGGCCGGCCCTGACTAATCCAATCTCGAATCAATCAAGCGTCGCGAAACAACCACGGCTGGCTCGCACGGTGCTTGGCCTCAAACGCTGCAATCGCATCGCCGTCCTGCAAGGTCAGGCCGATATCGTCCAGGCCGTTGAGCAGGCAATGCTTGCGGAACGCATCGATTTCAAAGCTCAACACCTTGCCGTCAGGGCGGGTCACGGTCTGGGCTTGCAGATCGACCTGCAACTGATAACCCGGATTGGCCTCGACCTGCTGGAACAGTTCGTCGACTTCGGCATCGCTCAAGATGATCGGCAGCAAGCCGTTCTTGAAGCTGTTGTTGAAGAAAATGTCGGCATAGCTCGGCGCGATGATGCTGCGGAAACCGTACTCCTCCAGCGCCCACGGCGCGTGTTCACGACTGGAGCCGCAACCGAAGTTCTCACGGGCCAGCAACACGCTGGCGCCCTGATAACGTTCGGCGTTGAGGACGAAGTCCTTGTTCAGCGGACGCTTGGAGTTGTCCTGGTAAGGCTGGCCCACATCAAGGTAGCGCCATTCATCGAACAGGTTCGGGCCAAAACCGGTGCGTTTGATCGACTTCAAGAACTGCTTCGGAATGATCTGATCGGTGTCGACGTTGGCACGATCCAAAGGCGCGACAAGTCCAGTGTGCTGGGTAAAAGCTTTCATGCTGCGCTCCTTAAATCAATTCACGGACGTCGACGAAACGACCGTTTACGGCAGCGGCCGCGGCCATGGCCGGGCTGACGAGGTGGGTACGACCACCGGCGCCCTGACGGCCTTCGAAGTTACGGTTGGAAGTCGAGGCGCAATGCTCGCCACTTTCCAAACGGTCCGGGTTCATCGCCAGGCACATCGAGCAACCCGGCTCGCGCCATTCGAAACCGGCTTCGAGGAAAATCTTGTCCAGGCCTTCCGATTCGGCCTGGGCCTTCACCAGGCCCGAGCCTGGAACGACGATGGCCTGCTTGATGGTCGAGGCCACTTTGCGACCCTTGGCAATCACGGCCGCCGCACGCAGGTCTTCGATCCGCGAGTTGGTGCAGGAACCGATGAATACGCGGTCGAGCTGAATGTCGGTGATCGCCTGGTTGGCGGTCAAACCCATGTACTTCAAGGCACGGACGATGGAATCACGCTTGACCAGGTCCATTTCCTTCGCAGGATCCGGCACGTTCTGGTCGACCGCCAACACCATTTCCGGCGAGGTGCCCCAGCTGACTTGCGGCTTGATTTGCGTTGCGTCGAGCTCAACGATGGTGTCGAACTTCGCATCGGCGTCAGACACCAGGTCTTTCCAGGCTTCGACGGCCAGGTCCCACTCCGCGCCTTTCGGAGCGAACGGACGACCCTTGACGTATTCCACAGTCTTTTCGTCTGCAGCCACCAGGCCTACACGAGCACCGGCTTCGATGGCCATGTTGCAGATGGTCATGCGGCCTTCCACGGACAGGTCGCGAATTGCACTGCCGGCGAACTCGATGGCGTGGCCGTTACCGCCGGCGGTGCCGATCTTGCCGATCACGGCGAGCACGATGTCCTTGGCGGTCACGCCGAACGGCAATTGGCCTTCGACGCGCACCAGCATGTTTTTCATTTTCTTGGCGACCAGGCACTGGGTGGCGAGCACATGCTCGACCTCGGAAGTGCCGATGCCGTGCGCCAATGCGCCGAATGCGCCGTGGGTCGAGGTATGGGAGTCGCCGCAGACCACGGTCATGCCCGGCAAGGTGGCGCCCTGCTCCGGGCCGATGACGTGGACGATGCCCTGGCGAACGTCGTTCATCTTGAATTCGACAATGCCGTATTCATCGCAGTTGTCATCGAGGGTCTGGACTTGCAGGCGCGAGACCTGGTCAACGATGGCGTCGATGCCGCCCTTGCGCTCCGGGGTGGTCGGTACGTTGTGGTCCGGGGTCGCGATGTTGGCATCGATGCGCCATGGCTTGCGCCCGGCCAGACGCAGGCCTTCAAAAGCTTGCGGCGAAGTCACTTCGTGGATGATGTGACGGTCGATGTAGATCAGCGCAGAGCCATCGTCGCGCTGCTTGACCAAATGCGAATCCCAGAGCTTGTCGTAGAGCGTTTTGCCGGCCATCAGACGGTTTCCTCATCAGCTTGTTTCTATGCCCTGGGTCTTGAGCGATTCAATAACCCCTTGGCTTGTGAGGTCGATCCTATGGGGTTACATTAAATAACTCAAATTCATATTTTTTATGCTTTGGATAACCAACTGGAATGCGAACATGGACCTGGCCAACCTCAATGCTTTTATTGCCATTGCCGAGACCGGAAGTTTCTCCGGTGCAGGTGAACGGCTGCACCTGACCCAGCCGGCCATCAGCAAGCGCATCGCCGGACTGGAGCAGCAATTGAAGGTGCGGCTGTTCGATCGCCTGGGCCGTGAAGTGGGCCTGACCGAGGCCGGGCGCGCCCTGCTGCCGCGGGCTTATCAGATTCTCAATGTGCTGGATGATACGCGCCGCGCCCTGACCAACCTCACTGGCGAAGTGACCGGCCGTCTGACCCTGGCCACCAGTCACCACATCGGCCTGCACCGTTTGCCGCCTTTATTAAGGGAATTCACCCGACGCTACCCGCAAGTGGCGCTGGATATTCAGTTCCTCGATTCGGAAGTGGCCTACGAGGAAATTCTCCATGGCCGCGCCGAACTGGCGGTCATCACCCTCGCACCGGAGCCACACACACTGGTCAAGGCCACGCCTGTGTGGGACGACCCGCTGGATTTCGTGGTCGCCCCGGAGCATTCACTGCTCAACAACGGCAAGGTCAGCCTGGCGGACATCGCTCGACACCCGGCGGTATTCCCCGGCGGCAACACCTTTACCCACCACATCGTGCAACGGCTGTTCGAAGCCCAGGGCCTGACACCCAACATCGCCATGAGTACCAACTACCTGGAAACCATCAAGATGATGGTCTCGATCGGCCTGGCCTGGAGTGTCTTGCCGCGCACCATGCTCGATGACCAGGTGGCGCGCATACCTTTGCCGGGCATACAGCTCACTCGCCAGCTAGGCTATATCCTGCACACGGAAAGGACGCTGTCGAATGCTGCGCGGGCCTTCATGGCCTTGCTGGACGCTCAACTCGATCTGCCAGGGACTCAAGGCTAAGTTGTGCTACTCCTATAGAGCCGCGAATACCTGGAACAAACGCCCAACACCAGCCCAAGGCTTGCCAATGCCGAAATCTGTAGACCGTATTCCGCCGATGCCGCGTATCCAGGCAATTGATCCGAAAAGCTCCGAACAGAGCTGGGAAAGCGCCTCGCAATTGCTCGCCGCGCTCAACGGAGCGCGCCTGGGCGCCTGGTATTGGGACATCGAGCGCGGGCAGATCAGCTGGTCCCGGGGTACGCAGGCGCTGTTCGGCTTCGATCCACGGCAACCGCTGCCCCATGACCTGGAATACCTCGACCTGCTGCCGCCAGAGGATCGCGCCAAAACCGTTCGTGCGTTTCACGCGGTCATTGGCGGTGCGCCACTGGAGCAGGCCATGCACCACCGCATCCGCTGGCCCGACGGCAGCCTGCACTGGCTGGAAATCAGCGGCAGCCTGTTACCGGACAAGCATGGCCGGCCGCGGATGATCGGCGTGATCCGCGAGATCACTCACCAGCGCCAGCGTGAGCAGGCGTTGAGCAGCTCGGAAAAACGCTTCGCCACCCTGTTTCACCTGTGCCCGAACATGGTTCTGCTGACCCGTCAGGAAGACGGCCTGATTACCGAAGCCAACCAGTATTTCGAAAGCCTGTTCGGTTGGCCGGTGCAAAACGCGATCGGCCGCACCACCCTGGAACTGGGGCTGTGGGTGCACCCCGAGCAACGGGCCGATCTGGTCAAGGCCACTAAAGCCAAGGGCGATGTGGTCAGCATGGAAGTGCAGTTCCGCGCCAGCAACGGCCAGATCCATGACGGCATCCTCAGCGCGCAAAAAGTCGAGCTCGAAGGCCAGCCCTATCTACTGAGCACCTTCCTCGACACCACCGAACGCAAAGTCGCCGAACACGCCCTCAAGGACAGCCAGGAACGCCTCGACCTGGCCCTGGATTCGGCGCAACTCGGCACCTGGGACTGGCACATTCCCAGCGGCATGCTCTACGGATCGGCCCGGGCCGCCCAACTGCATGGCCTGGAAGCCAAACCTTTCCACGAATCCTTCGACGAGTTCTTCGAAGGCGTGCCCGGCGAAGAGCGCGACACCATGCGCGACGCCTACCGCAGCCTGCGCGAAGGCCCGGCCGGCAACTATCAATTGACCTACCGCGTGCAATTGCCCGACGGCAGCTCACGCTACCTGGAAAGTCGCGCCCGCCTCTACCGCGATGACAACGGCGTGCCGGTGCGCATGGCCGGCACCTTGCTCGACATCACCGACCAGGTGGAGCGCGAACAACGGCTGGTAGCCTCCGAAGAAAAATTCGCCACGCTGTTCCAGGTCAGCCCCGATCCGATCTGCGTCACCCACCAGGACAGCGGCCAGTTCATCGAAATCAACTCCAGCTTCACCCAGACCTTCGGCTGGAGCACCGCCGATGTTATCGGCCGCAGCGCCGACGAAATCGGCCTGTGGGACGCCTCGGCGAAAAGCCTGCGACGGATCGAACAAGTGATCCGCGAACAAGGCCTGAACAACGTCGCCATTCTCGTCCAGCACAAGGACGGACAGGCCCTGACCTGCGTGATTTCCAGCCGCCAGATCAGCGTCGGCGACCAGCCCTGCATCGTCACCACGCTGCGCGACATCACCCAGCAACAACGCTCGGAAGCGGCGCTCAAGGCCAGTGAAGAGAAATTCGCCAAGGCCTTCCACTCCAGCCCCGACGCCATCACCATCACCGAGCGCGACACCGGCCGATATCTGGAGGTCAACGACGGTTTCTGCCGCCTGACCGGCTACCGCGCCGAAGAAGTGGTGGGCCGCACGGTGTACCAGGTCGGGATCTGGGCGGAAGAAAAACAACGCTCGGCGCTGCTGGCCGAATTGCAGATCAAGGGCCGGGTTCATCACCAGGAAATGCTCGGGCGCAACAAGCGCGGCGAACTGCTCACCGTCGAAGTCTCGGTGGAGCCGATCACCCTCAACGAAACCGCCTGCCTGCTGTTGACCGCGCGGGACGTGAGCCTGCTGAAAAACGCCGAAGCGCAGATTCGCCACCTGGCCTACCACGACCCACTGACCAACCTGCCCAACCGTGCCTTGCTGATGGACCGCCTGAGCCAGCAGATCGCCCTGCTCAAACGGCATAACCTGCGTGGCGCGCTGATGTTCCTCGACCTCGACCATTTCAAGCACATCAACGACTCCCTCGGGCACCCGGTGGGCGATACCGTGCTGAAAATCATCACCGCGCGCCTGGAGGCGAGCGTGCGCATGGAGGACACCGTTGCGCGCCTGGGTGGCGACGAATTCGTGGTGCTGCTCAGCGGCCTCGAAGGCTCGCGCAGCGAGGTCAGCGATCAGGTTCGCGAACTGGCCGACACCCTCCGCGAGCTGCTGTCCGAACCGATGTTCCTCGACGGCCAGCGCCTGCAAGTGACGCCAAGCATCGGCATTGCGCTGATCCCCGATCACGGCTCGACCCCGACCGACCTGCTCAAACGCGCCGACATCGCGCTCTATCGCGCCAAGGACTCGGGACGCAATACCGCGCAGATGTACCACAACACCATGCAGAAGGCCGCGAGCGAACGCCTGCGCATGGAAACCGACTTGCGCCTGGCCCTTTCCCGGGGCGAGTTCCGCGTGCATTACCAACCCCAGGTCGACGCCCGGGGCGACCGCATCGTCGGCGCCGAGGCCCTGGTACGCTGGAATCACCCGGAACTCGGCGCGCAGTCACCCACCGAGTTCATCAAGGTGCTGGAAGACAGCGGACTGATCCTGGAGGTCGGCACCTGGATCCTCGACGAAGCCTGCCAGGCCTTCAAGAAATTGATCGACCGAGGCCTGGTGAACCCGTACAAATTCAGCCTGTGCGTGAACATCAGCCCGCGCCAGTTCCGCCAGAACGATTTCGTTGAACGCGTTGAAAACAGCCTCGCCACCTGCGGGCTGCCCTGCACCTTGCTGAAACTGGAAATCACCGAAGGCATCGTGATCCAGAACCTGGAAGACACCATCGGCAAAATGCGCCGCCTGAAAAAACTCGGCGTGAGCTTCGCCATGGACGACTTCGGCACCGGCTATTCCTCACTGACCTACCTCAAGCGCCTGCCGGTCGACACCCTGAAAATCGACCAGTCGTTCATCCGCGACGCCACCAGCGACCCGAACGACGCCGAGATCATCCGCGCCATCGTCGCCATGGCCCGCAGCCTGGACTTGAAGGTGATTGCCGAAGGGGTGGAAACAGCGGAGCAGCTTGAGTTCCTGCAGGGGCTGGAATGTCACTTCTACCAAGGGTACTTGCACAGCCCGCCGCTACCGGTGGAAGAATTCCAAAAACTCCTGAAATAACGCGAACCCTGTAGGAGCTGCCGAAGGCTGCGATCTTTTGATCTTGATTTTTAAAATCAAAAGATCGCAGCCTGCGGCAGCTCCTACAAATGGTACAGGCACAAAAAAGGGCGCCAATGGCGCCCTTCTTCCTGCCCGGACTCAGTGTTGCAGAGCCGGTTTCTGCACCCCGTTGATCGGGATGCGCTTGGCTTTCGCCTCTTCCGGAATCACCCGCAGCAGGTCGATGCTCAACAGCCCGTTGCTCAGGCCGGCCGCCTTGATCTCGATGTGGTCCGCCAGACGGAAGGACAGCTTGAATGCACGCTGGGCAATGCCCTGGTGCAGGAAGGTCACGCCTTCGTTGGCGTCACGTTTGCCACCACTGATGGTCAGCACACCCTTCTCGACCTGCAGCTCCAGGTCATCTTCCTGGAAACCGGCGGCGGCTACGACGATGCGGTATTGATCGTCACCGTGTTTTTCCACGTTGTAGGGCGGGTAGGTGCTGCCTGGCTCATTGCGCAGGGCGGTTTCGAACAGGTCGTTGAAACGGTCGAAACCTACCGAGGAACGGAACAGTGGTGCCAGGGAAAATGCAGTACTCATGGTTCAAATCTCCTGAAAACAATCAGCAAGGTTTTTTGTCTCCGCGACCCGAATTCGGCATCGCGTAACCCTTAGATAGGGACCGCTGATTGCATTTCAAGAGCTTATTTTCTGCTTTTTTTAAAGAGCTTCAGGCGGCTTCAGCCACCGGCAGCCCCAACAAGCGCGAGACGTTATCCAGTTCGGTCTCACGACGCAGGACGGTGAACAGCTCTACCGCCTCGGGATAATTGCGGGTCAGCATCGCCAGCCATTGCTTCAGGCGACCCGGCGATTGGCGTGGCGTCATCTGCGCCTTGGCTTGCAGCCAGAAGTCCTGGATCAGCGGCAACAGCTCGTTCCAGGTCATCTCCACGACCTCTTCACCAGCCCGGGCAGCAGCGATCTGCTTCGCCAGATCGGGGCGCGAAACCAGGCCGCGACCGAGCATGATGTCTTCCACGCCACTGATCTCGCGGCAACGGCGCCAGTCTTCGACGCTCCAGATATCACCATTGGCGAACACCGGCACCTTGACCACGTCCTGCACCCGCGGAATCCACTCCCAGTGCGCCGGCGGCTTGTAGCCATCGACCTTGGTCCGCGCGTGCACCACGATATGTTCCGCTCCGCCTTCGGCCAGGGCCGTGGCACACACCAGCGAACCGTCCGGGCTGTCGAAGCCCAGACGCATCTTGGCGGTGACCGGAATGTGCGCGGGGACGGCACGACGGACGTGCTCGACGATCTGGTTGAGCAGCTCGGGCTCCTTGAGCAGGACCGCGCCACCACGGGATTTGTTGACGGTCTTGGCCGGGCAGCCAAAGTTCAGGTCAATCACTTCGGAACCCAGCTCGCAAGCCAGCGCGGCATTTTCCGCCAGGCACACCGGATCGGAACCGAGCAGTTGCACACGCAGCGGCACGCCGGAGGCCGTCCGGGCACCGTTGAGCAGCTCCGGGCCGAACTTGTGGAAATAGGCAGGCGTCAGCAACTGGTCGTTGACCCGAATGAACTCGGTCACGCACCAGTCAATACCACCCACGCGGGTCAGCACATCGCGCAGGATGTCGTCGACCAACCCCTCCATGGGCGCCAAAGCAATTTGCATGAAAAACACACTCGAGGAAAAACGTGCGGCAGTTTACTGGGTTTCAGAGAAAATCTGCAGAACATCGCAAATCCAATGTGGGAGCGGGCTTGCTCGCGAAAGCGTCGTGTCAGCCAACATTTAATTTGCTGACACACTGCATTCGCGAGCAAGCCCGCTCCCACAGGGAATCAGGGTTGTACCAACTCCTGCGCTTGAATCGCCGGGCCATAGCCTTCGATGAACTCCGCCGGCATGCGCTTGGGTTTGCCGGTGGACAGCTCGATGCAGACGAACGTGGTTTGCGCGCGCAGCAACGTTGTATTGTCGCTGGGGCGGATCAGCTGGAAGTGCCGGGTCATCTTCAGGCGCTGGTCCCAATCGACGATCCAGGTCGCCAATTGCAACTCGTCGCCTTCATAGGCCGCTGCCAGGTAATCGATCTCGTGTCGCACCACCGCCATCGCCCGGTCCAGCCGCCGGTATTCGACCAGATCCAGGCCAAGGCGTTGGGAGTGGCGCCAGGCGCAGCGTTCGAGCCAGGTTACGTAGACTGCGTTGTTCGCGTGTCCCAGCCCGTCGATGTCCTCGGCGTCCACTTGCAGATCAATGATAAATGGCGTTTCCCGATCCCAGCCCATGCCCCACTCCCGGTCAGATGATTTCGACCGGGGCAGTGTAACGGAAGCTCAAGCGGATTGGCGTGATTGCAGACTGCGACCGGCCAGCAGTGATAACACGCCATCAATCACTCGGGGGTCGGCCAATACGCGCTGATGACCACCCTCCTTCAAGCGCAGCAAGCGACTGTCGAACCACGCTTCGTGGATCAATTGCGACTCGCTGACCGGGACGAAGTCATCATCTTCGGCGTGAACGATCAGGCCGGGCATATCGAGTTGATAGTGCGCGACATCCAGCATTGCAGCGCGCATGCCGACATCATTCTCGACTTGGCGAATGAACGCCGAGCGAGCCTTCGGCGGCAGCCCCACATAACGGGCGAAACCACGCAGCACGCCGAGAATCCGCGCCGGGGCGGCAATGCTCACCAGGGTTTCGGTGCGCAAACCCAACTGGACCGCGAGCATGGCACTGGCGCCGCCCATGGAGTGGCCGATGACCGCTTGCAGCGGAGGCAATTCGGAAGCAGCTTCAAGCATGGCGCGAGCAAACAGCACCACATTCGCCTCTCTGCCCGGAGAGCGGCCGTGGGCCGGACCATCCAGGGCGACGACCGAGTAACCGGCATCGACCAGCGCGGTGATGAGGCTGGCAAACTGCGTCGGCCGACCTTCCCAGCCGTGCATCAGCAGCACGGCCGGCCCCTGCCCCCAACGCAGCGCCGAAAGACCAAACCGCAGGGTAATGCGCTCGGATCGCGCCAGCAGCGGCAGTTCCCAGTCACGGGGCGGCAGGTCCCGCGGAGTCATGAAGGCCAATCGCATTTTGCTAGCGACCAGTTTCGGGGCAAACCAGCCCAAGGTGCCATTAACGCCACGAACCCACTTTAACGCGCTCATCGCATTCTCCTCAGGCCGCAGCCTTCAGGGTCAACGCACTGCCGATTTGGCGGCGCGCAGTAATCGATCGGACAACTCTCCCGGCCCCAGCGCCCGCGCCAGAGCCAGCCCACCCACCATCAAGGCCATATCGGCCAGGGCTTTTTCGGTTTCTTCTGGACTGGCCGCCAACTGCGCGACCATCAATTCCACATGCTCATTCAGGGCGACACGAAACGCTTCCGGCAGCCGCCCCAGTTCGCCGACCGATGCCGGGATCGGACAGGCCGACTCGGAGGAGTCACGGTGCTTGCGCGACAGATAGAACGCGGCCACCAGCGCGCGACGCTCTTCACCGGTCAACTCCGCGTCCATGTCGGCAATCAGGTCGCGGCGGTGACCGAGCAATTGCTTGAACGCCTCGAGCATCATCGCGTCCTTGCTTTCGAAGTGTGCGTAGAAGCCGCCGACCGTCAGGCCCGCCGCACCCATCACTTCGCCCACGCTTGGCTCGGCCGGACCGCGCTGAATCAGCGCTGCGCTGGCAGCCTTGAGGATGCGCTCGCGGGTTTGAGCTTTTTTATCGTTCATCGTCGCCTCCGAATATTACGATTGAAATATTATTCTCATAATAAATTTTAGCAAGTCTTGGGTGTGACCGCTGGTCTGAAGAACAGTTTTTTTGGAAATGGAGGAATTTGGCCAAACGCCAGACAAACAAAAGGGCCATTCAATAATTGAATGACCCTTATAAATCCCGCAGAGCGGGTAATCGTGGCGTCCCCTAGGGGACTCGAACCCCTGTTACCGCCGTGAAAGGGCGGTGTCCTAGGCCACTAGACGAAGGGGACACAAACCCTTCTATACAACTGATCAGTGCTGAGAGCTGATCGATTCAAGGCCGGTGTGGCCAGACCTTGAACTGTAAAATTGGTGGAGCTAAGCGGGATCGAACCGCTGACCTCCTGCATGCCATGCAGGCGCTCTCCCAGCTGAGCTATAGCCCCGGATTTTTCGCCTCGCGGCGGAGCGACATCTTGCAACATCGCTTCTGTAAAACTGGCGTCCCCTAGGGGACTCGAACCCCTGTTACCGCCGTGAAAGGGCGGTGTCCTAGGCCACTAGACGAAGGGGACGCAAACCCTTCCATACAACTGATCAACGCTGAGTGTTGATCGCTTCAAGACCGGTGTGGCCAGGCCTTGAAGTGTAAATTGGTGGAGCTAGACGGGATCGAACCGTCGACCTCTTGCATGCCATGCAAGCGCTCTCCCAGCTGAGCTATAGCCCCTCATCGTTGATGTCATCGCTGAGGACGGGGCGAATCTTAAGGGCGTATCGCAAGCCTGTCAAACTTATTTTTGAAATTTTTCAAAATTTTTTGTCGGCATAACAACCACTTACCGCCCTCCCCCCGGAAATTCGGGAGGTTTACACCCAACGCAGACCTGTAGGAGCTGCCGAAGGCTGCGATCTTTTGACGTTGCCTTTTAAAAGATCGCAGCCTGCGGCAGCTCCTACAGGGAATCAAAAGCGTTTAGGCGATAGCGGCCAACAGCTTTTCCCACTCTTTGTTTTCTTTCTTCGACACACCGCCCAGCAGGTCGATGGCCTGGCGCAGACGGAACCGGGTCAGGTCCGGACCGAGGATTTCCATTGCATCGAGCACCGACACCGAGCTCGCCTGGCCGGTGATCGCGGCAAACATCAGCGGCATGGCATCACGCAGCTTCAACTCCAGGGATTCGACTACGGCCTGGATCGTCGCGGTGATGCTGTCCTTCTCCCACTGACGCAGGCTTTCGAGCTTCCACAGGATCAACTGCATCAACTGACGGACCTGATCACCCGACAGCTTCTTGGATTCGAACAGCTTGGCATCCGGATTCACGCCACCGGCAAAGAAGAACCCGGCCAGCGGTGCCACCTGGCTGAAGGTTTCGACCCGGCCCTGCACGTGCGGTGCAATCTTCATCATGTATTCGGAATTGAACGCCCACTTCTGCACGCGCGCGGCGAACTCTTCCACTGGCAGGTCACGCAGCCATTGGCCGTTGAGCCAGGACAGCTTCTCGATGTCGAAGATCGGCCCGCCGAGGGAGACGCGCTTCAGATCGAAGTTGTCGACCATTTCCTGCAACGAGAACTTCTCGCGCTCGTCCGGCATCGACCAGCCCATGCGGCCCAGGTAGTTGAGCATCGCTTCCGGCATGAAGCCCATGCGCTCGTAGAACGTCACCGAGGTCGGGTTCTTGCGCTTGGACAGCTTGCTCTTGTCCGGGTTACGCAGCAGCGGCATGTAGCACAGCTCCGGTTGTTCCCAGCCGAAGTACTCGTAAAGCAGGATCAGCTTCGGTGCCGATGGCAGCCACTCTTCGCCGCGCAATACATGGGTGATACCCATCAGGTGATCGTCGACCACGTTGGCCAGGAAGTACGTCGGCAGGCCGTCGGTCTTCATCAGGACTTGCATGTCCATGCGGTCCCACGGGATCTCGACGTCGCCACGCAGCATGTCCGGCACCACACAGACGCCTTCGCTCGGCACCTTCATGCGGATCACATGGGGTTCGCCAGCGGCCAGGCGACGGGCGACTTCTTCCTTGGACAGCAGCAGCGCGCGGCCGTCGTAACGCGGGGTTTCACCGCGAGCCATCTGCTCGGCGCGCATCTGGTCCAGCTCTTCGGCGGTGCAGAAGCACGGGAAGGCATGCCCCCTGTCGACCAGTTGCTGGCAATACTTCTGATAAATATCGCCGCGCTCGCTTTGCCGATACGGACCGTGCGGGCCGCCGACGTCCGGGCCTTCGCTCCAGTCGATCCCCAGCCAGCGCAAGGCGTCGAAAATCTGCTGCTCGGACTCACGGGTCGAGCGCAATTGGTCGGTGTCTTCGATCCGCAGGATGAACTCACCGCCGTGCTGCTTGGCAAAGCAGTAGTTGAACAAGGCGATGTAGGCGGTACCTACGTGGGGATCCCCGGTAGGCGATGGCGCGATGCGAGTGCGGACGGTGGTCATGGCATGTCTCGAAAAGAAAAAAAAGCGAAGTTCAAACTAGGCGCGAATGGTAACAGGCGACAGCCGCCCGGCTCCAGCGAACAGGGCATTTAAGCCAAGGTTGCGTCTGTAACGCCCCTATGACGCGGTGAATGGCCGAATATCCGCCCATGGCATTTACCACTTATCGGCTGTATGCCAGATTTGCCTGCTGATAACTTCCCTTACAATTTCTCGACTACAGTTTGCCTCATGCCTGCCCAACTCAAGCGTCGCCTCTTTACATTCCTGCTGATGGTCCTGTTGATTGCCGGGGGCCTGTTTGCCCAGTGGTTCTTCAAGGGGCGCTTTTATGAAAGTACCGACAACGCTTATGTCCAGGGCGAGATCACCCGTGTGTCGAGCCAACTGGGCGCACGCATCGATCAGGTGCTGGTGCAGGACAACCAGCATGTCGAGAAAGGCCAGTTGCTGATCAAACTCGAAGGCGACGACTTCCGTCTCGCTGTCGACCGCGCCAATGCCGCCCTGGCCACCCGCCAGGCCGAGCGCCTGCAAGCCCAGAGCAAGCTGACCCAGCAGGCCAGCCTGATTGCCGCCAGCGAAGCGCAAGTCGCGTCCAGCCAGGCCAGCCTGGGCCGCTCGCAGATCGACCTGACCCGCGCCGAGACCTTGCGCAAACCCGGTTATGTCTCGGAAGAACGGGTGACCACCCTCTCTGCCGAATCCCACATTGCCCGCTCGCAAGTGGCCAAGGCCCAGGCCGATGCGCAAAGTCAGCGCCAGCAAGTCAACGCGTTGACCGCCGAGATCAAACGCCTCGACGCGCAGATCGCCAACGCCAAAACCGACCTGGCCCAGGCCGAACTGAACCTGACCCGCAGCGAAATCCACGCTCCCATCAGCGGCCTGATCGGCCAGCGTGCCGCCCGCGAAGGCCAATACGTGCAGGCCGGCGCTTACCTGCTGTCGATCGTGCCGGACGAAGACATCTGGATTCAGGCCAACTTCAAGGAAACCCAGATCGGCCACATGCAACCCGGCCAGGAAGCCGAACTGACCTTCGACGCCTACAGCGACACGCCGATCAAAGCCCGTGTCGACAGCCTGTTCGCCGCCTCGGGCGCGCAGTTCAGCCTGCTGCCGCCGGACAATGCCACGGGCAACTTCACCAAAGTCGTGCAACGGATTCCGGTAAAACTGACCTTCGCCGCGGACAATCCGCTGCGCGGCAAGATTCGTCCGGGCATGTCGGTGACCGCCAAGGTGAACATCAAGGATGCCCCTGCAGACGTCACCCCCAAAGTGAGCAGCAAAGACGCCCCTGACGATGGCCGGTGATCAACTGATCCGCCCGGTCGGCGAACCGACCCGGCGGGACTGGATTGCGGTGATGAGCGTGATGCTCGGGGCCTTCATGGCGGTGCTGGACATCCAGATCACCAATTCCTCGCTCAAGGATATCCAGGGCGCACTGTCGGCGACCCTGGAGGAAGGCTCGTGGATTTCCACCTCCTACCTGGTGGCGGAGATCATCATGATCCCGCTCACCGCCTGGCTCGTGCAGTTGCTGTCGGCGCGACGCCTGGCGGTATGGGTGTCCCTCGGGTTTCTCGCGGCCTCCCTGCTCTGCTCCATGGCCTGGAGCCTGGAGAGCATGATCGTGTTCCGCGCCCTGCAGGGGTTTACCGGCGGCGCGCTGATTCCGCTGGCGTTCACCCTGACCCTCATCAAGCTCCCGGAACACCACCGCGCCAAAGGCATGGCCATGTTCGCCATGACCGCCACGTTCGCGCCCTCCATCGGCCCGACCCTCGGTGGGTGGCTGACGGAGAACTGGGGCTGGGAGTACATCTTCTACATCAACATCCCGCCCGGCCTGATCATGATCGCCGGCCTGATGTACGGCCTGGAGAAGAAAGAAGCGCACTGGGAATTGCTGAAAAGCACCGACTACGCCGGGATTCTCACCCTCGGTGTCGGGCTCGGTTGTCTGCAGGTATTCCTGGAGGAAGGCCATCGCAAGGACTGGCTGGAATCCAGCCTGATCGTGACCCTGGGCAGCATCGCGCTGGTCAGCCTGATCACCTTCGTCATCGTGCAGTTTTCCAAACCCAATCCGTTGATCAACCTCGGCATCCTCGGCAACCGCAACTTCGGCTTGTCCAGCATTTCCAGTGTCGGCATGGGGGTCGGGTTGTACGGCTCGATCTACCTGCTGCCGTTGTACCTGGCGCAGATCCAGAACTACAACGCCCTGCAGATCGGTGAAGTGATCATGTGGATGGGGGTGCCGCAGCTGTTTCTGATCCCGCTGGTGCCCAAGCTGATGAAATTCGTCTCGCCGAAATGGCTGTGCACATTGGGCTTCGGGCTATTCGGGTTGGCGAGCTTCTCTTCGGGCGTGCTGAACCCGGACTTTGCCGGGCCGCAGTTCAATCAGATCCAGATCATCCGCGCCCTGGGCCAGCCGCTGATCATGGTCACCATCTCGCTGATCGCGACGTCCTACATTCTGCCCCAGGATGCAGGGTCGGCATCGAGCCTGTTCAACATCCTGCGCAACCTCGGCGGGGCCATCGGCATCGCCCTGCTCGCCACGCTGCTGGATGCGCGGACCAAGGTTTATTTCGATTACCTGCGTGAGTCCATCGTGCCGAGCAATCCGCAGGTGGCCGAGCGTATTGCCTCGCTGACCGACCGGTTGGGCAGTGAAACGGCGGCATTGGGCAAACTCAGCGAGATCGCGCATCAACAGGCGTCGATCATGGCCTACAACGATGCGTTTCATTTTGTCGGGATTGCGCTGGGGATCAGCATGCTGGCGGTGTTGCTGACTAGAAAATTGCCGGCAGGACTCAAGGCCGGCGAAACTCATTGATACACCGCAAACCTATGTAGGAGCTGCCGAAGGCTGCGATCTTTTGATCTTAAAAAATCAAGATCAAAAGATCGCAGCCTGCGGCAGCTCCTACAGGGGGATTTGTCCGGCCATCAATTGGCGTGTTTCAGACGGTAATCAGGCGCTCGCGCAATTTGGTGATCTCGTCGCGCATCTGCGCCGCGGCTTCGAATTCCAGGTCACGTGCCAACTGGTACATCTTCTCTTCCAGCCCCTTGATGCGCTTGGCAATCTCGCCCGGTGAGCGCAATTCGGCTTCGTATTTGGCGTTTTCCTCGGCGGCCTTGGCCATGCCTTTGCGCTTCTTGCTGCGCGAGCCGGGCACCGTGGCGCCTTCCATGATGTCGGCGACGTCCTTGAACACGCCTTTGGGCGTGATGCCATTGGCCAGGTTAAAGGCAATCTGCTTGTCGCGACGACGCTCGGTTTCGCCGATGGCCCGCTCCATGGAGCCCGTGATGCGGTCGGCATACAGAATCGCCCGGCCATTGAGGTTACGCGCCGCCCGCCCGATGGTCTGGATCAGCGAGCGCTCGGAGCGCAGGAAGCCTTCCTTGTCGGCATCGAGGATCGCCACCAGCGACACTTCCGGCATGTCCAGGCCTTCGCGCAACAGGTTGATGCCCACCAGCACATCGAAGGTGCCCAGGCGCAGGTCGCGGATGATTTCGACCCGCTCCACGGTGTCGATGTCCGAGTGCAGGTAGCGCACGCGTACGCCGTGGTCGGCCAGATAGTCGGTCAAGTCTTCGGCCATGCGCTTGGTCAGCGTCGTAACCAGCACCCGCTCTTCCAGAGCGACACGCTTGGTGATTTCCGACAGCAAGTCGTCGACCTGGGTCAGTGCCGGGCGGATCTCGATTTGCGGGTCCACCAGCCCGGTCGGGCGCACCACCATGTCAATCACGCGCCCGGCGTGCTCGGCTTCATAGTTGCCCGGCGTCGCCGAGACGAAAATCGTCTGCGGGCTGATGCTTTCCCATTCATCGAAACGCATCGGCCGGTTGTCCAGGGCCGAGGGCAGGCGGAAACCGTATTCGACCAGGGTTTCCTTGCGCGAGCGGTCGCCCTTGTACATGGCGCCCACCTGCGGAACGCTGACGTGGGATTCGTCGATCACCAGCAAGGCATCGGCCGGCAGGTAATCGTAAAGGGTTGGTGGCGCCGCGCCGGCTTCGCGACCGGACAGATAGCGCGAATAGTTTTCGATGCCGTTGCAGTAACCCAGTTCGAGGATCATCTCCAGATCGAAACGGGTGCGCTGCTCCAGGCGCTGGGCCTCCACCAGCTTGTTGTTGGAACGCAGGTATTCCAGGCGTTCCTGCAACTCGACCTTGATGCCTTCGACCGCGCCCATCAGGGTTTCCCGGGGCGTGACGTAGTGGCTCTTCGGGTAGAAAGTGAAGCGCGGCAGCTTGCGGATGACTTCGCCGGTCAGCGGATCGAAGGCCGACAGGCTTTCCACTTCATCGTCGAACAGTTCGATGCGGATCGCTTCGAAATCCGATTCCGCCGGGTGGATATCGATCACGTCGCCGCGCACACGGAAGGTCGCACGGGCGAATTCCATGTCGTTGCGGGTGTATTGCAGGTCGGCCAGGCGCCGCAGCAATTCACGCTGGTCGAGCTTGTCGCCGCGATCCACGTGCAACACCATCTTGAGATAGGTTTCCGGGCTGCCCAGGCCGTAGATGCACGACACCGTGGTGACGATGATCGCGTCCTTGCGCTCGAGCAATGCCTTGGTCGCCGACAGCCGCATCTGTTCGATGTGGTCGTTGATCGAGGCATCTTTCTCGATGAAGGTGTCCGAGGACGGCACGTAGGCTTCGGGCTGGTAGTAGTCGTAGTAGGAAACGAAATACTCCACCGCGTTGTTCGGGAAAAACGCCTTGAACTCCCCGTACAACTGCGCCGCCAGGGTCTTGTTCGGCGCCAGCACCAGCGTCGGGCGCTGCACCTGGGCAATCACGTTGGCGATGCTGAAGGTCTTGCCCGAGCCGGTCACACCGAGCAGCGTCTGGTGCGCCAGCCCGGCCTCGATGCCCTCGACCATCAGGCGGATGGCTTCCGGCTGATCGCCGGCGGGCTCGAAACGGGTGACTAGCTGGAATTCAGACATGAAATACCTCTGGATCACTCTTGCCGGACAAACCGGCACGAACGAGAAAGACCGCAAACGACCGATGTCGCCCGAGGAAAAAACTGGATTGTGCTCAATGTGGAGCCGATTGCCAGCGCTTTCAAGGCAAACGTCCTGCATCACGCAAAACCTTTGCCGAGACCAATCGACTGACGGTCGATAAATAATCGGAAAAACTTGCCTTAAAAGGTCAATCGCCTGTCGCCAGCCATCGCCGATGGCCTCTATACTAGCTCCCCGTTTGTGCACCGCTCTAGTGCATTCGGCTGGAGCGCGACACGTCCCTCCACTCTCCATTCAGAGCCGCCGCAATAATGAGCCTGTTCTCCGCTGTCGAAATGGCACCACGCGATCCAATCCTGGGCCTCAACGAAGCATTCAACGCCGATACCCGTACCAACAAGGTCAACCTGGGGGTCGGTGTTTACTGCAACGAGGAGGGGCGAATTCCACTCCTGCGCGCCGTTGTCGAAGCCGAAACGATTCGCGCCGCTCAACACGTTTCCCGTGGCTACCTGCCAATCGACGGTATCGCCGCCTACGACCAGGCCGTGCAAAAGCTGCTGTTCGGCAATGATTCGCCACTGCTCGCCGCTGGCCGCGTCATCACCACCCAGGCCGTTGGCGGTACTGGCGCTCTGAAAATCGGTGCCGATTTCCTCAAGCAACTGCTGCCGAACGCTGTCGTGGCGATCAGCGACCCGAGCTGGGAAAACCACCGCGCCCTGTTCGAAACCGCCGGCTTCCCGGTGCAGAACTACCGCTACTACGACGCCGCGACCCACGACGTGAACCGTACCGGCATGCTGGAAGACCTGAACGCGCTGCCAAACGGCTCGATCATTGTGCTGCACGCCTGCTGCCACAACCCGACCGGCGTGGACCTGAGCCCGGCCGACTGGAAAAACGTCCTGGAAGTCGTTAAAGCCAAAGGCCACGTGCCGTTCCTCGACATGGCGTATCAAGGTTTCGGCGATGGCATCGACGAAGACGCCGCTGCCGTGCGCCTGTTCGCCGAGTCGGGCCTGACTTTCTTCGCATCCAGCTCGTTCTCCAAGTCGTTCTCGCTGTATGGCGAGCGCGTCGGTGCCCTGTCGATCGTCAGCGAATCGAAAGAAGAAAGCGCGCGCGTGCTGTCGCAAGTCAAACGCGTGATCCGTACCAACTACTCCAACCCGCCGACCCACGGTGCCAGCGTTGTCGCTGCCGTGCTGAACAGCCCGGAACTGCGCGCCCAGTGGGAAGCCGAACTGGCCGAAATGCGCCTGCGCATTCGTGGCATGCGCACCCAGATGGTCGACCTGCTGGCAAAAAAAGCGCCTCAGCGCGATTTCAGCTTCGTCGGTCGCCAGTGCGGCATGTTCTCCTACTCCGGCTTGAGCGTTGAGCAAGTTCATCGCCTGCGCAACGAGTTCGGCATCTACGCCCTGGACACCGGCCGCATCTGCGTGGCCGCGCTGAACCAGAGCAACATCGAGGTGGTGACGGACGCGATTGTCCAGGTCATCTGATTCAGCCTTGAAATGAAAAACGGGAAGCCTTCGGGCTTCCCGTTTTTTTATGGACCATCGATATTCCCCTAGACTGAATCAGATCAACGTGTGGGAGCGGGCTTGCTCGCGAAAGGGCCAGCAGCTCCAACACCGATGTCTCAGTCAGATCGCATTCGCGAGCAAGCCCGCTCCCACAGGTTTGCGTACACCTGAATGACCTACGAGATCCCACATGAAAAACGATGACCTGCGCGCCGACCGCGATGACCTGGATGACCTGGATCACTTCATCCCCCGCGCCCCGGCCAAACGCGGCAACAACCTGGTAATGCAAGTCGCTGCGGGTGTATTCCTCGGCGGCCTGGTCCTGTGGCTGGTGCAATTGGGTGCCACAGCGCTCTACGCCAAACTGATGGTTGCCACCATTACCTTCGGCGGTTAAGCCAGTTCGGTCGCACGCTGACTGGCAGCGTCGTCGTAGGCGACATACAGCGATTCGGCGACCTGGCTCTTGATCGCCTTGGTGCTTTCCAGCCCCAGGACGAAACCTTCGGCCTTGCCACCCGCGCGGTTCAATGCTTCAGCGGTGCCGGCCTGAGTGATGGCGTCGAACAACTTTTCGGCATGGGGACCGACCCCCTTGGGCAGGCTGATCTGAGAGATGCTCATGGGTGCACCCCGTGGTGTCGAGGCGGGAGGGGTAAATGATTCATGGTGCGTACCTTTTCGGCGAATGGCCGGCAGCGCGTGTCACCACTTCCGGGCGGCCATGGTAGACCTCTGGGGCGATCCTGGTAACCGCCAATCGCCGCTAAACCACCGCCCGTCCCGATAATTCGCTCCAATTGTTATTCGATGCTTGACTTCTCTTTTTGAATCAGTAAGATACGCGCCATTCCGCGATAGCTCAGTTGGTAGAGCAAGTGACTGTTAATCACTGGGTCCCTGGTTCGAGTCCAGGTCGTGGAGCCAGACAGCAACACCGAAAAGCCCCTGAATCGAAAGATCCAGGGGCTTTTTTGTGGCCGATACAAATATCAAAAGATCGCAGCCTGCGGCAGCTCCTACACAGGCTGCGATCTTTTGATCCATAAAAAAAGCCGATCTGTCCATTCAACAGATCGGCCCCTTTTCAGTCGCTGCGAACGTCAGACATGCTCACTGCTTTTCGCATGTACCGCGTGTGGCTCGCCATGCCCGTGGTCCACCTCAACCACCGGAATCTCCTTGCCGTCGCAATCGTGCAGCTTGCCGTCGCTGAAGTAGTCCCCTTCGCGCAACGCCGCCAGATCCTGATAACGCAGCACCCGCTCGGTACCGGCCGCAAACACCGATTGCTGGTCGGAGTTACCGGCAGTGAGGTGGTTGAAGGTCAGGTTCAACACGATGGCCATGATCGCCGACGAACTGATGCCCGAATGGAAAATGGTCGCGAACCAGCTTGGGAAGTGATCGTAGAAGCTCGGTGCCGCGATCGGGATCATGCCGAAGCCGATCGAGGTGGCAACGATGATCAGGTTGACGTTATTGCGGTAGTCGACCTTGGACAGGGTCCGAATGCCGCTGGCCGCGACGGTGCCGAACAGTACGATGCCGGCGCCGCCCAGTACGGAGGTCGGCACGGCGGCGATGACCCGGCCCATGAAGGGCAGCAGGCCGAGGAGCACCAGGAACAGACCGCCAGTGGCGACCACATAGCGGCTCTTGATGCCGGTAACCGCCACCAGCCCGACGTTCTGGGCAAAGGCGCTCTGGGTGAAGGAACCGAAGATCGGCGCGAACATGCTCGACAGCATGTCGGCGCGCAGGCCGTTGCCCAGGCGCTTGGAGTCGACCTTGGTGCCGATGATCTCACCGACGGCCAGAATGTCGGCCGAGGTCTCCACCAGCGTCACCATCACCACGATGCACATCGACAGGATCGCAGCGAAGTGGAAGGTCGGCATGCCGAAGTGGAACGGCGTCGGGAAGCCGAACATCGGGCCCTGGGTCACGGACGAGAAATCCGCCATGCCGAGGAACACCGCGATCACCGTACCGACGACCATGGCCAGCAGGATCGACAGGCGGGAGATGGTCGCACTGCCGATTTTGCTCAGCAGCAGCACCAGCACCAGCGTCACCGCCGCCAGACCGATATTCGCCATGCTGCCGAAATCCGCTGCGTGGCTGTTGCCGCCCATGGCCCAGCGCGCGGCTACCGGCATCAGCGTCAGGCCGATGGTGGTAATCACGATGCCGGTCACCAGCGGCGGGAAGAACTTGGTGATACGCGAGAACACCGGGGTTATCAGCAATCCGATCAGGGACGCCGCTATCACCGCCCCCAACACCGACTGGAACCCGCCCTCCCCGCCACTGCTGACAATCGCCACCATGGTCGCGACGCCGGAGAAGGATACGCCCTGCACCAGCGGCAACTGACAACCAAAAAACGGTAGACCCAGGGTTTGCAGCAGCGTTGCCAGCCCCCCCGCAAACAATGAAGCAGCAATCAACAAACCGATGTCCGCTGGCGAGAGCCCGGCCGCCTGGCCGATGATCAATGGCACAGCGACGATACCGCCATACATGGTCAGAACATGTTGCAGGCCATAAGCCATATTCGCGCCGATCCCTAGGTTTTCGTCCTCGGGCCGTTGGTGTGAAACATGGGGCGTTTTCATGGTAGGGGGTTCCCTGGTTTTTGTTATGCGCACACTGTATGCAAGACATAGGACAAATGTCTATAGAGTTGTATACAACTTATCAGTCACAAAATGGATACTTGTCCATTTCCGCCTGATAGGCCCCCTCCCGGCTCCGCAAAAAACCTTGAAATACATCCCTCGCTGCCTCCCCCCGAGTGCTGACTAGTCTTTTGAATTCCTGGCGACCATCGGTAAGACTCGCCTCTTTCATATACATATAAAGTATGCATAATGAAGTCATTCGACATTCAGTTCCACAAGGCAAAGAACGCAGCCAACAAACTCAAGCACCAAGGCATCAGCCTCGCAGAGACTGAACCGGTGTTCCATGACGAACGAGCGCTGACCATCGAGGACCACCACCACGACGAACAACGCTGGATCACCCTGGGGCTGGATGCCAAAGGCCGTTTGCTGGTCGTCGCGTACACCTACCGCGATCCGAATTTCGTTCGAATCATTTCCGCGCGCATCGCCACCAAAAACGAGCGCCGTCAGTATCTGGAGACATGACCGATGAAAGACGAATACGACTTCAGTGACGCCAGCCGCGGGGCCGTGGCGCCCGCCAAAGGCAAGACCCGCATTACCATCATGCTCGATGACGCTGTTATCGAAGCGGCCCGAGCACTGGCAGAACACGAGGGGTATGGCTACCAGACGGCGATCAACAATACGTTGCGCCGGGCCCTGCTCAACGAAGGCAAGACGGCAAAACTGAAACAAACCCTCACGCCTGCCGAACTCAAGGGCCTGGAGCAGAAACTGGCAGAGGCCTTGCGCGAAATCCAACGGGTGATGGCGCCGGGTGTTCGGCCCTGAAACACAAAGGGCCGATCAATCCGACCCGCCCTTTGTGATGTCTGCGATCAGCCCGCTATTGCGGCGCTGCGATCAATCGCTCCAGCGTCCTCGCCAAATGCGCCTGCTCCGGTACGCGGATGCCGAACTCGCTGTCCAGCAACCCAACCAGTTGCTGCACATCCGTCACCTCCCGCCGCTCGCTGTCATGGCCGATCCGGTGAATGGCGAAGCTGCCGTTATTGAGCGTACGGCGCCAGCCCTCCCCGGTGCGCGCCACCATCAATTGCCTGGCGAAGGTCGACTCGGGGTGGGTCGAGACGTACCAGTTGCCCACAGCAAAATCGATATCTTCCTGGCGTTGCAGGTCGAAGATGTACATCGCTCGCCATTCACCGGCCACATTGGCGCGCAGGGTAAAACCGTCAACGTGCAGGTCGATGCGATACGGCTCGTGCGGGGTGAGCTGTTCGGCGCGGGAATCGAGCAGCAGTGGCGCGGTCGGCACCATGCCGCCAAAGCCGACGTCGGTGATGTAGCGTACGTCATCAATGATGACCAGGCTCAGGCGATGGGTCCGGGCCGTCCAGGCACCCTCCGGCTGCCCCATCACCACCCGACCGCTGATGGCGCGGGCGTCGAAACCCAATTCCTGAAGCAAGGCCAGAAACAACTTGTTGAGTTCGTAGCAGTAACCGCCACGACCCGCGTGCAAGACCTTCTGCTCGATGGACGGCAGGTCGATCAGCACCGGTTCGCCGGATAACGTGGTGAGGTTCTCAAACGGGAAAACCCCGGTATGACGCAGCTGCAGTTGGCGCAAGGTTTCCAGGGTCGGTGCCGGGGGTGCATCGAAGCCCAGGCGTTGCAGATACAAAGCAGGGTCAGTCAGGCGTGGCTCGCTCATCGTTCAATCCTTTTGCACGCAAGCGGCGGATTGCTCCGCCAATGGTCGCTATGTATACGGGATCAGGCACGGCCACCGACAATTGATTTAGCCAATCACCCGTCATGAAAAACTCAACGCCGCTTGCGCGCCCCTAATTGAATCCAGGTCGGCGCATGGTCGCTGGCGTGGGGCTCATTGCGCACCCAGGCATCCACCCCGGCGTCTTGCAGATACGGGCTCAGGACCGGGTTGAGCAGCAGATGATCAATGCGCAGACCGGAGTTTTTCTGCCAGTGCTGGCGGAAGTAATCCCAGAATGTGTAGAGCCGATCCTGCGGATGCAAATGCCGCAATGAATCGGTCCAGCCCTGGTCCAGCAACCGCTGGTAGCACTCGCGGCTCTGCGGTTGCAGCAAGGCGTCCTTGAGCCATGAGCGCGGGTTGTAGATGTCCAGGTCGGTGGGCACCACGTTGTAGTCGCCCGCCAGCACCACCGGATGTTCACTGCCTTGAAGTGTCTGCGCATGACGGATCAGTCGCTCGAACCATGCCAGCTTGTACTCGAATTTCGGCCCCGGCTGCGGGTTGCCGTTGGGTAGATACAGGCAACCCACCAGAACCCCGTGGACCGCGGCTTCCAGATAACGACTGTGGTTGTCGCTGTCATCGCCGGGCAACCCGCGTCGGCTCTCCAGCGGCTGCGCATCCCGCGCCAGGATTGCCACGCCGTTCCATGACGCCTGCCCCTGCCAAATGGCGCCGTAGCCGAGCGCCTCAAGCTCGGCAGCCGGGAATGCGCTGTCCACTGCCTTCAGTTCCTGCAAGCAGGCGATATCCGGTTTTTCCCGCTCAAGCCAGGCCAGCAGGTTGGGCAGCCGTGCGCGCAGGCCATTGACGTTGAACGTGGCGATCCGCAGCTTCTTCATGAATGGACACTCCTTAGGACGAGGTGCCTGAACTGTGACACCTGCCCTTTTCGGTGGTTGCATCCGTGGTCTCGGGGCGGCAGCACATTGAGCGCAAGCTGGTCGATTCGAGGGTGTACGCAATTTCCCGTCCGGCACAGATCAAATGTGGGAGCGGGCTTGCTCGCGAATGCGCAGTGTCAGCCAACATCAATACTGAATGGGTCAACGTCTTCGCGGGCAAGTCGGATCGCCGCACCGCCGCTCCCACAGGGTTCGAGGGTGTACGCAATTTCCCGCCCGACACAGATCAAATGTGGGAGCGGGCCTGCTCGCGAATGCGCAGTGTCAGCCAACATCAATACTGAATGGGTCGACGTCTTCGCGGGCAAGTCGGATCGCCGCACCGCCGCTCCCACAGGGTTCTCGCTTGGCTATGGATCGGTGGCCCTCCAGGGCCCCGCGCCACTCGTCAACCGGATCGGCCCCCACCTCGTGCCCTGTCACACTAATACCAGGTAACGACTCATCCTGGAGACGACCATGATGAACATAAAAATCACTTCACTGCTCATGGCCGCATGGTTGTCGGCTACGTCCGTGGCCACCTTTGCGGCGTCCGGCGAGGGTCCTGGGGCGACCGGTACGGCACCCGGCGCCACCCGCAGTTCAACCATGCTGCCAGACAGCAACAGGCCCAGCGATTCCTCAAGTAATAACGGGCGCGCAAAGAGCCCCGGTTCGACAATGGGCAGCACCGGCGTCAATGGTCCGGGCAGTGGCGCAGGCGGTGGCACCGGTGCGCCCGGCGGCGGAACCGGCGGTGCTGGCGGCGGGACGGGTAGCTGGACAGGCAAAAGCGGCCAATGACACTACCGGCAGCAAAAGCACTTCAACGATCGGAGCGCATCAATGCCTCGCCACCACCGGCCATCGACAACGTAGCCACGCGGTTCCGTCCCGAATGCTTGGCTTGATACAACGCCGCATCCGCCCGCTGGACAAACACGTCCATGCTGTCCCGCCCCGAGGGCACGAACGAATAGCAACCCAGGCTGACCGTCACGTAGCCATTGGGTGAGCCGGTGTGAGTGATGTTCTTGTCGATGACACTGCGACGGATCTGCTCGGCAATCGTCATGGCGCCATGGATGTCGGTGTCGGGCAGCAGCACCGCAAACTCTTCACCGCCGTAGCGCACCGCCAGATCGGCCTTGCGGTGGCAGCAACTCTTCAGCGCGCGTGCCACTTCGGCCAGGCAGTGATCCCCCACCACGTGGCCGTAGGTGTCGTTGTAGCGTTTGAAGTAATCGATATCGAGCATGATCAGGCTCAAGGGGCTTGCCTGCCGGGCACCGCGCCCGAACTCGATGTCCATCGCCCGTTCGAACAACCGGCGGTTGGCCAGGCCGGTCAGGCTGTCATGCGTGGCGATCAGCTCAAGTGCTTGCTGGGCCCTGCGCAAATCCGACTCGACCCGCTCACCCACGCGCACCTGATGAATGAACACCCAACCGAACAACCCCACGCCCAGCAACACCAGGGCAACGATGAGGCTGGAGCGGAATGCCGTGTCGTACCAGCCCGCGAGAATGGATTCCGTGGACGACGCCGCGGTGACCACCAGTGGATACGCCTCCAGTTGTCGGTAACCGTACAGGCGCGTCACACCGTCGATGACGGACGTGAACATCGCATTGCCGGAAGTGGCCTGTGGCAGGGACTTCTGGAAAATCTCGCTCTGGGCCAGGGATGCGCCGATCTGCGCCTCCACAAAAGGTCGACGCGCCAATAGCGTGCCATCGGTCAAGCCGAGAAACATCGAGCCGTTGTCGTCGAGACTGAAGCTTTTGAAGAACTGGTCGAAGTACGACATCTTGATGCCGGCCAGCAATACGCCCTGGAAATACCCGTTCCTGTCGTTGACCCGTTTGGAAACAGGGATGATCCACTCGCCGTTTTCCCGGCTGCGGATGGCCGGGCCGATATGCGCCACCGATGATATGTTCTGCTGGTGATACTTGAAGTACTCGCGATCCGCGACCCCGGTACCCCGGGGCAGGTTTTCAAACGAGGTCACCACCCACTGGCCCTTCTGGTCGAACAACAGGATGCCGTGCAATTGATCCAGTGCCAGCACCCGCCGGGCAAAGGTCTGCTGCAAGCGGGGTCGCATGTCCTGGCCGAAACCGTCGACCTGAATCCAGTCCACCAGGCTGGTCAGCACCAGGTCAGCCTTCATGAAGGTGTCTTCGGCTTGCTGCGCCATGGCCCGCGTCAGGTTCGAAGACGCCACTTGCGCCAGGCTCAGATCATGGCGACGGGACTGCTCCAGTTGCAGGTAGAGCAAACCGCACAGGCACAGACACACCGTCGCAATGAACAACACCGCGGCCTTGCGCAGCGGTATGCGTTTCAATGCAACGCCAGGGGCGTGGTCCGGGTTGTCAAAGCGCGTGGGCAAAAGTTCATCCTGTCGGGGGCAAGGCATGGGCAACGGCCCAAAGCCCTCAGTTTTTGTGGGCCGTAGTTTACGGGGTTATCCACGACAAAGGGGCAACCACTTGCCCGGCGGTCTCCCCCCTGCCCGGTGGCGCTGCAAACATGACCCAGGGCAGCACTGCCTGTGCGTCAACGAGCTACGATTAGACTGACCTCCATACAGGGAATCGACATGAGCAAGGCAGACGAACTCGCCGAAAAATTGAAACAGACAGGGCTGACCAGCGCGGATCAGGCGATCGATGGCTGGCCGGGCCAGGTCTACGAATTGTATCAACGGATAGAGCACTGGCTGCTGCCCTTGACCGAAGCGGGCCTGGTCCTGCGGCGCAACGCCACCCACGTGTTCGAAAGTCATGCCGATGGTGACGCTTACGATTACGCCATCGACCAGTTGGTGATCTCCGGCAACGGGCACAGCATGACCTTTGACCCGGTTGCACGCTTCACCGCCGATGGCGAGGGGCGCGTAGAGATTCACTCCCCGGGCAACGAGTTCGCCCTGTTGCGCACCGTGGACGAACACGGCGAAACACACTGGTGGCTACAAACGATCGAGCAAGCCACAGCGCAACTGGATGCGGTGGCGCTGACAGAAAGCGATCTGCTTGTCGTGGTGCAACAAGGGTTGGCGCTTTAGGTGGGTGCCACAGGGCTCGGGAAACTGTAGGAGCCAGCCTGCTGGCGATGGGCTCGAATGCGCCGCGTTTATCCAGTTCACCCGCGTTATCGTTAACGTCCATCGCTGGCAAGCCAGCTCCCACAAAGGACCGTGCCCACGCTGAAACTGTAGGAGCCAGATTGCTGGCGATGGGCTCGAATGCTCCGCGTTTATCCAGTTCACCCGCGTTATCGTTAACGTCCATCGCTGGCAGGCCAGCTCCTACAGGGGACCGCGTTTATCCGGATCACCCGCGTTATCGTTAACGCCCATCGCTGGCAGGCCAGCTCCTACAGGGGACCGCGTTTATCCGGATCACCCGCGTTATCGTTAACGTCCATCGCTGGCAGGCCAGCTCCTACAAGGGGCCATGCCCACGCCGAAACTGTAGGAGCCAGCTTTGGTTACTGTTGGTTCCGCCCCGTCACCACCAGCGGGATCTCTGCCTGACGCAAGTCCAGCGGAGGCAATTTCGTCGGCTGACTCAAGCCCTGCAACACCCGGGTGTCGTAATCATAAATGTCCGGCTTGAACGTCACCCGCCCGTCAGTGCTCAGGTCCACGGTCCAGTAGGCCAGCAGCACCGGCACCTTCACCGGCAGCTGGATATTCTCGGTCCTGCCATTGGCCAACTGCTTTTGAATCCCGGCACTGTTCCAGCGCACCGGGTCGTTGAACAACAACTCGACCAGTTGCAGCGGGTTTTCCACGCGGATGCAGCCCGAACTGGTGGCCCGGACCGTCTTGGCAAACAGCTCGCGGTGCGGCGTGTCATGCAGGTAGATCGCATAGTCATTGGGGAAGCGGATCACCACCTGCCCCAACGAACTGTCGGGGCCGGCATCCTGACGCAGGCGGATGCCTCGCGGGTTGCTCCAGTCAACGTCCGAGGGATCGAGCACATTGCCTTCGCGATCGAGCACACGAATCCGGTTGGCCGCCAGATAGCCAGGATCGTTCTGGACTTTCGGAATCACGTCCTGCTTGAGGATGGTCGGCGGCACGGTCCAGGTCGGGTTGAACGTGATGTAGGTGATTTCGGCCTGGAACACCGGCGTACTGCGCACCGGCTTGCCGACCTGCACCCGCGAACGCCAGATCGGCAGACCGTCGCGGTACATCGCCACCTTGTAGCCGGCGATATCGACGATCACGAACGTGCCCTGAAGTTTGTACAACAGCCAGCGGGCGCGCTCCATGTTGACCCGCACCTGATCGATCCGCGCCTCGACCGGCACATTCAGCGCCGCCAGCGTCGCCGCCCCCGCCACGCCATCGGACCCCAGGTATTGCTCGGTCTGATACTTCTTCACCGCAGCGATGACCTTATCGTCGTAACCGGCTTTTTTCGCCAGATGCGGGTCCAGGTACCCGCCCGCCACCAGGCGCGCACGCAATTGAGCGACCGCCACCCCGTCCATGCCGGGCTTGAGCGATTGACCTTCGGTGACTTTCGGCCAGCCGCCCGCATCACGCACCTGGCGCAACCGCGCCAGGCCTTCACGCAAATTGCGGTAAATCTCTTCCTGAGGCGGCGCATCGGCGAATGCACGTGCCACGTCATGGGCATCGAGGGCGGCGAACAGGTTGTTCATGTCCTCGCGGGCATTGCCGCCGGCAGGATCGAAATTCCAGTGAATGTCCAGCCGCGACGGATCGACCTTACCCCGGCGCAGTTGCAACAGCGCGGTGATGAAGGTGCGGGTGGCCGCCATGTCGAACATCGCCCGTTGTGCCGTGGAAGGCATGGCGGCCACCAGCGACTCATGGGCCTGGGCCAGTTCGGTGATGCGGAAATCCGCCGGGTTCAGGCCGTCGATCCGGGTGTCTTCAAGGCTCTTGAGTAACTGCACCACATCATGATCGTCTGTCCATGCGGCGCGATAGTTGCGATGCATATAGAAATCCAGCACCACCCGGCTGACGTCCACACGCTGGTTGCGCTTTGCCGTGAGCAACGGCGGAAAGGCCGAACGCAGCGGTTCCAGCGTTGCCTGAATCGCCTGGCCGACCGCATCGTCGGGCGCCGCGGCATCGCTTAGGCTGCTCGCGGCAGATACCGGCTCAATCGGCGAAGTTTGCGCAAAGGCTGCACCGCTGATCAGAAAGCCCATAAAAAACATGCGGCTTATGACGAATGACCTTGTTAATTGCACCATGGATAATCCTTAATCCCCCGATTCAACGGCGCCAGCTTTGCGCGCGCTGCTAGACTCGAAATTATCATGATGAGACCCGACTATGGCGCTAAACCGCTCTGGCCTTTTATTTGCCATATTACTGACGTGCCTTTCAGTAACGTCAGCCTACGCCGATTCGCTTGAAAACGCGCTGGTCAAAGCAGCACCAGGCGCCGACGCCAAAGTGATTGCCCTGGCCGTTCGCGCCACCCAATGCAGCCGTGCCCAAGGCGTCGCCCCAGCCCAAAGACTGGCGGTGATCGATTACTCCCTGCCTTCGACTGAACAACGCCTGTGGGTCTTCGACCTTAAACGGCGCAAGTTGCTGTTTCACGAACTGGTCGCCCATGGTCGCAACAGCGGCGAGAACATGGCGACGCTGTTCTCCAACCGCAACGAAAGCCACGCCACCAGCCTCGGTCTGTTCCGCACCCAGCAAAGCTATCTCGGCCAGAACGGTTACTCGCTGCGCATGGAAGGCCTGGAGCCCGGCTTCAACGACAACGCCTTTGACCGGGCCATCGTCATTCACGGCGCGCCCTACGTCAGCCCGGTGCTGGCCCGCGCCAATGGCCGCATCGGCCGCAGCCTGGGTTGCCCGGCCGTCAGGCCGGCGATTGCCCATCGGCTGATTGATTCGATGAAGGACGGCCAGTTGTTGTTTTCCTACTACCCGGACCAGCGCTGGTTGAAGTCGTCCTCCTACATCAACTGCGGCGACACCGTGGCCTCAAGGGAAAAGTCCACTTCAAGCCAGAAAACGACGTCCAACCTGTCAAAACTGTAATCCCCGCCTCAGCCAGCTGAAAGGCACCGCCCGCTAGCCTCGTCGACAAGTTCAACAGGCTGACGGGCGGAACACACGGCATGCACTCCCACACATCAAGACGCACCTTCGTCAAAGGCCTGGCCATCAGCGGGCTCTTCGGCGGCCTCGGGTTATGGCGCACGCCGGTCTGGGCGATCAGCAGTCCCGGCGAACCGCAGGTGTTGGCCGGCAATGAGTTCGACCTGTTCATCGGCGAATCCCCGGTCAACTTCACCGGCACCCCGCGCACTGCACTGACCATCAACGGTGGCATTCCCGGCCCGCTGCTGCGCTGGCGTGAAGGCGATACGGTGACGCTGCGGGTACGCAACAGACTCAAGGACAACACCTCCATTCACTGGCACGGCATCTTGCTGCCGGCCAACATGGACGGCGTGCCGGGCCTGAGTTTCAAGGGCATCGAGCCGGGCGGCCTGTACGTCTACCAGTTCACCGTGCGGCAGAACGGCACCTACTGGTATCACAGCCATTCGGGGTTTCAGGAGCAATCCGGCGTCTACGGTCCGCTGGTGATCGACGCCAAGGACCCGGAGCCGTTCCAGTACGACCGCGACTACGTGGTGATGCTCAGCGACTGGACCGACGAAGACCCGGTCGACCTGATGAAGACGCTGAAAAAACAGTCCGATTACTACAACTTCAACAAGCGCACCGTGGGCGACTTCATCCACGACGTCAGCGAAAAAGGCTGGGGGCCGACCGTCGCCGATCGCAAAATGTGGGCCGAGATGAAGATGAACCCCACCGACCTGGCGGACGTCGGCGGCGCCACTTACACCTACCTGTTGAACGGCCAGGCGCCGGACATGAACTGGACCGGGTTGTTCCGCCCGGGGGAAAAGCTGCGGCTGCGCTTCATCAACGGCTCGGCCATGAGTTACTTCGACGTGCGCATCCCCGGCCTGAAAATGACCGTGGTCGCCGCCGATGGCCTGCACGTCAAACCGGTGAGCGTCGACGAGTTTCGCATTGCCGTGGCGGAAACCTTCGACGTTATCGTCGAACCGACCGAGGCGGCCTACACCCTGTTCGCCCAGGCGATGGATCGCACCGGCTACGCACGCGGCACCCTGGCGGTGCAGGCGGGACGGGTAGCGCCGCTGCCAGCACTGGACCCACGCCCCCTGGTGACCATGGATGACATGGGCATGGCCGGCATGGACCACGGCAGCATGGCGGGCATGGACCACAGCAACATGGCCATGGGGGACATGCCCGGCATGCAGTCCCACCCTGCCTCGGAAACCGACAACCCGCTGGTGGACATGCAAGCCATGTCCACCTCAGCGAAACTCGACGACCCCGGCATGGGCCTGCGCAACAACGGCCGGCGCGTGCTCACCTATTCCGACCTGCGCAGCACCTTCGAAGACCCGGATGGCCGCGAGCCTGGCCGCACCCTTGAGCTGCACCTGACCGGGCACATGGAAAAATTCGCCTGGTCGTTCAACGGTGTGAAGTTTTCTGACGCAGAGCCCCTGCGCCTCAAGTACGGCGAGCGGCTGCGGATCGTGCTGGTCAACGACACGATGATGATGCACCCCATCCACCTGCATGGCATGTGGAGCGACCTCGAAGACGAGAACGGCCAGTTCATGGTGCGCAAACACACCATCGACATGCCACCGGGCTCCCGACGCAGCTATCGGGTCACGGCCGATGCGCTCGGCCGCTGGGCCTATCACTGCCATCTCCTGTACCACATGGAAATGGGCATGTTCCGTGAAGTTCGCGTGGAAGAATGAGGCGCACCCCATGATTCGATTCACCCCGATTTTTTTCGCACTCGTGACCTCGACCGCGATGGCCGCCAGCGACGGCATGCAAGGCATGGATCACAGCCAGATGGATCATGGCCAGATGCAAGGCATGGATCATGGCCAGATGGACCACAGCCAGATGCAAGGCATGGACGAAGGTCAGATGCAAAGCATGGAAGACGCCCAGATGCAGCCCGCCGCCCCCAGCGAAAGCCGTACGCCGATCCCGGTGCTGACCGATGCCGATCGCGCGGCGGTGTATGCCGATCCCGCCGGCCACCATGTGCACGACAACACACTCAATTCGTTTTTCCTCGCCGACAAACTCGAATGGCAGGACGCCGATGACGGCAGCACCCTGGCCTGGGATTTGTCCGGTTGGGTCGGCGGCGACATCGATCGCCTGTGGCTGCGCTCCGAAGGCGAGCGCACCAACGGCGTGACCGAGGATGCGGAAATCCAGGCCCTGTGGGGCCACGCCATATCCCCATGGTGGGACGTGGTCAGCGGCGTGCGCCAGGACTTCAAACCCGGCGCTCCGCAAACCTGGGCCGCCTTCGGCGTGCAAGGCATGGCGCTGTACAACTTCGAGGCCCAAGCCACGGCCTTCATCGGCGAAGGCGGCCAGAGCGCCATGCGGCTGGAGGGCGACTACGACATCCTGCTGACCAACCGGCTGATCCTGCAGCCCACCGTCGAACTCAACGCCTACGGCAAAAACGATCCGCAACGGGGCATCGGCGCGGGGCTGTCCAACACCGAGGCGGGCTTGCGCCTGCGCTACGAAATCCGCCGGGAATTCGCGCCCTACCTCGGCGTGACCTGGAACCGCACCTACGGCAACACCGCCGACTACGCCAACGACGAAGGCGAGGATCGCAGCGAAGCCCGCCTCGTGCTCGGTATTCGGATGTGGTTCTGAACAGACTCAGCCAAAACCAACAACAGCCGCTTCGAGCGGTAAAGGACCTTGCATGCGCATCATCAAACCCGCCGCCGTCGTTATCGCGTTACTCAGCGGTCTGCTCATGAGCACCCTCGCTCAAGCGCACCCCAAATTGCTCGCCTCCACCCCAGTGGAAGGCGCAGAAGGTGCGCCGCCCGACAAGATCGAACTGCACTTTTCCGAAAACCTCGTCACCCAGTTTTCCGGCGCCAAACTGCTGATGACCGAAATGCCCGGCATGGCCCACGCCCCGATGCCGGTCAAGGCCAAGGTCAGCGGCGGCAGTGATCCGAAAACCATGCTCATCACCCCGACAGCCCCCCTGGTTGCCGGCACCTACAAGGTGGAATGGCGCGCGGTGTCGTCGGACACCCATCCGATCACCGGCAACGTCACGTTCAAAGTGAAATGATCGATGAGCGACCCGGCCAACGTCGTTCTGCGGTTTGTGTTGTATGTGGATTTGATGCTGTTGTTTGGCGTGGCGCTGTTCGGGCTCTACAGCTTTAAAGGACAGGAACGGCGATCCGGGACGGTGCTGCCCTTTCGCCGATGGCTGACGGGAACTGCCGGGGTCGGTGCACTGCTGTCCATCGCCGGCATGGTGCTGATGGTCCGCGCCATGAGCGGCGAATCAGACGTTGCCGAGCTACGCCCTCACCTCGAGATGATGCTGTTCGAGACAGACGTCGGGATGGCCTGGGCCGTGCGGATGATTGCGTTGGTGGTCGCAGGTCTGGCGGTGATGCTCAACCCACGCGCCCCCGGCCTCAGCCTGGCAATCGCCAGCACTGCCGGCGGCATTGCCCTCGCCAGCCTGGCCTGGAGCGGGCATGGCGCCATGGACGAAGGCAGCCGTCGTTACTGGCACTTCACCACAGACATCCTGCACCTGCTGGTGGCGGGCGCCTGGCTCGGCGCGTTGCTGGCGTTTGCGTTGATGGCGCAACCCCGGGCCGTGCAAACCGAAGCACACATACGGTTGTTGGTTCACGCCGTCAGGCGATTCGAGCTTGTCGGTGCCCTGGTCGTCGTGATCATCACCGTGACGGGCGTTGTGAACTACCTGTTCATCGTCGGGCCGAGACTCGATGAGGTTTTACTCAGCCACTACGGAATTCTGCTGACGATCAAAGTGCTGCTGTTTGCCGGGATGCTGGTGTTGGCGGCGCTGAACCGCTTTCATCTTGGCCCCTTGCTGGAGCGGTCATTGCGCGAGGGCCAGTATCGCGTGGCAGCCCATGCACTTCGACGCAGTGTGGTCGTGGAAATGGCCGCGGCGGTTTTGATTGTGGGGTTGGTGGCGTGGTTGGGGACGTTGAGCCCGGAAGTGGAATGAGGCATCTTCAAGGGGCATTGATTTTTCACACCGGTGAAAGTTTCACTACACTCCCCCTTTCAAAACCACTCCAGCACAAAAGCCCGATATCAATGACGAAAATCAACAGAGCAATGATGCTCGGCGGCTTGCTCGCACTCTCCCTTGGCGCCCAGGCAGAACCTTCGCATCTGGACAGCGTCATGCAACAGGGACAACTGCGCGTTTGCACCACCGGCGACTACAAGCCCTACACCCTCAAGGCCGAGGACGGCGCGTATTCCGGCATCGACATCGCCATGGCCCACGCCCTGGCCGACAGCCTGGGCGTCAAGGTCGAGTGGGTGCCCACCACCTGGAAAACCCTGATGCCCGACATGCTCGCCGGCAAGTGCGACATCGCCATGGGCGGCATCTCGGTCACCCTGGAACGGCAGAAAAAAGCCTTCTTCAGCAACATCCTGGACGTCGACGGCAAAATCCCATTGGTGCGTTGCGAAGACCAGGCGCTGTACCAGACTGTCGAACAGATCAACCGGCCCTCGGTTCGCCTGGTCGAACCCGCCGGCGGCACCAACGAAGCGTTCGTCCACGCCTACCTGCCCCAGGCGCAATTGCAGCTGCGCGATAACCTGAGCATCTTCCAGGAACTGCTGGATAAAAAGGCTGACGTGATGATCACCGATGCGTCGGAGGCGCTGTATCAGCAGAAGCTCAAACCGGGCCTGTGCGCCGTCAACCCGACGCACTACCTGCAATACGGCGAAAAAGCCTACTTGCTGCCCCGTGACGACATCACCTGGAAGCTGTACGTCGATCAGTGGCTGCACCTGGCCAAGGCAACGGGCAAATATCAGAAGATTCTGCGGCAGTGGCTGGCGGTGCCTGAGGGCAAATAACGGCATGCCAAGGCGCTTGGTCATGCCTTGTTAAATCTCGTTACATCCTTGAAACTACTCTCGCACCGGTAGCAGGCCGGTCACAGGCAAGACGCGTTGACAAGCACACCGAACGATAATCCGGTCGATGCCTCGACCGAGCAGAACCCTCAAAAAAGGACAGACAATGAGCAGCACGGATGAATTGCAAACCTACAATGTCAGCCCGAAATGGCAGGAACGTTTCGCTTTTTTTGATCAGTACGGCGCCCCAAAAAGCCCCGATTTCAAACGGGGCTTCAAACAGCTGCCAGCGCGCAAGCGCATCCTGATCAACCTGAACTTCATCGCATTTTTTTTCGGGCCGATCTATTTCTTCGTGCTTGGGCTGTGGAAAAAGAACCTGGCGATCATCGCGATCATCGTTGCCCTGTCCTTTGCCCTGGCATTGATTTTCACCCTGCTGGGTTATGAACAAGCCCCCAAAGCCTTCGACACCGGTATGAACGTCGCCTTTGCACTGATGTACGGATTGAGCGCCAACTACGCCTACTACCTGAAACAGGTAAAAGGCTCGCAAGGCTGGAATCCTTTTGAAGGCTTAAGGCTGGCCTGAGTCTCGCCCGGATAGCAAAACGGTGGAATCACTCCACCGTTTTGCGTCACTGGTCAATCGTCGTGCAACAACCCCGCACCATACTCGCCAAAACTATTGCCCAGCGCACTGCCATGGAAACTCATCGGGTTGGCGTTGCTGTGGGTGGGTCCCGGGCCAAAGCCGGCCGGCTGCACCGAGTCGGCAGAATAATCACGATGGGCACTCACACCCGAACAGGCGCTCAACAGCACGGCACCTGCGATTAGCGAGACCTTGATCAGGTTGGCGATCATTTTTTTATTCCTGTGGGTTGGGGCGTGGGGACATGACCTTTGGCGGTCATCCTATGCCTCGTCTGTGCCGGGCATCATGAAACAATGCGCGGCGACAGCATCGGTTCAGGAACCCTGTGCACCGGGCGATATCTTGCCAAGTGCACAGGTATAGAGCCCCAGCGACGCACCATCAGGCAATGATGTCTGCGCTAGCGAGTGTCGCAACACCAATCAGGGAAATCTCGAACTCGGCAGCCGTGTCGGCATCGGTGCTGCCGAACAGGATGCCACCAGCGAAGCGCACCTGCCCGGTCGCGTTACTGCTGAAGGCGTTCGCCCCGATAAAACTGAAGGCATCATTGACCGCGGTGGCCACATTGGCGTCCAGGGTCGACAGGTCGATTTTGTCGCCTTCACTGGTTTTGAAATCCCCAATCACATCGCGCAAGGCGCCCAGGCCCATTTCGCTCAAGGCATCGAAGTCGAAGCGATCGGCGCCGAGATTGCCATTGAGCTGGTCAACACCCGCCCCGCCTGTCAGCAGGTCGTTACCGGCGCCGCCATTGAGCACATCATTGCCCACGCCCCCGTTGAGGGTGTTGGCCGCCGCATTGCCGGTCAGGGTGTCGTTGAAATTACTGCCCGTCAGGTTTTCGAAGGCCAGCAGCGTATCGCTGCCTGAACCACCGGTGGCCTGAGCAGTAGTCAGGGCCAGGTTGACCGTCACCGCACTGGCGGCAAAGGCAAAGGACGCGGTATCGACACCATCGCCGCCATTGAGGATGTTGTTGCCGGCACCGGCAAACAGCGTGTTGTTCAATGCATTGCCGGTACCGTTGGCGGCCGTGGTTGCCAGCAGGCGCAGGTTTTCCACGTTGGCGCCCAGGGTATAACCCGCCAGGGAGCTGTAGACAGAATCCGTGCCACCGGTGGCGGCGACCGCATTGGTTTCACTGACCACATCGCCGACGTTTTCGACAAAGTAGATGTCCGAACCGTCGCCACCCACCAGTGTGTCGACGCCGGCCCCTCCATCGAGGGTGTCATTGCCGGCGCCGCCATTGAGCCCATCATTGCCTGCGCCGCCACTGAGGGTGTTGGCCGCCGCATTGCCGGTCAGGGTGTCGTTGAAGTTACTGCCCGCCAGGTTTTCGAAGGCCAGCAGCGTATCGCTGCCTGAGCCGCCCGTGGCCTGGGCGGTGGTGACAGCCAGACTGGCGATCACCGCACTGGCGGCAAAGGCAAAGGACGCGGTATCGACACCATCGCCGCCATTGAGAATGTTGTTACCCGCCCCGGCAAACAGCGTGTTATTCAACGCATTGCCGGTACCGTTGGCAGCCGTGGTTGCCAGCAGGCGCAGGTTTTCCACGTTGGCGCCCAGGGTATAGCCGGCCAGGGTGGTACTGACCATATCTGTGCCGCCGGTAGCCGCAACGGCATTGGTTTCACTGACCACATCGCCGACGTTATCGACGATGTAAGTGTCCGAACCGTCGCCCCCCACCAGTGTGTCGACGCCGGCCCCTCCATCGAGGGTGTCATTGCCGGCGCCACCATTGAGCCCATCATTGCCCGCGCCGCCACTGAGGGTGTTGGCCGCCGCATTGCCGGTCAGGGTGTCATTGAAATTACTGCCCGCCAGGTTTTCAAAGGTCAGCAGCGTATCGCTGCCTGAGCCACCCGTGGCCTGGGCGGTGGTGACAGCCAGGCTGGCAATCACCGCACTGGCGGCAAAGGCATAGGACGCAGTATCGACCCCGTCGCCACCGTTGAGAATGTTGTTGCCGGCCCCGGCGAAGAGCGTGTTGTTCAACGCATTGCCGGTACCGTTGGCAGTCGTGGTTGCCAGCAGGCGCAGGTTTTCCACGTTGGCGCCCAAGGTATAGCCGGCCAAGGTGCTGCTGACCGTATCCGTGCCACCGGTCGCCGCGACGGCATTGGTTTCACTGACCACATCACCGACGTTATCGACAACGTAAGAGTCCGAACCGTCGCCACCCACCAGAGTGTCTGCACCGGCACCGCCATTGAGGGTGTCATTGCCCGCGCCGCCACTGAGGGTGTTGGCACCGGCATTGCCGGTCAGGGTGTCGTTGAAGTTACTGCCGGTCAGGTTTTCGAAGGCCAGCAGCCTATCGCTGCCCGAGCCACCAGTGGCCTGGGCGGTGGTGACAGCCAGGCTGACCGTCACCGCACTGGCGGCAAAGGCGTAGGACGCGGTATCCACACCATCGCCGCCATTGAGAACGTTGTTGCCGGCACCGGCAAACAGCGTGTTGTTCAATGCATTGCCGGTACCGTTGGCGGCCGTGGTTGCCAACAGGCGCAGGTTTTCCACGTTGGCGCCGAGGACGTGGTTCGCCAGGGTAGTGTTGACCGTATCGATGCCACCGGTAGCCGCAACGGCATTGGTTTCAACGACGACATCGAACAGGTTATCGACGAAGTAGGTGTCGGAGCCGTCGCCGCCGGTCATCCTGTCGATGCCGGCACCACCGTTGAGCGTGTCGTTGCCCGCATCGCCGTTGAGATGGTCGTTTGCACTGCCGCCCGTGAGGGTGTCGTTACCCGCCCCGGCATCAATGACCACGCTGCCGACACCCGCCCAGGTCAGCACGTTGGCCGCGGCATCGCCCGCCAGGCCGGTCAGTTTGTTGCCGCTGGCATCGAAACGCTGGAAGTAAGTGCCTGAACCTGCGCCGTCCTGGCCGATCGACTCCCACACCACCACATAACCGCCATCAATCAGCGTGGTCACCCGTGTGATGATCTGATCGCCCGCTACCGTCGTGTTGACACGGGTTTCCGCACCGACCAGAGCGCCACTGGCATTAATACGCTGGGTAAAGACACCGGATGCGTCACCCGGGCCGTTGCCGACCCATGTGATCAGATAACCGCCATCGAACATTACCGAGACGTGAGCCTCTCCCTGAGCACCCGTGGTCGTGGTGTTGACCCGGGTCTGCGGGCCAATCTTGCCGCCGGCGGAGTTATAGAGCTGGGAAAATACGTCTCTTTGTTCCACTCCGGTAACAGTATTCGGGTAAGACTCCCAGACGAGCAGGTAATTGCCGTTGGCCTGCACAGCGACCATATGCTCGGACTGGGTATCCACAGAGGGTATGTTGACCAGGGTTTCCCCACCGACCTTGGCACCAGCCGAGTTAAAGCGCTGGGTGAAGATGCCGTAGTCATCTCCCGGACCATCCCCCTCCCACACCGCCAGGTAACCACCGTCGGGAACACCAAAAATCTGTGGAAAATCCTGAGGCCCCGCAGTGGTGGTGTTGATGTGAACTTCCCCACCGACCTTGACCCCGCTGGCATTGAAGCGCTGCAGAAAAGACCCGAAGTCGCCAGCGGTTTCCTCTGCCCCCCAAGTCACCACATAACCACCGTCGGCCAGGGCGGTAATTTCAGGGGAATCGCGAAAGCCTGCCGTGGTTGTATTGACCACAGTCTCGCCACCGACTTTGGCCCCGCTGACGCTGTACTGCTGGGTAAAGATGCACTGCACCCCACCGGTATTGAGACCGGACCAGGTCACCACGTAACCGCCGTTAAGCAACCCGACCACCGAAGGCTGACTCTGCTCGCCCCCCAGCGTGGTGTTGACCAGCGTCTCGCCCCCCACCTTGGCACCGCTGGCGTTATAGCGCTGGGTAAAGAGACCGGTGGCGTCACCCACACCATTGCCTTGCCAGGCAATGACAAAACCACCATCGATCAACCCGTAGATATTGGGATCTCCCTGTTCCCCTGCAGTCGTGGTGTTGATCAGAGTTTCACCAAAATTTGGCATGGCATACCCCTTCTGCAGGATGACGAGGCGAGTCGCGGAGATTTGAGAGATTGAGGATAGATGGGTGCCATCAAAACGCTAGCTCGTCTGTCGGGTATGGATCCGATTTATGGGAGGTTGGGGGAAGCAGGGTTTCAAAAAGAGCAGCGTCCTACACGACATCAGGAATTGTCCGTACACTCCGCCATTGCTGCGCCTTTGCCACGAGTCCTATAGTCCGGCCCACGCCCTCACGGCGTCTCGGGTTTGGCGACTCGATTGCAATTGAACTGAAGCCTTCGACCATTTCGGAGCGCTTCGGAACGCATCTCGCTGCCTGTTTTATGGTGGCTGTGCGCGGGAGACCTCAGGGTCTGCCGGTTTCTCCATTGCCCGGTTCGCCAACCCGCGTACGGCTACCACCCTCTCGTTTGGCGACGATTGAGTGATAGCTCTCATAAACTAATGGAGCTTCACTTATGAATGAGTACATGGCTTTAACCAGCAATGCCGATGACCTGCCCTCGCTGTTCGTCAACACCACCCAGCCTCTGCATTCACTGCTCAGCACGGCCAGCTACAGAATTCGAGCTGTAACGCAGATTCTTGAAAATCTTGCGATGCGGGGTGACATCACCAGCGATACGGTGGTTCTCAGCGACTTTGCGTTGTTGTGCTGCGTGCCGTTGCGCGATGGTTGTGATGTGTTGGATGTGATTGCGCGGCGGATGGATGCTGAGTTGTCCTGATGCAAAAAAGGGGCGCCTTTCGGGGGCGTCCTTTTGCATTCATGATTACTACCCGGGATGAAAACGCGTCGATGATGGATTGGAGCAACTAACTCACAATCGCCCGTAAACAAAGGCCTTGGTAACTCTCTGATTTTCTTTGTACCAGTTTCGTACCACCCTCCTCCTAAACGCGTTTCTCTCGCTTTGTCTTGAAGCAAATTTTAAGCAACCCTTTTCGGCTCCAATCAGGGGCACTCTCGCCTATGCTTAAGGCTTTCCAAATGGAGTTAAAGGCATGGCAAGTGAATATTCCCTCCCAGTTGTTCTAGAAAAGATTTACGAAAACCAGATAGCCCTGGAAGCTGCCATCATGGAACTGACCCTTTTAGCAGAGCAGCAGGGTTTCTCCGACTTCGGTGACAGCGCCCGCACGGCGCTAGATCGAATTGGTGAAAACGCCGGTTTTATAAAGCAGGGATTAGCACGCCTGAAAACAATGAATAATTACTAGCCTTGACACTACCCGCGCGTGTTTTTTCTTATTTTAATGGAGGGGTATAAAATTGGACCCAAAAAGAATAGAAAGGATCGAAAACAAAATTCGAGGCGTTCTCAAAAACTGCCTAATAAAAGATAGCTGGCCAGATTATGAATCCGTATCCACACACCTCGAGTCATTATCTAAAGAAATATTAAAAGACAAAAAAGAATGGATAGACTCAATAGACGTCTTCTCTATATTTTATGATTTCACCTATGAAGCAGTCAGGGCCGTAGTAGGTGAAAGCCCGGCAATCGAAGGGCAACTCTGGAACGAGATTCTCGGCGAAGAAAATGGTCAACACTTAACTAATACCTTTAGGGATTATCTTTTATCAATACCTAGAGAAATCCATGTTTATTTACCTATTCCAGAAATCACAAAAAACATCCCTACAACAATAATACTCAGCAAAGACGCATCACTAGTTTCTTTTCTCGAGGCAGATCAAGTTCCCGGCGGATACACTCGCAGCCTGCTATCTCCAGACAACAAGCTAGACCTAGGAAAAGTTTATTTAAAGCAAAGAATTTATGGGCATGCGAGTCGACGATTCGAGAGCACAGGAAACAAAATCGCAATCAACAACTTCAAAATAATTCTCCAGCAGGGAATAACCAAAGGCTTATTCAAACAATCCAAGGAAGGTAAAGCCGGCTTCGGTCTTTTCGGATTACTAACCCACCATCACATAAAAAAGCTTACCATCGTCTCTATTGACGAAGGCTTTGAAAAACCAAAAACGATAACCTCCGAACTCCCAATAGATCTATGCAAGTTGTTGAACAGCATAGATATAAACTGGGATGACGAATCCATCAAAAACTCAAACGAACAAAACCAACTAGACAGAACAATCACCTCAACGCTCACTAAACCCGTACAATTAATTGAATTTTCCGGCGATGAGGCGACAAGAGTGAAGGCAGCCATTATTTGGTGCTTCGACTCGTACATTGTTGAAAATCAGACATTGGCATTCTTACAAGTCTGCTTTGGACTAGAAGCGTTACTGGGCGACATGACCTACAATGGAAATCTAACCGAGACGCTTGCAGATCGGTGCTCGTACTTGATAAGCAACAATATCAAGGGAAGGCGAGCAATAAAGAAAAATTTTAAGGAGCTATACGAGGTCAGATCAAAACTAGTCCATGGAAATGCTACGGAGCTTGATAGCAATCAACTTGGCCACTTAAATTGGGGCAAAAGTATTTTGGAATTCGCAATCTTCAAAGAGATAAAACATCTTGATCTTTGAGCTACGCACCCGCCCAAGCTTCCCCAGCTGATAACGAGGGTTCGATTCCCTTCTCCCGCTCCACTATTTTCAAGGCCTGCAGCGCTGTTCACCCTTTACCGCATCCCACACAGGGACGTACTGGGGGACGTTTGATGAAATCCCGCATAGCCTGACCCCAACCCCCTGTATAGGTGCCAATCCTAAAATCTGTGGGGGGTCCAAAAAAAAGTAATATTAGTAATATCTCCTCCGAAAATCAGCTACAGCCCACGTAGATCAAGGCGTCCAGCCGTTTTATGCAAAGGCGATATTTTAGCGATAGGAAGGCGATATTATTACCTTTCTATAAAGCTATATTTCCACTCCTTAAAACCCAATGAATCCGGGGGTTTGGCGGAAATATTACTTTTCATATCGCTTAATATTACATTCCCTTGTAATACCGAAAGCCCAGTAAAACCGGGGCCTCCAGACCCATTGCCGCCCCCGTATAGCTGATATCGCTCTTTTGGAGATGACCACCCCATTTTTAAGAATCAATCGCATTAAAACGCAAGAATTGGATCGGATTCATGAAGGTGAACCTGGTTGAATCTGAAGCACGATTTTCCTGATCTCAGGCGTCAACCTCGGTGATAGACTGTCAAGCCAGAAATGACTATCGTTGGGCTGCTTATATCTTGGTATCGGACACTTAAATATAAAAGGATGATTAGATGATCGACGCTGCCAGTGTCAAAGGAATCGGGACTGCTATTAAAACCTGCGTTAACCTTACTAAAAGTGTAGGCCCGCTTTTCATATCTCAGTTCGACTATGCAAAATTCAAATACCTAGACTTCAAACAAAAGCAAGCCCAAGTGGCAGGTTATGCCGAGTTCTTCTTTGCTGAAACACGAGCACTCGTCGAGCTAAAATCAGAGCAACGGCGAGACAGCTTGTCAAAAACGGGATTAGAACGAATCAAAGCGGAAGAAAATATAAATCTAATATCCAAAGAAATAAATAAACTACTGGTTTACTCGAAAGTCCCAACCCACATTCGCTACTTGGAACTAGACCAAAACCAACAAGAAGATGTTGCTGTCGATGAAGTCATCAACATTAATGACACCTGGATTGACCGATTCAACGACCTAGCTAGCAAACTAAATGAAGAGTGGCGCCAAAATCTTTTGGCAAAGGCGTTTGCCATAGAAGCAGATAAACCAGGAACAATTGATTTAGACACTCTGTTCACAATCGGGAAGCTTGATCAGAAATCGTTCTACTTTTTCGACGCAATTCTTTCCGCGTCACTAAAAATGTACGAAGTTTATGTATTACCCCTTGAACACGACACTCTCGATGTAGAGTTTGACATCAACGGAAATAAATACAACATCAGCAACATACTCTATCAACTACAGCACACAGGCTTATTGGTCTACGACGATAAAATGGGAGTACATCTAGAATCGCAAAAGCTAGTGCAATTTCGTTACCAGAATGATGTTCTAGCAGCGATATCCCCTAAAAATGAATTCATTCCTGCCATAGTTACGACTAGGGCTGGTTCGGCTCTTGCCTCGATGTGCACAATTACATCGAGTGAAACAGGACGCAAAGTATTTGACACATTCGAAAATAAACTTTTGCAATTGAGAGCGCTACATAAACGCTACGTTTATTGATTCAGTAGTTATTCGCTGTCAGCGCCTGTACCCTAGGCGCTGACTTTCAACCGTTCCCCCATCGATCCGCTTAAAACAGCGTCCGGCCACGGTCTTTTTGAGTGACTCAACCGACGCCCAAGCTATTAACAATAGCAGGCGCGGAAGTGAACAATTTTGTGAAATGCTCTGAACTCCCACACACCCTACTTTTACTGGCCTCCAGCGCAATTTGTATGAGTGTGCGGCACCATTGTTGCCCTGTTGATGTGAACGTCAAAATTATGAAAACCCTCGAAAAGAGCATTTTTTTCCAGGGCGGCCCTGTAAATAGGGAGGTTCATAAACTCGCCGTTTTTTGTTGCATCAGACTATCTGCTGCAAACACCTCTCACTTTTTTGCAAAACTTTGCACGTTGTGAAACAACCACTCACCGGTCAGAGCCCACGGCCGGCCTGCGGTGCAACATGCTTTGCACCACCCATCCGCTTTGCACAAAAAGAGGACCCAAAGCCCGTCGGCGGGAGGGGGAAAAGTGCGTTCCTTGCCTGCGCTTTCTTCGCGCAAGAGTTTTTCCAGTTAAGAGAAGGCACATGGGGGCGTGCGCTGCCCAAGCGCCAGCGGCAGCCAGTGCAGTCACGTAAATAGTGGAAATGTTGGCACAACACGACCTTTCTATCTGACCCTAAAAGGGTCAATATGACTTCCAAGGGGGACGCAGAAGGCGCCGCCCAAACCAAGGAAGCCAGATGGACCTAGATGAAAAAGCCTACCTCGAACTGGATAAGCTCCAGCTAGAAAATCGGAAGTTAGTCGCTGAGACCCGCAAGCTAATCGCCGAAGAACAGAAGTTGAGAAGGGAAGGAATGTTTTACCCGCTACTGGTTGGAGCGGCCCTGATTACCGCGGTAGTTTCCCTGATCAACCTGCTAAACAAACCCTGAGTCACCGGCCCCGAACATCGGGGCCAACCCTCTCGGCCTTGAGCTTTACCGGGAATCAGTCCAAATTACCCAAAAGGGCCGCGATAGGCGCGCCTGCCAACCCTTACGAGGATGAACGATGAACCACACCCACAAGACGCCGATCAAGCCGATGGCCGATGAGATCGCCGCCCTGGACAAGCTCCTGAGCAAGAAGCCCACCTACGGCTTCGTGCCGTTCTTAATCGGTGCCGCCTGCGCCGGTATGGTGTTCATGGCGTACACCTATATCTCGCACCTGTAACTGACCTTTTCCAGATTTTGCCCCAGTGTGTTGGGGCTTTCGGACTTTCAATGAAACGAATTCAGCATTATGGACCGCCTACGGCGGAAGATCTGGCGCGCCTGAAAATCGAACTGGGGTTCACCAGTCCACAGATGGCGGATCTGGCCGGATTGGGGAAAGGGTCACAGTGGCGGAAGTACACGGGCCGTACTGAGGACCGCGTGATGGGCATGCACATGCACTTTTATATGGCGGCGTTGCTGACGCTGAGTGAAGAGGAATTAGCCCGTGTCGTGGCTACCATGCGGGCGCAGGGGGCCAACGTCGAACTAGGGCCACTACCAGCCGGCCCGCCGGCTTTGGCTGAAGCCCAAGTTACTGCGAAATTGCCCTCCACTTGACCAACCGGTTACGTTCGACCTGACCAGAGATGGCATCGGATTTGACCAACCTGCTTTGTAATCATGATCGGCAGAGAACTGCCAAAAGCAGTCACGCAGCGTTTACAAAACAACGGTCGATTCACACCTCACGCCAATCCATGCCGATTGATCGATATTAGTAGACCTAAAGCTAGCGTTATTCGGAGATTGCTGGGGTTGGCATTAGTACTCGAACACAATCAGCGTTTGCATGTTTCTCCCAGAGAAGAGCTCGCTTGCCATCAGATGATAACTATGAAATCTATTTACTTTACTTGCAAAGCGTGCTAATTAGACCAAATCACTGAAAGGAGTCACGGATGCAGGTTAAAATCGAAGATTTCGGGCCAGTTAGTAGTTTTGAGTTTGACAGTGACAAAATATTTCAACTGATTATTGGTGACAACAATATTGGTAAGTCGTATGTTTTGTCTGCGTATTACTTTGTTGTTAAGTCTCTTCTAGACCTTGCTACCCTCCCGTGGAGATATTATCAATTTGCAGAGTTCATGGAGGCTCAGGAAGATTATTTTGATGATAAAACTGATGCTGAAGTGGACAAGGTATTAAAAGCCAAATTAGGTTCCAGAGATATAGATATAACGCTTTTTTATAAAGAGTGCGTCAAATTTGCAATTACCCAGTCCTTTCTTAATGTGTTTTCTGAGTATGTTGATGGTTCTTACAAGGAGGTAGGGTCCGTCGTTAATAAGATGTCTGGTGCAACTCAGGCCAAGATAACCGTGACATTACCGAAACTCGAATTTACGGTCGCTGGGGATGTTGGCTCTTTTTCGGTAGTGAACATAAATCTTGGGTATAAAGTTGTATATCGAGAATCTAAGCAAAATCGCGATCCGGTTTTTCAGAATAACACATTTGTCATTTATAAGACGGCGGGCGTAAAGGAGCACGCTCAAAAGATACGGCAGCGTGCATTTGCGCAGACTACCAGTAAATTGCTTTCTGGGCTAAACGGGTTCAGGGATATAAATTATCTTCCGGCCTCTCGCTCTGGCCTTTATCAGGCACTGTCTGCCTTTGGTCAAATTATTGCGGAGCTATCAAAGAGCAGATCATTTTTAAGTTCTAAGATCGAGTTGCCGGCGATATCAAGACAGCTGAGTGATTACTTTATTAAGTTAACGAGCATTTCTGACGTATCAGAGTTGACGTTCCCAGAGTTGGGGGCAATTGCTGACAAAATTGAATCATCTGTACTAAAAGGGAAAATTGAATACGACTTTGAAGAAAAGCGTTTGTACTACCGACCTGAGGGTACCGACCTTAGATTAGATTTATCCGCTACTTCATCCATGGTTTCAGAAATTGGACCAGTCGTTGTCTATATTCGTCATATTTTAGGAGCCATTCGCGTAGGGCGTGTGGCTAAGAGTTCGCGCCGCTTTAAACAAAAATTGGAGATTTCTAAATCAATATTGGTGATTGAGGAGCCTGAGGCACATTTGCATCCTGATAACCAATTAAAAATGACGGAGCTATATGCTGAACTAGCTAAATACGGAGTTCACATTGTGATGACCTCTCATAGTAACTACGTATTTAACAAGGTTAGCAACTTGATCGTCGGTGGCGTGCTATTGCCAGAGCAAGTAAAATGCGATCTTTTTGATATGACCTCGAAGGGTAGTGTTGGTCGAGCTCAGGGTATCGATGAGTACGGCATCGATGATAATAATTTCTCCGATGCTTCGGAGGCTCTGTTGGCCGAAAAGCTAAATCTGTTGGGTTCAAAATAAAAATGATCTCGCAACTTTATTCTGACGAAAAAGTATTTGAAGTTTTAGCTTATTCGATCGAAGAGGAGGGAATTTCCGTAAGCCTTGGACAGTCTCTCTTGATTGGCGATGAAGTAGATGTAGATAAAGCTATTATCATGAAGCCGGATTTATACTACTGTACGCAAAGAATGAAGGGATATACTCCAAAGTCGGCAGACGGAATAGTTTTTGTTGCTAACGGCGATGACTATCATTTGTATGTTGCGGAACTTAAGTCGTCCCGACTAGCCGATGTAAAGCGATCAGACATTAAAGAGAAATTCGACACGATATTTGAGCGTTTTTTTGCCCAGGACTATGCTCACGTATTTGACAATCTAGCGGCGCCTTATAATTTGGTCACATTGAATATCTGGCTGGTATGTGACCCTCTAAGATTGCGATTAAAGGCCGCCGATGAGGATGAGTTCATTAGATTAGCAGCAGCTTCAAAAACTAAAATGAGGACATTGTTAGCTGATTACGCGACCGGGTTCAAACCATACTCTTTCAAAGGGATAGTAGCTACTGTACAGCCGATGTTATCCCCCCCAATTATTGAAGTTGATGGCTTCACAGACTTACTTGCTTAATATATTACTATTTTACAGTATCAAGTGAGTCGCCCTTCAATTTATATACGCCGAATGGCTGCATTTGGCCGATTCTGTTGAAAACAGTCGGCCATGCTTTACACATCAGAAAAGTACGCGTCCAAGTCCGAGATTGAAATCTTTACTTTTGGCAGAGGCTACCAGACTCGGATTTCACGTAGCAGCGTGCAAAAACGACGATTTCACCAGTCAATGATCAGGCCGTTTTGGCAGAGCGACTTTTTCAACAGAATCTGCCGTTTTTTGCCTATCGTGGTCACGAATGACGCGGGTAAAATCCAATTCAAATGGGCGGGCAAGTCAGTGCAATTGCCCCAGCTACAGAGTGATAGGTTTTAACAGACCGACCAGAGTGGTGGCTTGTGCCGCGTTATCGGTGAATGCCCCCGCATCGCTCGGACTCGGCGCCGGCCCGGGTACATGAGTATGGCCGGCCAGTTGTGTGTTCATCGCCGTTACCAAATCGAGCAGGTCGCACAACACCTGCAGCACGTTCACCCCTTCCGATCCCATCCAGGTCTTTTCCGCCACACTGCGCCGTAGGCCGGTGATGCGCTCTTCCATATCGCCACCCACCGAAGCATTGAGCTTCTGCCCTACGACCAGATTCAGGTCGCGGCCGGTGGCCTGGTGCAGGTCGTCCACGGCCGCCAGGCTGGCGGAGCCGCCCGAGAGCAGCTTGAGCGAGCCCAGGGCCTCGATCTTTTTGATGCCACCCACTGACTCGATGCTGTGGTCATCCACGGTCACGCTGTGGCGCTGGTAGTGCTCAGTGTTCTCCAGCGCCTCCACACGGCGCTCGCTGGCCTGATCATGGATCTGGCCATCCGTCTGGCGCAGCCAGTTGCCATCGGCGTCGACGCGCTGCTGTACCGCCTCGCTGTGCTGCCAGACCTGATCGCCTTTGGGCAGGTTGGGCAGGCTCAAGCCCTGGGGCAGGATGGCCAGGACAAAGGGTTTGTGCGGCAGGCCATAGGCAAACGACACCACGACCATCGTGCCTTCATCGGGAAGGCCGTAGATCCCCATGGACTCACCACCCATCGGCAACGGCAGCGGCACGCCCTGGAGCAGTGGCAATGCCGTATCAGGCTCGCCGTCCGGCCCCAGAACCTCAAGGTCAGCGGCGAAACGTGGGCGGAAGTCGTCACACAGCCCCGCGTTTGTGGGTGGGTCCGGGATGGCGACCACCCGGGCAAAGCGCGGCAGGTGATAGCCGCCAGTCAGTTCGGGATACTGGCGGTCAACCACACGGCGAATTACGTCTTCCATTTGATGCTCATCTGACTTTCGGTGAGGGTCACGGCGGTGATGCGTTCGCCCTGATTAATCGGCGCACCAGGACGAATCCCAGGCAGTGCGGCAATGACCGCACTCTGGTTGCTGTTGTAGCTGTCAAAGAGTTCGCGGGGCAGTTGCAACGGCTGACGCTGGCCCCAGAAGCTGTCGGCCCAACTGCCCACATAGATTTCGCCGTCGCCCTGCTGCTGCCACATAAAGTCAGGGATCGAAAACACTTTGCCGAGGCTGTCGATGGCTTGCACGCCGTTGGCCAGGTTGAAGAAGAACGCGGTTTTGGTGTGGGCGTAGGCTTGGTCGGGAACCCGAAAACGTAGGCCATTGCGCTCACTGATCGCAGCCAGGACCGCGTGCAAGTCCACATGACGCAGGTTCAGCGGCATCGGGATTTCCAGTGCGGCGGACAGTTCACGACAGAGCAGGACTTGCTGTTGGCTGTTGGCGGCAGTGCAACGCTCCACGTAGCCCAAAAAATGCCGCTGGAGTGGGCTGTCGTTGTAGCCGATGTCGAAGGTCACTAACCCGTGTACGGATTCGCTGGCGGTGATGGTGAAACTGGCGCGCCCCGGGGCGTGATAGTCCAGGCGTGTTTCATCTTTGCAGAGGGGGTAGGACACGCCGTCGACGGTCAACACTTTGTGCAGGTTCATGGCGTGACCGGTTTTAACCAGTCGTCGACGGACTTCAGGACTTTCTCAAATCCGTCCATTTCAACGGGCGCGCTGCCACCGTCTGCACCAGACGTACCAGAGACGGGTTGTCCTGGTGCACTTTGCTGCACGACGGGATTACTCGGGCTGCGTTGCTCCACGCGCTCCGGTATCGACAGTTTTTCGATCAGATTGAATTGCACGCGCCAGGCTCGCAGGCTGTCGTCTTCATTGGCGTTCACGTTGTCGCGAAACTGCACCTCGCGCACACCGAAGGCTGAGGCCGTGCGATTGACGATCCGATAGACCGTGAGCTGTCCGCCGCCAGCGGTCGAACTGGCCAGGCGCATCAAGTTGCGCAAGTCGGACTCGTCACGGTAGGGAATCATCAGCGTGACGCTGAGTGTTTTGGGTTTGAAGCCCTTGTGCGCCTGTGCCGTATTGCTGGTTTGGCCTGACAGGTCTTCGCTTTCAATGGTCAGAGTGGCCATGACCTTGAGGCCCTTGCCCTGAACTTTCTCTCCGTTGAGTAGCAGCGTCATAACCCGATCAGCTCCTGCACAAAGCTCAGGCTCTCTTCACTGCCGAGCAACAACAGGCCGGCACACAGCACCCACTCATAGCCGGGCGTAGGGCCTTCGAGCAGTTGCCGGCGTAATTCAGCGGCATCACCTGGGCCGATCATGCGCGCCTGCATCGTGGCATCGGGCAAGCCGTTGGCCAGTGCGTTTTGCAGGTCACTCAACTGCTGATCGCACGCGGCCTGTTGCTCAGCCTTGCGGGTCGCCAAGGCGCTCAAGTCAGCCATCGGGGACGTGTCAGCGGCGTAGCTTTCATAGATGGCCAACTGGCTGTTCAGCGTCTGCTGGGACACCCGGGTTACGGTGCAACGCTCCAAGGGTAAGGCTCCCCAGCGCGGCAGTGTCTCGGCCGTGGGCAGTGTCCACTTCTCCGCTTCCAGGCGTGCGATGTTCGCGGCACGACGTTCGGCGCGTTCCAAGTCGGGAGTGGGCAGCAAGGCATTGAAGCGGCCCAGGGTGGCGGCAAACTGGTCGAAGCGTGTCGAGAGGAACAGCACGCACAAACCGTACTGCTCCCCCTCGGGACGCCCAGCATCGATGTCAGTGAGTTTGTCGGCCAGCGCCTCCAGCAAGTTGGGTGCTGAGAGAAACTTTTGATATCCCCGGCCCTGGCCCATGCCGCTTTGGAACGGCGTCACCACGAGACTGGCCGGCGCGGTGGCCAGTTGCTCGGTCATGGCGGCGCGCCCGACCTCAATGGCCTCTTGTGCGGCGGAACCCACGGGACCGGGGTTGGTGGTGGCCGTCATTCCGGCCAGGCGCTCTTCCGTTTTGGCGATTTCAGTGCTGGCCAGGCCTTTGGCTTCATCCAGCCCTTCGACCCACTGGGTGGCCTCGCTGGGCCATTGCATGGTGACCGACGTCCAGGTCATGGCTGCTGGCCGTCTGGCGCGGTAGGACGGGCGTCGAGGTTGGGAAACAGCTCGTTGGTTGGCCAGGCCCGCAGTTCATTGCGGTAGGTGCGCCAGGCCAGCTCCGTGCTGAGCGCGGCCGGGTCGGCATCCAGATGCTTGTCGATCTCTCTGCCCGCCCAATGCAGTTCATTTTCGATCCACGACCGTTCTCGACGGCTTTGAATCACCAAATCGCGGGCGGCATCGAGCACCCAAACGAAACCATCCCAGAGATAGGCCGCACTCGGTCGCGGCAAGGTCGTCAGCTCGGGCGGCAACTCGCCCGGCAGCGAATACAGCACCTCGGCGCCATCGGTAGTCTGATACACCGGACCACGAAAGTCTGGCACGACCACCCACGCCCCATCCCTCCAGACCACCACCTCCCCGTCCCCGGCTTCGGGCGGTTCTTCCAGCGTAGCGCCCGCTGGCAGACCGCAGCCACAGCTGACATAGGTTTCGTGTTGACCGAGGTATTCGGTGGTGGTTTCACTGTACGTGTAAACCTCGATCCAGCCGCTCTCTTCAAAAAAACCATTCACTAAAGTCGGCATCAGTACATCCTGCAAATGTAGTTGTACGCCACGTTGCGCATACGGGTTTCCGTACTCACACGGACGACGGCTGAAGGATTGAAAACGACTGAGCGGTAACCCGTTGTAGTGACTTGCGGTGCGGCCGGCGTGATGGCCGTGCTGTAATTGCCACCCATAAACGCGCCAGTCGCGGTGTTCACCAGTAACGTCGAGTCGTCGTCTTGCAGGACGAGCTCGCCCGTCATGTTTTGCAGCGTGTCGAGCTGAGCACTCAACACGGGGCGGCCCCAATCGGGGTCAACGCCACGTCCGCCATCCAGGCCACGAATCGACTCACCGCGCAGATCTGGCAGGACGCCGCTGGGATACACGGCCAGCAATGCTGGGTACCACTCGGCATTGAATGGCTGACCCGCCATCAAAACGCATTTTTCGGGCGGCGTAGCGGTTGGCCATGGAAACGGCACACCGACAGGGACGGCAAATATTGAAGCAGGGTCAAAGTTACTAGTGTCCCAACCCGTTACCCACTCACTGAATACATATCCCTCTGGGGTCTGAACACCGCCACGGGTGTAAGTTGTACCGGTGTTATAGCCGATGATTTGTTGCCAGAGAGTGTCTTGACTGACCGCAACCAGCATGGGGGAGAATTGACACCCTTCTGGAACGTTCGGGCCGGGGTTCACCCGGTAAATGCCCACAGTGGTGATTGTGTTTAGATCGGTGCCGTCGGGAAGGACAATCCCCCCGTGCCCCCAGCCATAAGCACCCGTGAGCAATACATGGCCTGGCGTGTCATCTTGGGGAGAGGTCTGTTTAACCAGATCGGTTGAGTCCCAGGTGCTTTCCCATTCGCCCCAAACACCGGCAGTCAAGGCCCGGCGATGTAGGGTGTGGTCGGCATTCCCGTAGATCTCCTGGAAGGCGTATTGACCTGGTGTAATCGCCGAGACGCGAACCCAACCCTCATAGATCCCGCCTCCTGGCCCTCCTATGCCATTGCTGACGAAATAGAGGGCTGTCACCGCGTTCAGGCCACCGATGTCAACATCACTGACCGCATAGGCGGCCCCGCCCCAGCCGAACGCTCCGACCTTCATCAGCACATCAGGCGTGACATCGTGCAGATCGATTTGAGCATCCAAGTAGGCGGCTGAACCGAGTGCATCCAGCTCGGTGTCGATACCGACCTTGACCGCGTGCAACGCAGCCGTAGTGGCCAGAATCTCACTGCTGTTCGACTCCGGGTCATCGCTTTTTGCATTCGGCAGATTGCCCAGGTCGACATCGTCTTTGGTGGTGGCACGAGCCCGCAAATCTGGATAGTCGCCACTGCGCGCCGCGAGGTGCTGAATCAACGCTCCAGCTATCGGTTCAACGGTACTGCGCAGGTCGGTGATTTCGGTGGAGCTGAGGACGGTGGCCACCGGCACCAAGTAGTGCACCACCCCATTGGTGTCGACAAAGTCCACCAGGTCGTCGCCGTAGCTGGCGGCCAGAACCACGTTCACTTCGCTTAACTGACCTTGTAGCGAGATGTCGTACCACAAGGTAAAGGGAATCGCCGGTGGCGTGATGGATGCACCGGCGGGCTGATGGACGGCCAAACCTTCCACGTAGGCGGTGCCTGGCTGAATCGTGAACTGCTCGTTCTGATAGACCAACGCCAGGCTGTCGCCAAAGAAGCAGGCTCGTCCGAACATGTCACGGTTGCTCAGGCGCTCGCGTTCGTCCATGCCTGCCATGCGCACGGTGAAGTCAGCCTGCCAGGTGTCGGCGTTGATGGTCAGCTCGGTGACCGACTGTGCACCGTCAAACACCAGCATCATGTTGCGGGTGATGTTGTTGCCGATCTGCTGGTTGGGAATGTTTTTGCGCTTCTGCTGCACCGGCGTGTAAGCCGCGGCTAACAGCACACCTTCAGCGGTTTCCAGGCCCAGCCAGTTGAAGTCCCAGTCGCCGACATTGGAGCCGATCATGCTGCTGTAGACCACTTGATTGGGGTCCACATAACCGCCTTTGGTGATGTCCGTTTCGTACATCATTTGCTCCGGCGGTGGTTTGCCGGCATAGCGGTCCACCGGGGTGGCCGGATCGAGCCCCGGCACCAGGGCGTAGAGAAACTTGCTCACGACCAGGACTTCCTGAGCGGCTTGCTTTTCGGCGATCAGGTTTTCACCGGCAATGGTTATTGCGGCCATGTGGCTTCCTCGTAACTGGCAATCAGGGTTTGCTGGTCGTCGTTAAACTCCACCGCGAACACCCGCAGGTTATCCAGCGGGGTCACGGTCAAAAATGCGTAACGGCGGCAGGTGCGGCCGTAACTGCGGAGCAGCACACGCAGCAGGTCAGAGTGCAGCGCGCTCTGTTCGTCGGTGATCTTCACGAACACCACGTCCCAATCGCGGCCTTCCATGCGTTCTTGAATCTCGACGCGGCCGACGCCCAGGCGCATCAGTATCCTTTTCAGACCCGCCGTACTGCCCGCGTCCACGGCGTTGATGTAGGCGTGCTTGATCCGCAGGCGGTACAGGCTTTCCTCTTCCCCCGGGAAGCGGGTGATGTCGCGCTGCCAGGCGAGCAGGTCGAGCAAAGACAGGGGGCAGATGTCGGGGTCGATCTGGTGCAGCGGCCAATTCAGCCAGCCCTCGACGTTGGCCCACCAGGCCTGCGCGGCGTTTTTGAGCTTGGCCAGCTCCGGCCCGTCGAGCCAAAATGGCAGTTTGAGGTTAAACACCGGGCACCACCTCAAGCGTCTGAATGCGGGGAATGTTCAGGTCGGACACGATGTCGAGGTTGTCGAAGTGCAACGAGTCGAGTTCGGGGAATTTTTGGTGCAGCTCTTCGCCCAGACGGCTGAAGGAAAATCGCGACTGGGGATAGGTCAGCGTCGGCTGATAGTCGGCTTGAGTGCTTTCCCGAAAGGCCGTGCGGATGAACATCTCGACATCGGCAAACAACTTGTCCGACTGCTCCACCGGCAGGTTCAGCACCGGCCACAGCGTGACGCGGATGTCATGCAGGGTCTCGGGCATGGCCATGACCAGCATGTCGTCGCCGTGACCATGGTTGCCCTGGTCGCGGATGTAGTCGTTGATTTCTTCCAGGTAGCTGTCCGCCGGCACGTTGGCTTCAAACAACACGAAAGCATTGGCGCTACCGGGGCCGCGTGGGGCTTCGTGTTCAAAGTACACGCCGTCCGGTTGAACGCCGGGAAAGGTGGTGATGAGCGCACGATAAACCGCGTCGGTGTTCCACTGGTTGATGGCTGAGTACTGATTGCGCGTGCGCAATCGAAGGTCTTCATCCGACTCCTTGTCGGTGCCCGGGACGGTCATCCAGCCGTCCAGGTTGACCACGTTGACGATGCCCGGTACCGGCTCCGGCAAAATGGCGTAGTAACCCGGCGCGAGGTTGTAACCGCTGCCAGGTTCAGCGGCGATGGCTGGAATCAGGATCTGGGTGAGGCCGTCGGTAAAGGTGCCTGGCAGGCTGGTCAACAGCTCGTACACATGCCCGTTGATGGCACCAGACTGGACCCGTGTGCCGGCAGCAACTTCCAGCGTGCCGACCGGGCTGGAACGGGTGAACAGCAGATTGCCTTCGGTTTTGGTGGCGCCCATCGGCTCCACCTGTACCGCCCAGGCGAGCATTTCCAGATACTCACCTTCGGCAGTTTTGACGTAGGCGTTGGGCAGCGAGACTTCAACCATAAAGTCGATGAACCACATCACAGGCTCGGTCACGATGGCGGTAACGACCCGCCAGAATGGTGACCAGGCACTGGTATTGCTCAAGCGGCTGCCCTGTTCGGCGATCTCGCTTTCCCACGCGGCTTGCAACTCTTCCTGCGTGGTCGGAATGCCGGCGTCGGCCAACGCCTGACGAAAATCTACGTCGCTCAAAACGCCACCTCGATGCTGCCAAATTTAATGGTGTCGGCCTCGATCAAGTACTGGCCGTACCCCGGTTGAGTGATGCGCGCCGTACCTGGCACCAGTCGTTCGTCAGCCTCGACCATCAGCTCCAGCTGCTGAATGCAGTCGCGCTGACGTAGGCTGTTGCGTTCGGCGATCAAGGTCACCAGCAGGCCGCTTTCCCGAATCATGTGGGCGATGTCCTGGGCAATGCTGGCGCGGTCTTCGATCTCCATGGGCTGGTTGGATGGATCGAACACCAGGTCGTTGGCACTGATCAGCAAGTCGACGTATTCGCTCATCCGGCGGCCATCTCCAGCATCTTGTCGAGCTCGTGCTGCGACAGGGGTTGGCTGGTATGGATCTCGACCTTGCCAATCTGCGTGCCCTTATTCTGGGTCGTGTTGTTCTGGAACGACTGCATCAAGCCACCGGTGGGAACCTCACTGGGGCCGGCAGGTAGCAAGCTAGGAATGGCACCGTTGATGGTCTGCTGTGCCTTGGTGGCCATGTTGGCCTGGTCGGCGGCCTGCATCGCCTCGGGGACTCCGGGCACTACCGCTCCGTTGAGTGCTACGGGCGTACCTGGGCCTATTGCGGCGCTCAGGGCTTCAGCAGTGCCCGGGGCGGTCGGCGTCGCAAAGCGGGTTTCGATGTTGATACCAGGAATCTGATTCAGCAGTTCGATCAAGCCGTTGGCCGCGTCTCCCAGCAGGTCGAACACCGACAGGTCACTCCAGGCAGTGGTGAACGCGCTCCAGGCATCGCTGGCCAGCGTGCCGAACGCGGCAAGCCAACTGCTCAAGGCCTGGAATTGTTCATTCAGCCAGGTGAACGCGGCACTGTTGAGCAGCGCCGCCGTCCATTCATCCCAGTAGTAAATGGCTGCAACAATGACAGCGACCAGGGCGACGATGCCGGTGACGACCAACCCGATCGGGTTGGCCAACAGGGCCGCATTGACCAGCCAGATAATCCCTTGCCAAATCATCATGGCGGCACTGACGGTGCCCATGCCGATGGCCATGACGCCGAGCAACGTGATGTACAGGGCACCCCATACGATGTTGGACATCACCGCCGCCTTGGTCAGTAACCAGCCCATTCGGAAGATCTTCTGAATGACGATGAAACCGACCATCACCGTGCGTGCCATCCCCATGCCCAAGGTGAAGAGCGAGACGGCCGCCACCAGCGCAATGACGCTGAGCACGGTCATGCCAATCACTTTGGACAGGTGGGGGAACAGCTTGGTCCACTTCAGAATTTTCGCGCCACCCTCGGTGAGCATTTTCAACAGGGGCGTGAGCGCGGGGCCGATCAGTTGGCCGAACGCAATGTTCAGCACCTCTATCGTGCTGGCAAATTGTGCCCAAGGATCAATCATCGCTTCGGCCATGGTCTGGGCTTGCTCCATGCCCTTCACCTGGCCCAGGGCGTTCAAACTGTCGGCCAGGCCATCGGTGTCGGCCATCAGCAACTTGATCATGCTCACGGCTTCGTCGGAGCCAAAGGCTGCTTTCAAGGCGTCCGACTCGGCCACATCCAAGGTTTCGCCGAACTTGCCTTTGATTTTTTCGAGGATCTGCAGGACGGGCAACATGGCGCCCTGAGCGTCGGTGAATTTCAAACCGAGCTTGCCTTGAGCTCCCCCAATTCCGGCCAAAAAGGACTTGTACTGGGTACCGGCCTCGCCACCGCTCATAGTGGCTTGCAGCGTGCCGAGGATCGCCATTTGCTCGTTCAAGCTAATGCCGGCAGCGGTGGCGTTGGCTCCGACGGAGGTAAACGCGTCACTCATCCCCTGCCCCGTCGTCTTGAACATTTTCACAGCGGTCGCCGTGACACCGGCCAGGTTCTCGACCCAATCGCCTTTGCCCATGGCGTCGGCTTGATCTTTGAAGATGCCGTACATGGTGCCGACGTAGTTGGTGATGGTGGCGGCATCGGTCTTGGTGGCTTTGGCCAGCACGTTGGACGCATTGGTAAAGGTGGCCAACTGGGTGCCGGTGAGTCCGGCAATGGCGCTTTGAATGTCGTAGGCCGAGCGGACAAAGGCCTGAGCGTTTTCGCCGTAATTGATGGCGAACTCCAGGGACTTTTGGTTGAGCAGATCCAGGCTTTCGGCGGCAACGCCGAGTGACTTCACTTCGCCCAATGCCCGCTGCTGGTCAATCGCGGGGCCCATGGCCGCCTGCAATGCGTAGCCGGTGGCGACCATGCCGGCCGCCCCCACGCCCATCTGGGTCAGCCCCTTTTGCGCACCGCTGGCCAGCTCGGTAAAGCTAGCGTTCACCTTGCTCAGGGGGCCGGTGATCATGTCGGTTAGCGCAACGATGAAATTGAGCTTGGCGTTGTTGTCAGCCATGGATTAGGCCACGGCTCGCTGAGCTGAAAGCGCGGCAAGACGCTGGCGCGTCACCTCGCAGTTGTGCTCAAGCATTTCCGAGCCTTGCCAGCCATAACCTTCCATCGCAGCGGCGACCAGTGTGGTGCCCGACCCGGCAAACGGGTCGAGAATCACCCCATCCCGGCCGCAAATTTTGACGATCTGACGCATCAGCTCAGTGGGCTTTCCGGTCATGTGGAATTTATCCGCCTTGCGCACCGGTTCGCGGATCACTCCTGGCAGTGTCGGGGCAGGACGGTCCAGCGGCATGGCCCCTTTGCCCCCCCAGACAATGTATTCAGCCTGGGCACGGAAGCGCCCTAACTGAGGGCGTACACCTTCGGTCTTGTCCCACACGGCAATGCCACGCCAGATATACCCCGCCGCCTGCAACGCATCGGTGGTCAGGGGCAGTTGTCGCCAATCACTGAACAGGCAAACCGGTGCGCCGGGCTTCAGTACACGAAAGGCCTCGGACAACCACATGACGCTCCAGTGCAGGTGGGATCGCTGATCCCGATTATCTCCGGAAAAATCCGCATGCAGATTGCTGCCGACGTATTTCTTCGAGGGGTCTTGCTGTCGTGCGCTGCTGTGCAAACCACCACTCGAATACGGTGGATCTGTAATCAGCGCATCGACGGAATCATTCTCCAGAGTTGCCAAAAAACGCAGGCAATCACCGTGATACAGCTGGTTCGTTTTCATTGCGTGTTCCATATCTCGGGTTATCCCTTGAACGCCCGGGAAATGCCGTTGGCGATGGCGATTTCCATACGGCTCCAATACTGGTCGTCCAGCCACTTGGCGGTGCCCATGTTGTCCGTGGTCGGCTCTTCACCCGGTAGCCAGTGGTCGACCAGGGCCATCAACTGGCCCAGGGCGTTTTCGTTTAAGCGCTCGGCGCGGGCGAGCGCTTTTTTACGTTGATCTCAATGTCCGGGGTGTATTCCTCCAGCAGTGCGCCGGCCAGTTGCAGGGTAATCACCGGATTGGCCAGCAACGGGCGCAGGCTGGCCAACTGTTCTTGCTTGACCGTTTGGGTCAGCAGATTGTTGGCGGGAGCCACCTTGTTGCTCGGCGTCAGGTGGTTGAAGTACTTGCTCACGTCCACCGGATCGAGGGCGAAGGTGAATTCGTTGTCGCCGACTTCCAGGGTGATTTCGCGTCGTTCGCTCATTGCTCAGTTCCGTTTATTTGAAGTGCTTAAAAGTGCGGTCAGACGCCGCTCCAGGTTCTCTTCCAGCTTGCTCAGCGCCTTGTCCAGGTGCTCATTGCGCACATACTCCTCGGCGATCTTGATGCGGAACTCTAGGTGCTCGCGGCGTGCAAAGCTGATTTGCCGGAACAGGTACACCTGGAAGCCCAGCACGCCGGTCACCAGCAAGTCAGTGAGCAGCAGCATCACGCTGACGCTGGCGGGTGAAAGGTCCATCAACGTCTCCAGATATCAGGGCCGCACAGGCGAGCGGCGCGCCGTCTTAGCCAAACGTGCAGCTGGTCAGGTCGTAATTGAGTGCCAGGTCCCAGGCGCCATTGGCGAGCCAGACCAGTAAAACCAAAATGCTGAGTGACCAACTGATACGAGCCAGCCACATGTCGAATTTGCTCATCCGAGTAGGCCTTCAATTTCGCTCGGATCGAGATACGGCACGCCGTTGATGCGGATAAAGTCGGGGGACGTGACGTCGAACGGCACCTTGTGCACGCTCTTTTCGCCACCCTTGGGATCGATGTCGAGCAGGTTGGACACCTTCAGCTTCAGGCCGAAAGCCTCCACCCGCAGCTCCTCGCTGGGGGTCTTGGCAAAGAACACGCTGTCGAAGGGTTCCAGGGCTCGAAAGCTGCCTGCCTGACGGGCCGCGTCGATCAGCAAGGAGAAGTTGCCGCTGTCCAGTTCCATCTCGCCGCTGGCCGACACGTCGCCGTCCACATGGCCGTCCGGAACGCCGCCGGTTTGTGCCACGGCGGTGTTGTCGGTGATGTCCAGGCTGATTTTTTCGACGTGGATTTGCAGATCGCCAATGTTCACATCGAAGTTTTTGCCGCCAATGCGCGCACCCATGGGTTACTCCTCTTCGCCGTTGGATAGGTCCAGGGCGATGTATGCCGTCAGGTCTTTCGGGCAGTTGTAAGGGGTCACCGTGAAGTAGATTTCCACGGCTGTTTTACTCTTCCAGAAGATGGTCACGTCACCGTCTTTGGGCGATTCGATCTCGCCGGGCTGCACTTGGCCGTTCACCGTGACGGAGCGCGCCATGTCGCGCAGCGGGCGCATGAATGCAGACGTCGCGGTGGCCATGCTGTTGGGCGTGTTGTTCAACCGGCGATCCGCGACCCGCTGGATCAGCAACACCTGGATGCGGCGCGAGGCCTTGTCCACGATGCGCAGGTACTCGATCACCTGAAAGTCGGAGCCCGGCGCGTCCAACGTATTGCCGTCGGCCCAGAACACACCCGGGTAATCCGGGTAGGTTTGCGACACGGAAAAACGGGCCTTATCCAGCTCGGCGCGCACGCTGCCCGGCAATGGCACGCCGGCGGCATCGACGGGCACGGGCCCCAAACCCTGCAACGGGCCGGAGGCAACCCGCATAGGACTGTCGGCAATGCTGACGATGGCATTGGCCAGGCGACCAGCTAGGACGCCCTGGTCATTGCCGTGCAGCTGTGGCACGACCATGACCCGTTGAGCGGCCACGCCGGCAGTGATAGCGCGCTGGGCCGTCAGGTAGGTCGACCAGTCTTCGGGGATACGCGGGGCCGGTGTTTCCCCTTCGGTGGTTTGAACCGCCTTGGACGTCGCACGTGGGCTTTTCGCGGCCGTGTCCGGATCTTTGGCCGCAGCGGCTGTTTTCAACGGGGGCTCCGGCTCCGGAGTAATGTCGATGCCCCTGGATGCCGCCATGAAGAACACGCGGCGCCCGTACACGTTGGTAATTTCCGTCGCTTTGTCTTGCATCGCCGTCAGCTCGGCACCGGTGATCACCGGCGTGGTGATGATCACGCCTTCGACCGAAATACCGGCTTGCTGGGCTTTGTCCAGGGCTTCGGCCCAGTCACCGTCCGGGGCAATCGGGGCCGCCATACAGGCCCAGCGGTCACCGCCATTCAATTGCGCGGCGGCAATCTGGGTTTTCAGATCGGAGGCATCGACCCCCAGTTCGACATCGAGGTCGCTTTGGGTATTGAGCGCGACCAGCTCGCCGACGTTGGCGGACGCCGGACCGATGAACAGAAAGTAACGCTCGATCTCCGTCACCGGGCCTTGGCCGAGGTTCAGGTTGTTGACACTTACTTTGCCAAGAGCCATGGAAGGGGCCTCTATCGCGGTGAATTAAGGATTTGTGGAATGAGGTAGGTCACCAGCTCGTTGACCTCTTGCTGGTTGGCGATGCCGAAGAATTCGCGGCCTGGGAGTTTGATGTCCCACTTCGCCGGGCCGGGGTCGTCGCCCTTGAGTAAACGGATCAACAGGCCGGCCTGGTCGTAACTCAGGTTCGCCTCGATCCACGCCACACCGGGTCGCATAAAGCGGGGTTTGCGGCGCTTTTTGTCCGGGTTCTGAACGGCACGTTTGTAGCCCAGCACCCGCAGGCGTTTGGCCTGAAAACGGGTGGCCATGAGGGTGTTTTTGCCCTTTTGCCGGCTCAGTTGGTCAGCACCGCCACGCAGGGTCATGCCGGCGTTATGAACGCTGGCGATCATGGCGGTTTTGGCGTTGCCCCAGCCCACTTCGGCGGCGTTGCCGACCAGGCGCTTGACGCCCATTCTTTTGGCCAGGCCGGTGAGCATGCGTTTCTTCTGCCCTTGCTTGCGAAACTTGCGGGGCTGGAAAGGACTGTCGTTCAGGTCGCTCTGTTTGCGCACACGCTGCCGCCATTGGCTGCGCAGACGCAGGCCAACGCGGTTCATCAAGCGCGCTTGTAATTTGGGCGGCAGGCTGAGCATGGCCAGCTGGGTTTGTACATCCAGCATGCCCTCGACGGTCAGGCTGATGGCTTGTTTACGCGCCATACAGCACCTCCCCACGCTCAGCAATCCAGAGGTCGAACGGTTCAAGAGCCCAGGTGGTCCCAAAGGCTTCGAACTCACCGTCTGGCGATTCGGTCAGGTGCAGCGGCTCGATAAATTCCACCGTGATTTCCACATCCGACGCGTCCGGGTCCATCTGTTCAATATCGAAGGTCGGCGCCGGAAGTTCATCCAGGTGGCGGTCGGGATCGTTGTTCACCAACCAGGTGCCCAGCAAGGCCATCAGCCGCGCCGGTTGCTCGGTAAAACGCTCCAGGAAGATCACAGCGCGGTAACGCATGTCGCCCATGTGCAAGCCGAGTTCTTCAGGCTTCCAGACCAGCGTCAAGTTGACCTGCTCCGCGCAACTTTCCAGCTGCTCGGCGACCACCACGCGATGTTCGATCAGGTACTTGGTCAGGGCACGGAGCTTTTCCATCAGAGCAGTTCCGCGGTGACACGCCCACGGCCTTGCAGAACGCGCACGGACTGCTGGCTGTAGGACAGAAAAAGCTCATGTCGTTCCGGGGCTTCTTTGCCCAGGTTCTCGGCGCTCTCGCGGCGGTTGACCGTGGCGAACTGCTGGAGCAAAAAGGACTTGGCGCGGCAGTACGCGGCACGCCGGTAGCTCGCCAGGTAGAAGCTTTCCAGCTCCATGCCGGAGCCTTCCAGGTACTTGTAGCCCATGTCCTGCCATTCGGCTTTACGCTTGGCCAGGTCCAGGTTGACTTCACCCATGGCGAGCGTTAGCCCCTCGACCATCATCTCCGGCAGGTACTCCGCCGGCAGACGATAGGACGCCTGGAATTCGGCCAGCTCAAGGTCCGGCCAGAAACCGTCGTTGGGTATCGTGCAATCCACCAGGGTGGTCGGCTTACCGCCAAAACTCATGTGCTGACCTCCTCGGTGGGTTGTTACGGAATAGATGCGGGGGTGACTGCGTTAGGCGGTTGGCACAGGGCCTTCACCTCGGCAGGCCCCCGCTGGGGGGGGTTAGTCGTTTATTCGGTACCGGATTTTTCGTCGGCTTCCTGCTTGCGCAGGGCCTTGCTGGCCTCATCCATCCGGGTCTTTACACCGATCTCGGGGTACAGCTCATTGGCCCGGTAAAAGTGCGCGCAGGCTTTGGCCCAGCGCTTGTCTTCCATGGCGAGGATGCCCAGCAGCTTGTGGTAGCGCGCCGGGATCTTCTCGAACAGCTCCCACGAAGCGGCCGGTGCCGGCAGCTCGCGTGGGTCGCCATCCAAGGGATCGCGGTGGCCTGGCCATTGACCGTCCACACGCAACAACAGCTGCGACAGGTACGGTTCCGGGTTGCGCTGGGCTTTGTGCTGCGCCTCGGCCCACTCGACCATCGTGTCACCCACAAAGGTGGGGATATCGCGACGGAAGCGCTCCGGCATGGCCTGGCCCTGCTCGATGGCAAAATCCGCCAGCTCCAGGGCCTGCTCGAACTGCTCGGTGTCGAACAGCCAGACCAGGACCTGCATCAGCACCAGGTTCGGGTGGTTCAGACCGGATTCGCGGTAGCGCTGCACGTACACCAGGTACTTGGGCAACAGCTCGTCGCGCTTCAAGCGCTGGCGAGCCTCCAGCGAGTTCAGCTCCGACAGCCGGCCGCAATCCTCGGCCAGCGCCGCGTTCATCAACGCCAGGTGTTTTTGGGCGTTGGCCGGTCCTGCCAAGGCCGTGGCCGAGGTGTAGGGTTTTGGGTCGGCTATCGGCCCCTGCTCAAGCAGGCGCTTTTTGTGATTGAGGGCGAGGCTCATGACAGTGGAGTCTCTGGCGGCACGGTGACCGTGACGAACTCGACGTTGGCCGCTTCGATGCCGGCGAACTTGCCCAGTTGCTCGACCACATAGCCCTCATTGCGCGCGTTGTAGTCTTCAACCTGCGAGCGTTTCGGGTTCTGGATGATCTGGCGGCGCCAGCTGCTGTCCTGGAAATAGATCGACAGGTTGTCCCAGCTGGTGACCACCACGCCCTTGCTTGGAAAGTGCGGGCAGGTGAACGACGGCAGACCGCCATAGGTGGCGATCACCTGGGCCATCTCGATGCGTTCTTTTTCGGTCGGCTTGTCGCCTTGAGCGGCATACAACTTGCCCTTGTCGTAGGCCAGCAGGTCGCGCCCGATAATGGCAACCAGGTCGCCACCGTCACGGAATTCCTCGTCGATCATCAAGGACACGTCGAAGACCAGGGCGTCCAGGTTGGCGTAATCGCCGCCGACACCGATCTGGATTTTTCCAGCTGTCGCACCCTCGACCAGAATCTGTTGCGGGGCTTGCTCGCGAACGATCTGCATCCAGCCTTTGTTGACGTCCTGCAACAACGGATTGGCCGTGCGGTCGGTGTTCGAGGCAACGCTGGTGCCGTTCCAGCCGATCATGATGCGGTCGAGGCCGATCTGCTTCTGCACGGCAGCGGCGTACTTCTGCGCAAAGTCGGGGAACTTGGACCAGGCGTCGATGGTGGCGTATTTGAGCGCCACGTCGCTTTGGGTATCGAACAGCTCGTACCCGATGCCATCGAGTCCCAACACGTCACGGGCGACCCGGTCATTGGTGGCCGTATTGATACGGCCCGTGACGGTGCCGTTGACGCCGATCATGACCTTCTCGCCCTTGATCTCGGTCACTGCCAGCACGTTGATGCGTTGCAGGAAAGCCGAACTCAGGGTGATTTTTTCATTCAAGGTCTGCGCATGGGTCGGCTCGACGTTGAATTCTTCATGGACCGAGGCCACGGCATAGGTCGATGCAATCGCCAGGGCCAGGGTGCTGAATTTCAAGCGGGCAGCATTACTCAGATTCATCAGTAAACGGCCTCTGGTTGGTCACTCACGGCGCCGGTGATGTGAGGCAGCTCCTGCCCCTTGCCGTGATTCAACGCGGTGTTGAATTTTTCGGCGAGCGAGTCCAGCGAGCCCTTCAGGCTGTTGAACTGTTCGACGGTGATGCCGGTGGGCTGATCGCCCGTCTTGTCGGTGGTGAGCGCGGTGTCTGGCTCGTTCGGCTTCTGCGTGGCAAAGGTGGCGGCGCTCGTTTCCAGGCTGGTGGCCACGGTGCCGAGTTTGTCCACCGCTGCGGCAAAGGCCTGCACGGTTTTTTGATCCATGGGGGTGTTCTCTTCTGTGGGGAGTGCGTGGAAGTCGGTGTCGCCCTTGCCCCGGAGGACCGCGAATGCACGGGCAAAAAAAGACAGGGCCGCCGCTTCTTCGCTGTCGCCCACGGTCAGGTCGTCCAGCGGTTCCAGGTTGGCAAAGTAGTTGCCAGCTTCAGCGCGGCTGGAAAAGTGCAGCGCCTCGGTACCAAGGCTGGCCGGGTTGTCCGTCACTGCCATACCGCGCAGATAGGCTTTGCCGGTATCGGCGAAGTTCGGCTGAATCTCGATGCTCGAAAACAGCACCTGGTCCGCTTTGTTCAAGCCGAGCAAGCGGTCGTTGGGCTGGAGCTTGGCGAACAGCGCCACCTTGCCGCCGGCCACGTCCTCGGCTTTCACCTCGGCAACGGTGCCTAGGCTGCCAAAATAGCGAATGTGCTCGTACCAGATAGTTGCGGTGTAAGTGGCCGGGTCGTAAGCGCTGGCCATGTCACGCAGGTCCTGGGCTTCGATGGTTCGGCCATCAACGGTTTTGCCGCTGGTGGCGACACGTTTCCAGTCAGAAACAAGGGTGCGGGGCATGGGGCAAAGTCGCTCGATTCGGTGCAGTGGCCGCCACGATAGGCAGCTGCGCCAGCCCGAACAAACGGTTCCATTGCGCGAAAATCCTATATTCAGGAAATAGGATTGAGCAGGAATTTAAGGGCGGGTTTGTAGGG